>CAZZND010000017.1:0-29956 GCA_964655465.1 uncultured Actinomycetes bacterium
GGACGGCGGGATTTGAACCCGCGACCTCAGCGTCCCGAACGCTGCGCGCTACCAAGCTGCGCTACGTCCCGGAAGGCCCAGTGTAGCGGCGCCGCGGCGGCCCTAGGGAGCCCGGCCGGGGCTCGAGCGTGAGCACCGTCACGCGGGGACGGCACCAGAACCGGAAGGGCGCGTACTTGCTCGTCCCGAGGCCCGCCGAGGTATGCAGGACGGCCGAGCCCATCTGGATCAGACCCGCGGCGAGGCGGCGTGGCATCGAGCAATTGGTGACGAGCGCGCCGAGCCCGGGCAGGCAGACCTGGCCGCCGTGGGTGTGGCCCGCGACCATGAAGTCGTAGCCGAGAGCCGCGGTCTCGGGCGCCGAGTCCGGCGAGTGCATGACCGCGATGCCGAACCGATCGGGCGAGGTCCGGGGCGCCACCCGGAAGTCGTGCCACCCGATGTGTGCGTCGTCGAGCCCGAGCAGCTCGATCGGGAGGCCGCCGACGTGCTCGTCACGCCGCGAGTTGGAGAGGTCGATCCATCCGTCGGCGGTCAGCTGGGCGATCAGGTCGGCGGCCCGGCCCCGCCGGACCATCCGGCGCTTGCGGTTCTTGCGGAAGTACGCGAAGTAGTTGAGCGGCCGAGGCGCGAAGTGGTCGTTGGAGCCCAAGACGAACCACGAGGCGAGACGGCCGCGGACAGGACCGACCCCGGCGACCGCGGTCTCCACGGACTCGGGCTCGGCGAGGAAGTCGCCCGTGACCACGGTGATGTCGGCGGGGTCGAGCGACGCCAGGAACCGGGCTTTCTTGGGGTCGTGACGCATGAAGTGCAGGTCCGACAGGTGAAGGACCGTCAGGGGCCCGGGAGCCTCGGTCGGTAGGATGGCCACGCGGTACCGCTCGACGCGGTACCAGGAGCGTTCGACCACGACCCCCCAGACGACGCACGCGGCGCCGAGCACCGCGACAGCGATCACGACGGGGAGCACGGGGAGGGAGTCTACGGTGGCCGGTTCGTTGAAGGAGCAGCTCCGCGCCGAGATCGCGGGCGCGATGAAGGCCGGCGACAAGGTGCGCGTCGGCGCGCTCCGCATGCTCTTGGCCTCGATCATCAACCGCGAGAAGGAGTCCGGCGGCCACGAGCTGTCCGACGACGAGGTCCGTGAGGTCGCCGCCAAGGAGGTCAAGAAACGGACCGAGGCGATGGAGGCCTTCGAGGCCGCCGGTCGCGACGAGCTGGCGACGAAGGAGCTCGCCGAGCGCGAGATCCTGCAGGCCTACGCGCCGGCGCAGCTCGACGAAGCCGCCGTGGACACGCTCATCGACGAGGCGTTCGCGGCTACCGGGGCGTCCGCGCCCTCCGACATGGGCAAGGTCATGGGGATGGTCATGGCCAAGGCGAAGGGGCAGGTCGACGGGTCGGTCGTCCAGGCGAAGGTCAGGGCGCGGCTGGGCTGAGCCCTACGGGTTCGGGTTCGGCGGGTTCGGGTTCGGGTTCGGCGGGTTCGGGTTCGGGTTCGGCGACGGCGACGGCGTCGGCGACGGCGACGGCGACCCGCCGCCCTTCTCCTCGAACACCCAGACGTCGATCGTCACCGTGCTGCCCTCGGGGAGCCGGGTGCCGGGCTCGGGCACCTGGCTGAGCACGATCCCGTCCTGCTCCTCGTCCTTCGTCGTCTCCTCCACCACGCCGGCGAAGAAGTTGGAGGCCCGCAGCACGGCGATCGCCTCCGCCCTGTTCATGCCGACCACGTTGGGCACGCTCGAGACCGGCGCCTCGCCGGTGCTGATGAAGATCGTGACGGTCGCGCCCGGGAACGTCAGCGTGCCCCCGGTCGGCAGCTGCCCGGTGACCGTCCCGGCAGGCAGGTAGGAGTCCAGGCTCTTCACCACCACCTTGAGTCTCGCTTCGCGGAGCGCGCCGCGCGCCGCCTCTTCGCTGAGGCCGATCACGCCCGGAACCGGCACCAGCTCAGGCTCGGGGAACTCGATGGGGTCCATGCCCTCCATCACCTCGAGCATGTAGGCCTTCCAGACCGGCGCTGCGACGGTGCTGCCGAACACGTCCTCGCCGAAGTACTCCGACAGCGGGAACGGCACCCCCTGCGATCCCACCCAGACCGCGGTCGTGACCTGCTCGGTGAACCCCGCGAACCACACGTTGGTGTTCTCGTTCGCCGTGCCCGTCTTGCCGGCCGTGGGCCACGGACCCCACCCGGAGCTGAAGACCCCCGACGCCGTCCCGTGGTCGACGACGCCGACCATCATGTCGGTGATCACGTTCGCGATCGTGCGGTTGAGCACACGCTCGCAGTCCGGCCGGTGCGTGTAGAGGAGCTGGTCGCCCTTGCGGATCTCGGCCACCGCGAACGGCTCGCAGTGCACGCCTTCGTTCGCGATCGTCTGGTAGCCCGACGCCTGGTCGAGCGGGCTGATGCCCACCGACCCGGTGCCGAGGGCGCACACGGGCGGCAACGGGCTGAGGACCCCCATCCGGTGCGCCATGTCGACGGTCTCCTGCAGGCCGGCGTCCAAGATCAGCCGCACGAAGACCAGGTTCACCGAGTCCGCGGTCGCCGTGTAGAGGTCCAGGTAGCCGCGGCTGTACCCTTCGGCGTTCAGCGGGTACCAGGGCTGGCCGTTCGTCGTGCACCGAGGGTCGGTGATGGCGGTCTGGTCGCCCGAGTACCGGGCCGTCGGCACGACCCCCGCCTCGAACGCCGCCGCCAGGATGTACGGCTTGAACGACGACCCCGGCTGATGGGGGGTCGTGACGGTGTCGATCTCGTCCTCGTCGAAGCTCTTGCCCGAGAGCATCGTGCGGATCGCGCCGGTGTCGTTCTCGATCGAGACGATGCCGAGGTCTGCCGGCGGCTTGCGGTTCGGGTTGGACGGGGCGTTGGCCCACGGCAGGTCGGCCGCGCGCTGGGCGGCACGCTGCCACTGCGGGTCGAGCGTCGTGACGATCTGCAGGCCGCCCTCGGACAGCGACCGCTCGCGCTCCTTCGGCGTGTCCCCGAGCACCGTGTACCAGCCGTTGGGATCCTCGTTGATCTGGTCCCTCACGTAGCTGACGATGAACGGGGGGTTGGGCAGGGTGACCTCGCCCACGTTCTCGGCCAGACCAAGGGGGCTCGACTTGACCTTCTCCCCGCGTCGCGGCTTCAGCCACGACGGGCCGAGCGCGATCATCCGGTTCAGCACGTCGTTGCGGCGGAGCCACGCCTTGTGGGGACGCTCCAGCGGGTCGTAATACGCGGGGGCGCGGATCATGCCTGCGAGCATCGCGCCCTCGGCGAGCGTCAGATCCGACGGCGGCTTGTTGAAGTAGAACTGCGATGCGGTGGCGACGCCGTACACGTTGTTGCCCAGGAAGACCTGGTTCAGGTACATCGCCAAGATCTTGTCCTTGTCGTAGCGCTGCTCGACCTTGAGCGCGAGCGCCGCCTCCTGGAACTTGCGCTCGATGCTCTGGTCGATCGGGTCCAGACCGAGCGTGTTCTTCACCAGTTGCTGGGTGATGGTCGAACCGCCCTGCACGACCTCGCCGGCGCGCAGGTTCTCCGACAGGGCACGCAGCATCGAGCTGAGGTTGATCGCGCCGTGCTCATAGAAGGTCGAGTCTTCGATCGCGAGGGCGGCATTCGCGAACGCCGGGCTGATCTCGGACAGCGGCACGATCTCGCGGTTGTCCAGGTAGACGTGGGCGAGGACCGTGCGTCCGTCGTTCGCGTAGATGGTGGAGCGCTGCGGGAACGCGGGGATCCGGGTGAAGTCCGCGCCCGCCTCGTCGAGACGGCGGCCCAGCTCTTGGATGGCCATGCCGAGCCCGACGAACGGAGGCGACAGGAGCACGGCCGCGGCCGCCGAGCTCGCCGCGACCGTTGCGAGCAGCAGGAGGAGCGCCACGGGCTTGAAGGCCCAGCGGTCGGTGACGGGACGACGAGACGCCCGGCGGGAAGGATCCGGTCGATACACCATGGGAGAACCTGAGGATACCGTGGCGCTCTCGGTAGCATGGCGAGCCCATGCGCCGTGTCTCCTCACTGTTCGCGTTGCTCACGGTCCTGCTCGCGCCCGCCGTGGCGGGCGCGCAGGGGGCTCCTGCGGCTGCGCCTCCCATCGAGATCATCAAGGTCGAGGGCACCCTCGACGCTCCCCTGCTGCGGTTCGTCAACGAGCGCATCGACGGGGCGGCCGCCCGGGGCGCGACGATCGTGCTGCAGCTCGATTCGCCGGGGTCGCTCGGTGAAGACGCGGTGAGCCTGGGGAACCGGCTCGTGTCGCTCGACGTGCCGGTCCTCGTGTGGGTCGGCACCGTGCCGGCCAGGGCGAGCGGCGCGGGGCTGCTGCTGCTCTACGCCTCCTCGCTCGCCGCCGTCGCGCCGGGCTCCCAGACCGGGCCGCTTCTGCCGGTCGACATGCTCGACCCCGAAGACGTGCCCCCTGACCTGAACGCGACCATCGACGGCTGGCTCGTGGCACGGGGCCGGACCGTCGAACGCGCCCACGAGAACGAGGCGCTGAACGCCGAGCAGGCCTTGGACTTCGGGTTCGCCGAGGTGGCCTCGCTCTCGGTGCTCGACCTGCTCAACGTGGTGGACGGCACGGTCGTCCCGACCGCGGCGGGCCCCGTGACCCTGCAGACGAAGATCGCGACCGAGGGCTCGATCACGTTCACCGAGCCCGGCCCGATCGAGCGGGTGCAGCACGCGGTGGCGTCGCCGTCGATGGTCTATTTCCTGCTGCTGTTCGCGATCGCCTGTCTCGCGTTCGAGCTGACCCAGACCGGGTTCGGGTTCGCCGGGTTCGCCGGGGTGTTCCTGGTGGCGCTCGCCGGCTACGGGCTGTGGGCGGCGCCGCCGAACGCGCTCGGGCTGGTGCTGTTGCTGGGCGGGGTCGCGCTCCTGGTCGTCGATGTCGTGACCCGCAAGCTGGCCCTGTTCACGGCGCTCGGCATGGTGCTGCTCCTCGTCGGCTCGCTGCTCGTCTACGGCCAGGTGGCCGACCCGATCCGGATCTCGCCGTGGCTGATCGGCGGCGTGCTCGTGGGCTCGTTCCTGTATTACGGGTTCGGGCTCACCGTGGCCATGCAGTCGTTCGACCGGATCCTCGAGGCGCAGAAGGGGCTGGTCGGCCTCGTCGGCGAGGCGCGCGGGCGCCTCGCCCCCGACGGCCCGGTGCACGTCAAGGGGGCTATGTGGCGCGGCCGCTCGGTCGGTGAGCCCATCGCCCTTGGGTCCAAAGTGCGCGTCCGGGGGGTTGACGGCCTGGTGCTCCGGGTCGAGGCGGAACCCGACCCCGAGCCCGTCGACGACGGTCCTGTGACGATCGCGTAGCGGATCTGCTCCCCGTGCAAGCCTTCGGGGCCCTCGTTTCGGATACCCCGGTAGATGGATACGCTGACCGGGTCCTGGTGGGATCTCGCGGCGTGCCGGGGGCACGACGCGTCGGTCTTCTTCGCACCCGCGTACTTCGAGAAGTGGGGTGAGAAGCTCGCGCGCGAGGCCCTCGCGAAGGCGCTCTGCCGACGCTGCGAGGTCCGTGAGCGATGCCTGGAGCAGGCGCTGGCAACCCGGGACCCTCACGGGGTATGGGGCGGCATGAACGAGGCCGAGCGCAGGGCAGAGCTGCGCCGGCGCCGGACCGAAGCCCGCGAAGCGTCGTAGGGGCGTCAGGCGGCCGCGTAGGCTGGCGGCCATGAACGATGCCGAGGTCCTCGCTCGCCTGACCGAGCTCGAGCTGGAGCTGCCCGCGCCGCCGCAGGCCCTCGCCGCCTACGTGCCGTGCGTGGTCGAAGGAGGTCTCGCCCACGTGGCCGGTCAGGTGCCGATGGATGCCGGCGCGCTCGTCAGCCCGGGGTTGGTCGGACGCGACGTGACCGTCGACGAGGCCGCCGCCGCCGCCCAGCGGGCCGCGCTGCAGGGGCTGTCGGCGCTGCGCGCGGGGCTCGGGTCGTTCGACCGGCTGGAGCGTCTGGTTCAGGTCACGGTCTACGTCGCGACCGCCGAGGGGTTCATCGAGCACCCGCAGGTCGCGAACGGGGCGAGCGAGCTGCTCGTGCGGGTGCTCGGTGAGGCGGGGCGCCACGCCAGGGCCGCGGTCGGCGTGGCGTCGCTGCCGCTCGGCTCCTGCGTCGAGGTGGTCCTGACGGCTTCCGTGCGCGTCTAGGGGCCGCCCGGCTCACGGCCCCCGCGGGAAGCGCAGGTCGCCCCGGCGGCGCGTGATCTGCTGGGCATCCATCCATTCCACGAGTGGTACCGCGTACTTCCTGCTGGTCCCGAGCTCCTCGCGAAGGACGCTCACGGTCAGTCCGTCGTCGGCGTGTTGGCGCACGAGGGCACGGGCGCGGTCGACCACCGCGGGATGCAGCACCAGGTCGGGCGCGATCTTGATGACCCTTCCGGCGCGTGCCGCGGCGTCGATCACGTCGACGGGGATGCCGCTCGCGACGAGCTCCTTCACCGTGGGCGGCGTGGCCTCGTGCCCGCCGCCGATGGCGGCGAGCAGCCGATCGACCTCGGGCCCGTGCGCGTCGAGCGCGACCGCGTGGCTGTCGAGCCGGACGGTTGTCGCGGTCCGGACGACGCCGGGGGTAGCGTCCAGCAGGGCGTCGGCGGGGCCCGTAGGAGCGGCGGCCCCACGGAGCGCCGCGGCGACGACGTCGCGAGCGGCGCCGAGGCTTGCCCCCTCCTCGAGGGGGTGGTCCCGGTGATAGGCGGTCAAGAAGGTGTGGAGCGCGTCGGTCGCGGCGGCGCGGACGGCTGACGCGACCGCCCAGCCGCCCGCCTCGTCCGCCCGCGCCGCCGACCCCGTGAGGAGGGCGATCTCACCGATCGGCACGGCGCCGCGCTCCTCGATCAGGAGCTCGGCCCACCCGTCGCGGGTGGCGACGTCGCGCCGCCGCGCGAGGAAGCTGAGATGGCGCGCTGTCGCGAAGCCGCGCGGCGGCGCGACGTCGAGGACGGTCCCGCCGCCGACGGTGGCCCGTCGGCCCGCCTCGCGCAGGACGAACCGGTCCCCGGGCTCGAGGACGAGCGGCCGGCTCAGCCGGATCCGGGCGAACCCCCCGGCGAGCCGGAGCTTCGCGTCGGCCTCCGCCGCGCCGGCGTAGACCTTGAAGGCGCCGCGCCCCGGGATCTCGTCGAGACCCCGGACCGGCGCGACCGCCGCGTCGAACGAGGTCACCGGGCGCCAGGCCCCAGGGACGCCGACCACGTCGCCGCGATCGAGCGCCGAGCGCTCAGCCCCGACGACGTTCAGCGCCACCCGCGACACCGGGCACGCCTGGTCTTCCTTCTTCTTGTGGGTCTGGAGCGACCGGACCCGGACGATCTGGCCGGTCGGGTAGAGCTCGATCTCGTCGTCGGTCTCGAGACAGGCGCCCTCGAGCGTGCCCGTCACGACGGTACCGGCTCCCGTGATCGAGAAGACCCGGTCGACGAACAGGCGCGCGCGCCCGTCCTCGGGCGCGCGCGCGGCCGCGAGCATGGCGGCGAGGGCCTCCCTGAGGTCGTCGATCCCGGCGCCCGTGGTCGCGCTGACCGCGACCACGGGCGCCCTATCGAGCGCGGTCCCGGCCACGCGATCGCGCACCTCCTCGTGCGCGATCTCGAGCGTCTCGTCGTCCACGAGGTCTCGTTTCGTGAGCGCGATGACCGCGCCCGACACGCCGAGCACGTCCAGGATCTGCAGGTGCTCCTCGGACTGGGGCTTCCACCCTTCGTCGGCGGCGACCACGAACAACACGAGCCGTACCGGCCCGACCCCCGCGAGCATGTTCCGGATGAACCGCTCGTGCCCGGGCACGTCCACGAACCCGACCTCGCGGCCGCCGGGGAGCTGGGTCCACGCGTAGCCGAGGTCGATCGTGAGACCACGGCGCTTCTCCTCGGCCCAGCGGTCGGGGTCGATGCCGGTCAGCCGGACGATCAGCGAGGACTTGCCGTGGTCGACGTGACCGGCGGTGGCGATGACGCGAAGCTCTGCGCTCACGCGCCGCTCACCCCTCGTCGTCGAGGTCGTCGCCCTCCAGGGCGTAGAGCACCGCGCGGGCGAGGTGCGGCACCTGGTCGTCGGTCACGGTGCGGACGTCGAGCAGCACGTGGTCCTCGGCGACCCGGCAGAACACGCTCGGCGACCCGGTCCGCAGACGCCCGGCGAACGCGGAGGGGTCGGGGCACCGCACCCGCACGCCCCACGACGCGAGCGACAGACCCGGCATCGATCCTCCGCCGATCACCGACTCACAGTGCACGAGGTGGGCGCCCTCGAGGTCCCCGCCGATCGCCTCGGCCAGCCGATGGGCGCGCTTGGCGAGCGTGTCCGCCGAGGTGTGGATCATGCGATGCACCGGCACGACGTCGTGGTGACCGGTCGCGTAGAGCGCGAGCGTCGCCTCGAGCGCGGCCAGCTGAAGCTTGTCGACGCGGACGGCGCGCGCCAGCGGGTGCGCGCGGAGCTTCGCGACGAGGTCGGCGCGGCCGACGATGCACCCGGCCTGGGGGCCGCCGAGCAGCTTGTCCCCGCTGAACGTGACGAGGTCGGCGCCGCTCTCGAGCGCGCCGTGCACGGTCGGCTCGTCGCCGGGGAACCCCCGCTCGCGGTCGAGCAGCCCCGAGCCCACGTCGTAGAGGAACGGGATGCCGCGCTTGGTCGCGAGCGCTGACAGCTCGCCTGCGGGCGCCTCAGCCGTGAAGCCGACCACGCGGTAGTTGGAGGTGTGGACCTTCAAGATCGCGGCGGTGCGGTCCTCGAGCGCCGAGCGGAAGTCGGTGGTGCGGGTGCGGTTGGTCGTGCCGACCTCGACGAGGCGGGCGCCGCTCGCGGCCATGATGTCGGGGATCCGGAACTCCCCGCCGATCTCGATCAGCTCGCCCCGGCTGACGAGAACGGGCTTCCCCTTCGCGAGGGCCGCGAGCGCGAGGACCAACGCCGCCGCGCAGTTGTTCACGACGAGCGTGTCGTCGGCGCCGGTGAGCGCGGCGAGCATCAGCTCGGCGCGGACCGAACGCTTGCCTCGGAGTCCGGTCGTGCGATCGACCTCGAGGTCGGTATAGCCCTTCGCGGCCCTGGCCACGGCGCGGGCGGCGGGGTCGGGAAGCGGGGCGCGGCCCAGGTTCGTGTGCAGGACCACCCCGGTCGCGTTGATCAAGGGGGTGAGGCCAGTCGCGGCACGCGAGGCGGTCGAGACCGCGGCCGCGAGCAGCAGGTCGTCGAGCGGCGGCTCCACACCCTGCGCGGCTTCCTGCCGGGCGGCCTCGAGCACGGTGGTGAGGGTGCGCTTCAACAGCGGCCGGCCGACGGCCTTCGCAGCCCGCTGGCCCGGGCCGGAGCGCAGGATCGCGTCGAGCGAGGGGACCTTCCTGCGCGCGTCGGCGGCCATGCGTTGGAGCCTACCGCCGTCGGGTGGGCGCCGGAGGCGCCCTGGGCTCGCGTGTCAACAGGTTGCCTACCGCGGGGCTCTCCCGCGCCGTCGATCGTCAACCTGTTCACGACTGCGACGGCCTTCGTTGTCGTGAACAGGTTGACAAGGATCCGCGTGAGAGCGTCCCGCCCCTGTCAACCTGTTGACAGGGACCCTGCCGACCCCCGGCCCGATGCCCGCCGGGGGGCGGCGCCGCCTCGTCATCCGATACGATGCCCACGATGGCCGACACACACGTCCGCCCCGCGTTCCAGAGCCACGAGATCACCAGCCTCGTGCGCGGCGGCGGCGTCGACATCATCCCCGCGGGCGACTTCCAGACCGAGGAGATGATCCTCAACATCGGCCCCCAGCACCCCGCGACCCACGGCGTGCTTCGCATCGTCGTCGAGCTCGACGGCGAGGTCATCACCCGCGCCGAGCCCGTCATCGGTTACATGCACCGCGGCGCCGAGAAGCTCGCCGAGTATCGCGACGCCACGCAGACGCTCGTGCTGATGAACCGCCACGACTGGCTCTCCGCGTTCAACAACGAGCTGGGCTGGACGATCGCAGTCGAGCGGCTCGCCGGCATCGAGGTCCCCGACCGCGCCCAGTGGATCCGCACCATGTTCGCCGAGTGGAATCGGATCATGAACCACCTCGTGTTCATGGGCTCCTACCCGCTCGAGCTGGGCGCGATGACGCCGATCTTCTACACGTTCCGCGAGCGCGAGATGGTCCAAGACCTGGTCGAGTCGGCCACCGGTGCGCGCATGCACCACTCGTTCTGCCGGGTCGGCGGGCTGAAGGACGATCTGCCGCGCGGGTTCCTGGCGCGCGCGGGAGAGGTGCTCACCGCGGTCCGCGCCACGATCAAGGAGTTCGAGTCTCTGATCATGGGGAACGAGATCATCTTCGCACGCTGCCGCGACGTCGGCGTGCTGCCAGCGGCCACGGCGATCGCGTACGGCTGCTCCGGCTCGACGCTGCAGGCGACGGGCGTCGCCATGGACCCTCGCAAGGACGACCCCTACGAGAAGTACGGCGAGGTCGAGTTCGAGGTCCCAGTCGGCACCCGCGGCGATAGCTACGACCGCCTCTGGGTGCTGGTTGAGCGGGTGAAGCAGAGCTGCAACATCATCGAGCAGTGCCTGGACCGTTTACCGCCCGGGCCCTACCGAGCGAGCGGCCTGCCGAAGTCGCTCAAGATCCCGGAAGGCGAGGTCTACGTCCGCACCGAGAACCCGCTCGGCCTGATGGGGTACTACCTGGTCGGCAACGGCAAGAAGGAGCCCTACCGCCTGAAGATGCGGACCGCGTCGTTCTCGAACGTGAGCGTGCTCCCCGCCTTGCTGCCCGGCACGCTCGTACCCGACCTCATCTCGATCCTCGGCTCGATCTTCTTCGTCGTCGGCGACGTCGACAAGTAGCCGTCCTGTCGTCCTCCGGACCCGGAAGGTAGGTTCTTCAGACCATGGGGCTGCCCACCCAACGCGACGATTTCCCAGGCTGGTACCAAGAGGTCGTCCGCCAGGCCGACCTGGCGGAGAGCTCCCTCGTACGCGGCACGATGGTCATCAAGCCCGACGGCTACGCGCTGTGGGAGGCCATCCGCGACGCGTTGGACGTGCGGTTCAAGCAGACCGGCCACCGCAACCTCTACTTCCCGATGTTCATCCCCGCGCGTCTGCTCGAGCGCGAGAAGGACCACGTCGAGGGGTTCGCGCCCGAGGTCGCCGTCGTCACCCACGCGGGCGGTGAAGAGCTCGCCGAGCCGCTGATCGTCCGGCCGACGTCCGAGACGATCATCTGGGACACGTACTCGCGCTGGGTGCAGAGCTACCGCGACCTGCCGCTGCTCTACAACCAGTGGGCGAACGTGGTGCGGTGGGAGATGCGTCCGCGCCTGTTCCTGCGGACGACCGAGTTCCTCTGGCAGGAGGGCCACACCGCCCACGAGACCCGCGACGAGGCCTGGGAAGAGACCAAGCGGATGCTCGAGGTCTACCGGCAGGTGTGCGAGGACGTCATGGCGATGCCCGTCCACATGGGCCGCAAGACCCCGGACGAGCGGTTCCCCGGCGCGGTCGAGACGCTCACCATCGAAGCGTTGATGCGCGACGGCAAGGCGCTGCAGTCCGGCACGTCGCACTACCTGGGTCAGAACTTCGCGAAGGCTTACGGGGTGACGTTCCTGGGGCGCGACGGCGAGGAGCACTTCGCGCACGCGACGTCGTGGGGCGCCTCGACGCGGTTGGTCGGCGCGTTGATCATGGCCCACGGCGACGACAAGGGGCTGCGGATCCCTCCCGCGATGGCGTTCGACCAGGTCGTCATCGTGCCGATCTTCCGAAGCGACGAGGAACGGGCCCGCGTGCTCGGCGCGGCCGAAGCCATGGCGATCGCGTGGCGCGAGCGCGGGCTGCGGGTCAAGCTCGACGCGCGCGACGATCTGCGCCCCGGGTTCAAGTTCGCCGACCACGAGCTGCGTGGTGTGCCCGTGCGGGTCGAGGTCGGGCCGCGCGACCTCGACGCCGACCAGGTGACGATCGCGCGCCGCGACACCGGCGAGAAGTCGCAGGTCGGCGTCGACGCGGCCGGCGAGGTGCTGGTGGGGCTGATGGACGAGATCCAGCAGGCGCTCTTCGACGACGCGCTGGCCTTCCGCGAAGCGAACACCCATGAGGTCGCGAGCTACGACGAGCTCCGGCAGGCCGCCGAGGCCGGCGGGTTCGCGGCCGGCGCGTGGTGCGGCGACGACGCCTGCGAGGCCAAGGTCAAGACCGAGACGAAGGCGACCATCCGGTTCCTCCCGCTGGAGCGGGAGGAACCGGATGCCGCGTGCACCGTGTGCGGCTCGCCCGGGGTGGAACGTGCCACCTGGGCGATCGCGTACTGACGCCTTACGTCTGGCGGTTGTACCAGGTCCCTCCGGGGCCGGTGTACGAGTCGCCCTCGCCCCAGATCGCGATCGTCTTCCCGCCGCTCGTGATCGAGAGCTCGCCGTAGTCGCCGTAGGGCTCCTTGAACCCTGCCGCCGTCTTGTAGTTGGTCCCGCTCGTCGCATCGCTGATCTTCACCGGCGCCGACCAGGTCGCGCCGCCGTTGGTGGACGTGCGGTACCAGACGTTCCAGGCGTCGGGGCCACCGTCGGCCTGCATGTAGTACGCGCGCACGTCACCGCTGCCGCGCGACTCGACCGCGGGGAACGTGCTGTTGACGCCGCTCGTCGAGAGCGCCGTACGCGCGCTCCACGTGGCGCCGCCGTCGGTAGACGTCCGCGCCCACACGGACTGCGGGCCTCCGGCCGCGAGCGCGCCGTCGTGCAGGTACACGAGGTTCCCGCTCGCATCGGCCGAGACGACCGCGTGGCCGAGGTAGTAGTCCGCGTAGCACCCGTCGGCCTCGCAGGGCGTCCCGATCTCAAGCGAGTCGACGAGGACGTTCGACCACGATGCACCCTGGTTGGTCGAGCGGATCGCGTGGTACTGGACGAGCCCTTCAGGCGAGGCGCCCGGGCCGGTGTAGGAGATGCTCGCCTGCGAGAACACGACCGCACCGTTGGGCAAGACGTCGCCGTCGAACGCGAAGTAGTAGCGCGTGGAGTCCACGACCTTGGTCTGCGTCCACGTGGCGCCCGCGTTATGGGACTGCGCGATCCAGGCGTCGCCGGAGGACGGCCCGTTCCAGGCCACGTACACGTGCTGACCGTCGTCGCTCGCGGCGAGGATCGGCTTGTCGTTCCAGCTGACCTTCCCGTACGTCTTCACCGGCGCGGACCACGTGGCGCCGTGGTCGGTCGACTTCGAGAACTTCACGTCGTAGCCGTCCATCCACGCCGCGTAGACGTGGCCGGTGCCGGGCACGACCTCGATGATCGGGTCGGCCTGGCTCTGCACCCTGCGGCACTCGCAGATGAACCGGTCGGGGCCCCACGTCACGCCGCCGTCACCCGAGACCTTGAGCATCATGTACGGCAGCGGGCACTGGCTGCCGCACGCCGTCGGCCCGGTGTAGCGGGTCACCAGCATGTAGACGTAGGACGAGCTCGGGTCGGCCGCGATCGCGGGCTCCCAGTCGTCGGCGCTCGGGTGGATCAGGGTCTCGCCCGACCAACCCGCCGCAGCCGCGAGGACGATCGGCTCGGTCTGTCCGAGGGTGCCGTCGGCCTCCGCCGCGGCCGCGGCGTCCAGCCGGCGTTCGGTCAGGAGCGCCTGCTCGAGCCGCTCGGCACGAGCGCGTCCTACGGCCGGGGGGGCCTCCTGGGTCGTCGCGACCAGCATCGCCCCCGCGAGGACGATCAGGGCGACGACGACGGCCACCGTCATCCGCGCGCTTCGAAGCATGTGACTGCCCCCTCACGGAGCCCGGCGGCTCCACCCGGTGGATCGTACCTCTTGCGGGTGCGCGGATGTGAACGGCTAGGATCGGCGCCGTGGTCGGCCGGGAACGTGGCGGCGTCGTGCGGACCGCGGCGCTCGTCGTGGTCGCCGCGGTCTTCGTGGCGCCGCTCGTGCTGCTGGTGCTCGGCTCGCTCCGGCCCGTCGGCCTGCCACCGGCGCGCGCCGCGGACCTGCTGACCGGTCCGTGGTCGCTCGGCAGCTACGCCGATCTGTTCGACGTGCTGCAGCTCGGCGCGCCGGCGGTGAACTCCGTGCTGGTCGTGGCGGTCGCCGTACCGCTCGGTTTGCTCGTCGCCTCGTGGGCGGGGTTCGCGATGGCGCGACTCCCTTCGCGCCAAGGGATGTTCCTCGCCGCCTCGGCGATCGTCGTCCTGCTGATCCCGGTCACGTCGCTGTTCGTCGGGCGGCTCGCGGTCTTCCGCACGCTCGGGTTGACCGACACGCTCGTACCGTTGATGGCGACCGCGCTGATCGGGGTGTCGCCGCTGTTCGTCCTGGTCTTCGCGTGGAGCTATCGGCGGCTACCGCCCGAGCTGTTCGACATCGCCCGAGAGTTCGGGCTCTCCCCGTTCGCGGCCTGGCGGCGGGTGGCCCTGCCGCTCACGCGCGGCGTGACCGCCGCGGTCGCGGCGATCGCGTTCGTGCTGACGTGGAACGACTACCTGGGACCACTCATCTACCTGAACGATCAGCGGCGGGCGACCTTGCCGCTCGCGCTCGGGACGCTGGCGGCGCTCGACGGACCACGGCAGCCGATCATGCTCGCCGGCGCGGTCGTCGCGATCGTCCCGGTCGTGATCGTCGTACTGGTCCTCATGGGTCGCGTGGCGCTCGATGGAGAGGAGCGGGCGTGAGGCGCCTCGTCGTGGGGGTCGCGGCCCTCGTGCTGGCGGCCGCTGCGTGCACCGGGTCCGACACGGGGTCCGGTGAGCCGGGCGAGATCCGCGTGATGGTCGCGGGCGATCCCGAGGAGCTCGCCGCGTACCGCGCGGTGGCCGAGGGCTATGAGGCCGCGGGCGGGGGCCCCGTGCGGCTGCTCGAGATCGAGGACCGCGACAAGCTCATCAACCGGCTCTCGACCTCGATCGCCGGCGGCAACCCGCCAGACCTGTTCCTGCTGAACTACCGCTATTACGGGCAGTTCCACGAGGCGGACGCGCTGGCGTCGATGCAGGAGCGCCTCGCCGCGTCGGAGGTCCTCGACGCCGACGCGTTCTTCCCGGCGGCGATGGAGGTGTTCCAGGACGACGGCGCCCAGACGTGTCTGCCGCAGAACGCCGCGTCGCTCGTTCTCTACTACAACGCCGATCTGTTCGAGGCTGCGGGGCTCGACACGCCGCCCGACGACTGGACCTGGGACGAGATGGTCGCCGCCGCGCGCGGGCTGACGGTGGACGCCGACGGCGACGGCACCGTCGACGTCTACGGCCTGGGCACCGATCCCGAGATCATCCGCGTCGCGCCGTTCATCTGGTCGAACGGTGGCGAGATCGTCGACGACGACGCCACGCCCACGCGCCTGGCGATGGGCACGGTGAAGGCTGCCGTGCCGTTGCAGGCATTCCTCGACCTGCGGCAGACCCACGGCGTCGTGCCGACCGACGAGGAGGCCGAGTCCGAGGACCTCGAGTCCCGGTTCCTGCGCGGCGGGCTCGCGATGCTGATGGAGTCACGCAAGGTCGTACCGACCTTCCGCACGATCGAGGACTTCGACTGGGACGTCGCGGCGCTGCCCCGCTTCGGGGACGAGGCGGTGAGCATCCTGCACTCCGATGCCTACTGCATGACCGCGGACGCGGCGCATCCCGACGAGGCCTGGCGGTTCCTGGAGTACGCGCTCGGGCCCGAGGGGCAGGCCGTCGCTGCCGGCACCGGCCGGACCGTACCGTCGCACATGGACGTCGCTGCATCAGAAGCGTTCCTCACCCCCGGCGCCGAGCCGTCGAGCTCGCAGGTCTTCCTCGACCAGCTCGACTCGGTGCGGTCGGTGCCCACCATGGCGCGCTGGCCCGAGGTCGAGGACGCGATCAACGCGCTGCTCGAGGAGGCGTTCTACGAGCCCACGACCGCGCCCGAGACCCCGGAGCTGATTGCGGCGATGCAGCAGGCCACGGCGCCGTTGTTCGCCGGTGGGGGCTGACACGATGGGCCGCGAGCGACGGGGACTGTGGCTGATGGCCTCGCCGTTCCTCGTCGGTCTGGCGGTCCTCGTCGTCGGGCCGGCGGTCTGGACGGGTGTGATGGCGTTCACCGACGCGAACCTCGTCGGGCCGCCGTCGTTCGTCGGGCTCGTGAACTTCCGCGAGCTGTTCGGTGACCCGATGTTCCGGCTCGCGCTCCGGAGCTCGCTGATGTTCGTGGTGCTCGCGGTGCCGCTCCGGCTGGGGCTGGCGTTGGGGGTGGCGCTCCTGCTCGCGCGCCCGACGCCCGGTTCGCGCGCGGCCCGGACCGCGGTCGTGCTGCCGGCGATCGTGCCCGACGTGGCGCTCGCGCTGGTGTTCCTGTGGCTGTTCAACCCGCTCTACGGACCGCTCAACACGGTGCTCGGCGGGCTCGGGCTGCCGACGCCATCGTGGTTGACCGAGGCGACACCGGCGCGGTGGGGGGTCGTGCTGATGAGCCTGTTCGTGGTCGGCGAGGGGGTGCTCATCGCGATCGCAGCGCGCCGGCAGATCCCTCGCGAGCTCGACGAGATGGCGGCCGAGCAGGGTGCCGGGCGCGTCAGCACCTTCGTGCGGGTGACGGTGCCGTTGATGACGCCGATGCTGTTGCTGCTCGCGGTGCGCGACACGGCGCTCAGCCTGCAGGCCTCGTTCCTGCCTGCGCTGCTCGTCACCGACGGAGGTCCGCCGCCCGGCGCGACGACCTACCTGCCGCTGTTCGTCTACCGCGAGGGCTTCGAGTACCTGCGCTACGGCTACGCGGCCGCAGCGACGCTCGTCATGTTCGCGGTCACGGCGTCGGCGGTCTGGCTCGAGTACCGAGTGGTCGCGCGGTGGGGCGGTCCGGGCCGGCTCGGCTGGTCGGTGTGACGCGGTCGCTCGAAAGCGTCAGCGGCCGACGTTGTACCAGGCGCCGCCTGGCCCGAGGTAGCGGAACGCCTCGCCCCAGATCGCGAACGTCTCGCCACGGCTGGTGATCGCGATCTCGCCGTAGTCGCCGTAGATCTCCTCGAAGCCGTCGGCGTGCTTGTATGCCGCGCCCGAGCTCTTGTCCGAGATGTCGACGGGCGTCGACCACGTCGCGCCGCCGTTCGTGGAGCGCACGTACCAGGCGTTCCAGCGATCCGCGACCGCGCCGTCGGCGGTCTGCATGTACACCAGCCGGACGTCGCCGCTGCCGCGGGCCACGAGCATCGGCGAGCTCGCGTGCTCGGCCGGGTCCGAGAGCTCGATCGGCGCCGTCCACGTGGTGCCGCGGTTGGTCGAGGAGGTCACGTACACCCGCTGGGGGCCGAACGGTGCGACGGCCCCGTCGTAGGTGAGCACCAGCCGGCCGTTAGCGGCGGCATCCACGCTCGAGTGCCCGACGTAGTAGTCGGTGCGGCAGTCGGCGCACGGCTGCCCGGGCTGCACGGTCGCGACGGTGACGACCGTCCAGGTTCGGCCCTTGTCGCGGCTGACGAACGCGTGCTGGCGGACCTGGCCCGTGATGTGCGTCCCGCCCGAGTACACCATGCTCGCTTGCGAGATCACGACCGTGCCGTTGGGCGCGACGGTCGCGTCGTAGGCGTAGAAGTAGCGATCGAGGTGGCGGATGCGCTTCTGGGTCCAGGTCTGCCCGAAGTCGTGGGACTGCGCGATCCACGGGTCGCCGTTCGTCGGGCCGTTCCACGCGACGTAGACGTGCTTGCCGTCGGCACTCGTCGTCATGACCGGCTTGTCGGTCCAGGTCACGTTCCCGTAGGTGGGCACGGGTTCGGACCAGGTCTCCCCGTGGTCGGCCGACCTGATGAACATCACGTTGAAGCCGTTCATGTACACGGCGTAGACCGAGCCCGTGCTCTCGACGACCTCGATGATCGGGTCGTACTGGCCCGACCCCTTACAGGCGCAGAGCGGCTTCGGCGAACCGAAGGAGTGCCCGCCGTCGTTCGAGATCTCGAGCGCCATGTAGGGCGACGGGCAGCTCCCGGGGCACGGCTTGCCGTCGCCGTAGCGGGTGGCGACGATGTACACGAACGGCCGGTGCGGGTCGGCGGCGACCGCCGGCTCCCAATCGTTCTTGGTGGCGGCCATGACACGCTCGCCGGCCCAGCCGGGGGCAGCGCGGCCCACGAGGCGCTCAGCGGTGCCGAACCGGTCGTCCTGCTCGGCTGCCTCGAGGGCCGCTTCGCGCTGCTCGGTTGTGACGGACTGCTCGAGCTCCTCGCCGCCGGCACGCCCGGCCGTGCGGTGCGGGCCAGGCACAGGGTCGGGGCGGGTCGCGAGCGCCACCGCACCGGCGAGCACGGCGAGCGCGACGAACGAAGCGAGGGCGGTGCGGGCACGGGTCACGGGAGAAGCTCCTTGGGTCGTGGAAGGTCTGTCGAGAACGGTACGGGCACGTTGAACGGCTGGTCAACCAAGACGAAGGTCCGATGCCGAACGCAGCCACCCGGGCTCGGGGAGGCCGGGCGAGGCCAGGAGGAGCCATCGGAAGCGGCCGAGCCCCGCGGGATCGGCCAGCAGTGTGGCCCGGCTCTTCGCCGACCACGTCCGGACGGCGGCCATGCCATCGCCGGCGCCGAGCTGTCCGTGCTGGGTCGCGAGCTGCTCGCGGAACCAATCCTCGAAGCCGAGCGCGGCGAGGGCGGCACGCTGGGTGACGACCGGGAACGCGGTCGCGCCACAGGTAAGGGCGTGGTCCGCCATGAGGTCCATGTCCACGCCCGCGGTGATGTCGGTGGCGCCGGGGTCGGCGAGGACGTCCTCGACCACGGCGTGTCCGGCGTAGCCGTGCGCGGGCCCGCCGGCCTCGCCGGCGCCGCCGTAGTCGATGAGGAGCGCGTACCCCCCGGCGCCGGCGAGGCCGGCGATGACCAGGCCGCGCGCGAGCCCCTCCACGAACGCGAGGGCGGCGGTCGACACGATGCCGTCGGGCCGGTCGAGGTGGGGCGCGAGCTCCTCGTCGGGATCGGCGAGCGTCTCGATCAAGTCGCCGCCGGCGTCGAGGGCGATCCGGACCTCGCGGTCGTCGCGCACCAGGCGGAACGGCAGGTTGTCGAGCAGCTCGTTCGCGACCGTGACGTGCGCGGTCGTCCCCGGCGCGCGCGCGGCGACGTCGACGTCATCCACGGTGCCCAGGGCCTTGCGCGCGCCGACGCTGATCTCGACCGCGGTGTAGGCGACGGTACCCTCGGCCTCGAGCTGCGGGAGAAGCTGCCGGGCGAGCGTGCCGTCGCCGGCCCCCACCTCGGTCACGCGGAACGGCTCGGGGCGGCCGAGGAGCTCGCGCAGCTCTGAGATCCCCCGCGCCAGCAGCTCGGCGAAGACCTCGTGGACGTGCGGGCTCGTAACGAAGTCGCCGGCGGCACCGACCGGCGGGTGCGCGTAGTAGCCGGTCTCGCCGTACAGGGCGAGCTCCATGAACCGCGCGAACGTGATCGGGCCGTGCGCCGAGATCTCGGCGCGGATCAGCTCCTTCGGGGTGTCGGACACGCCCCGAAGTATGTCGTCTGCGAGGATGTCGGCTATGGCCGATCGGGACGAGCCACCCATCCGGCACGCCGCGACGCTGATCGCCGGGCGCGAGGCCGCAGGTGGTGGGCTCGAGATCCTCGTGGTGGAGCGGGCCGCCGGCTCGCGGTTCCTTCCCGGGTACGTGGCCTTCCCGGGCGGGGCGGTCGACGACGACGACGACGTGGCCGCGGTGCGGTGGTTCGGCGACCCCCATGAAGCGTCACGGGCTGCAGCCGTTCGTGAGCTCGAGGAGGAGACGGGGATCGCGCTCAGCGTGCGCTCTGTCGCCGACCTGCCGCAGGTCTGTCACTGGGTCGCGCCACCCGACGTGCCGGTCCGTTTCGATGCGCGGTACTTCGCCGTGGCAGCCGACGCGGGCCCGGAGCCCGTGCCCGACGGTGGCGAGACCGCCGCCGCGTGGTGGGTCTCACCGCGCGTGCTGATGGATGGATGGGGGCGCGGCGAGCGCAAGCTCTATTGGCCCACCTGGTACACGATGACCTACATCGCGATGTGCGCGAGCGTCGCCGACCTGCTCGCGCTCCGGTTCGAGACCCGCGATCCGACGCCGCAGGAGGAAGCCGATCTGCCGCTCTCGGTTATGGAGCAGGAAGCGTGATCCGGATCGTCCGCGTGCTGGCGCCCAATCCCGGCGTGTACACGCTCGAGGGCACGAACACGTGGATCGTCGGCGCCGAGCCGTCGATCGTCATCGATCCCGGTCCGGCCGACGACGCGCATCTGCAGGAGGTCGCGAGGTTCGCGGGGCGGGTTGCGGCCGTGCTCCTTACCCACGACCACGAGGACCACGCCGAGGGCGCGGGCGCGTTCGCGCACCTCGTCGGCGCACCCCTCCATGCGGTGCGGCTCGACGGCGCGGAGCCGTTGCCCGACGGCCGGACCTTCACCGCCGGCGACGGCGCGCGGATCGAGACCGTCGCGACGCCCGGGCATTCGTCGGACCACATCGCCTTCTTCGAGACCACGACGCGTTCGTTGTTCACCGGCGATGCGGTGCTCGGGCTGGGCACGAGCTTCATCGACCCGCCCGACGGGGATCTGGCCGCCTACCTCGCCTCGCTCCAGCGGATGCTCGAGCTCGGTCCGCGCACGATCTACCCCGGCCACGGTCCGGTGCGGACCGACGCGCGCGCGGTGCTGCGGGCGTACCTGGACCACCGCGCGATGCGCGAGACGCAGATCCTCGCGGCGCTCGAGGACGGTGACGCGACCATCCCGGCGCTCGTCGCCACGATCTACGCCGACTACCCCGAGGACGTGCGGCCGCTCGCCGAACGCTCGGTGACCGCGCACCTGCTGAAGCTCGAGGCCGAGGACCGCGTGGAGCGCAAGGGGCACGGGGTCGCCCGAACCTGGGCGATCGCCGTGCCGAAGGCCTGCGCGCGTTGCGGCCGGCCGATGAAGGGGGCCGGCACGTACTGCCAGCGGTGCCTGGTCGCGATGCTGCAGGGGAAGGATGCGGCCCAGGCCTGAGCTCGTCATCCGCCTGGCACGAGCCGCAGCTGGCTCCGCACCAGGTAGCGCCCTCGACGGAGCACCTGCAGACGGCCTTGGTCGACCAGCCGGCCGATCGCGCGGTTGACCGACTCGCGTGTGCTCGCGGTCATCGCCGCGAGGTCCTCCTGCGAGACCACGAACGGGATCTGCACGCCGCCGGGCCCCGCCCGCCCGAACCGCCGGGCCAGGTCGAGCAGCCGGTCCTCCACACGGGTCTGCACGTCGTGGGTCAGGAGCGACGCCGTGAGGTCGGCCAGGCGTCGTTCGCGGGCCGCGAGACCGGCGCTCAGGTCACCGCCGGCGCGGAGCCTCGTCGCCCGGAGCGCCCGGAGCGTCCACGGCGAGGGCCCGCGACCCGGATGCCCCGCCACCTCGCCCGCACCCAAGACGTCGAGGATCAGCTCGCGGCCCTCGCGCGTCGAGACCTCGGCGCGAAGCACACCGGACTCGATGCGCCAGACGCCGGGGCACGGTTGGCCCTGCGACACGAGCACCCTGCCCGTGCGCACGACCGTGAGGGGGAGCGGTTCGACGACGCGCATCGCGCGCTGGACCATCGGCACCACCCCAGATCGTGGACCATAGCGGCCGGTGCCGACACTCCTCTCGCACCGAGGGCGTCGCCCGCGGTCCATCCGACCCGCTAGGCTTCCGTCCAGCACCCGGGAAGGAGCCGTTCCATGGCGAAGGCGAAGCTCGAAGATCTCCTCGCGTTGGTCCCGCTGTTCCGCGGGCTCTCCCGCAAGCACCTGAAGTGGCTCGCCGGCTACTGCGACGTCGCGGACTTCATGGCCGGGTACGCCATCGTGCGCGAAGGCGACCCGGGCGACGCGTTCTACGTGGTGCTGACCGGGCAGGCGAAGCTCACGCAGGGCAGGAAGTTCCTCGGGCGGATGCTGCCGGGCGACCATTTCGGCGAGATCGCGGTCATCGACGGCGGCCCGCGCACCGCGACCGTCACGAGCGAGACCCCGATGACGCTCGTCATCCTGTCGCGCGACAACTTCCGAACCGCGATGAAGGACGACCCCGAGCTCTCGTTCCACATGATGGTCGCGCTCGCCCAGATGTTCCGCCGGGTCGTGGCGCAGGCCGATTGATGCGCGTCGAGCTCCGCAACCCCGATCCGGAGGACGACACCGTCGTCGCGACAGCCTCCTGGGACGGCACCGTCACGGTCGAGTCCGAGGACGCGGCACTCCGCGAGCGACTCGAGCACGCGTTCCGTTCGACCCCGGTCGTCACCGACGACTCGTCGTACCGGCGGCAGGGCACGAGCGGTGCGGTGGTCGTGCAGCCGGGCGACCTGGAGTGGTTCCGAGCTGCCGCCCAGGTCCGAGCTCCCGCCGAGACCGGCCTGCGTGCTTGCTTGATCCCCGGCATCACCCGCGGTGGGTTCGACCCGGCCTCGAACTACCGCCCGTTCAGCGAACAGCTCGAGTGGCTCGACGCGCGGTCGCGCGCCTCGTCCTGAGAGGCGGCCGGTGACGGGCGGGTCGCTGATCGTCGTCACCGGCGCACCCGGCACCGGGAAGAGCGCGACGATCGAGGCGCTCGGCGCCGGCGTGCGGCGGGTCGTGGAACCAGCTCGGCCGATCCTCGCCGAGGAGCGCGCGAACGGAGATACCGGCACCCCCGACCGCGACCCCACGCGGTTCGTCGACCTGCTGCTGCGACGGTCGATCGAGAACCACGAGTCCGCTGCCGCGTCGGACGAGATCACGGTCTTCGATCGTGGGGTTCCGGACTGCATCGCGTATGCGCGGATCCTCGGCTGCGATCCCGGCCCGAGCGTGGAGGCCGCAGCGACGTACCGCTACCGCGACGAGGTGCTCCTGTTCCCGCCGTGGGAAGCGATCTTCGCCAACGACGATGAGCGGACGCTGTCGTTCGCCGACACGGTCGGGTTCCACGACGCGATCGTTCAGGCTTTCCGCGAAACGGGGTACGCCCTCGTCGAGGTTCCGCAAGGCTCGGTCGCCGACCGAGCAGCCTTCGTTCGCAACGTCATCAGACGTTCGTCGTGAGCCACGCCTTGCCGGCGTCGCAGAAGCCCTTGAAGTCGCAATAGCGGCACCACGCGCCGGGCGTCGGCTCGAACAGTCCCGCGTCGATGGCCGCGATCTCGCGCTCGATGCGCCCTCGCACCACGGCCGGGTCGCCCATCGGGACCGAGACGACCTCGTCGCGCGCGAGGTAGCAGTACGTGAGCGTCAGGTTTTCGGGCGCCTTGTGCCAGATCTCGACGGCGGCGAGCCCGTACAGCTCGAGCTGCAGCGGATCGGCGTCGCTGGCGCCGGTCTTCCAGTCGACGACCTCCCACGGGCCGTCGGGCTCGCCGAAGATCGCGTCGATGCGGCCGCCGACCGCGTACGGCCCGATGCGGAGCAGGAACGCGCGCTCGGCGAACAGCGGCGTGCGATCGGCGTAGCTGCTCTCGAGGAACGCTTGGCGCAGGCGCTCGAGCCGGCCGGGGTCTCCGGCCAGCTCCTCCTGGGTGAGGTCGACGTCGTCGTCGGCTTCGAGCAGGCGCCCCTGGCCGGCGGCGCGGCGCTCGATCCACCGGTGGATCTCGGTGCCGATCCGGGCCGCGGGGCCGCTGAACCGGGGCAGCGGCCGGACGGCGCTCCAGTAGAAGCGCTTCGGGCACTTCTCGTAGTCGACGAGGCTGCTCGCCGACAGGGTTCGCGGGGCCACCACCGTCGCCCGGACACCGTCTTCGCCCTCGACCTCGCGTAGGTGCGCGGCCAGCCCGCGCCGGTCGGCCACGAGCGCCTCGAAGGCTTTGCGGTCATCCTCGCCCAGCGCCTCGACGAGCGAGGGCTGAACAGCGCCCGCCAGCGCCGCCGCGCGCCATCCGTCGGGGAAGACCTCGTCGGCGTCGTCGGGGCGTGCCGGGCCCGGCCAGTCGCGCACGAACCGCTCGCGCAGGCCGAGCATCGGGTTCCGATCGCCCGCGTCCTCGGGGCCGGGCTCGACGATCGCGAGGCCGGTGGATGAACCCCACGTCATGAGCTCGTCGAGGAACAGGCTCGGCCGCTTGGGCCACGCGTTGTCGCCGTACCAGAAGGCCCCGCTCACGTGCAGCGTGCGCCGCGCGCGGGTGAGCGCGACGTAGGCGGTACGGCGTTCCTCGATGATCTCCTGGGACTTCAGCGCCGCCTTGAACGCGGAGAGGTTGCCGTCGTATCGCGGCAGGATGTCGCGGTCCCCGCGCAGCTCGAAGTCGAGCGACTTGCCGCGCTCGGCCGGGTTCTGCGGGATCTTCGGGTTGGGGAGCAGCCCGTCGGCGAACCCCGGCACGAACACGTGGTCGAACTCGAGGCCCTTCGCGACGTGGATCGTCATGACCTTCACCGAGTCGGCGTCGGAGGGCTGCACCGGCGCCCACTCCTGCTTGTCGAGCCGCTCGACCGCGTCGATGTGGTCCAGGAACGCGCGGAGCGTGAGCTCGCCCTCGACCGGCTCGAACGCGTGCACCTCGTCCAGGAACGCGGCGAGGTTGCGGCGCGCGGTCTCGGCGCGCTCGCGGTCGAGCTCGGCGTCGAGCTCGTCGAGGATGCCGACCCGCCGGATGACCTCGCCCATGAACTCGCCGACCGGCCGGCGGGCCTCGATCCGCAGGTCGCGGAGCTCGTCGCGGAAGGCCTCGAGCCGCACGCGGGCCTCCTCGGACAGGTGCTCCACCTGGTCGAGCCGTTCCAAGGCTTCGGCGAGCAGGAACGGCTCTGCCTCGGCGTCGTCCTCGGTGAGCTCGTACTCGTGCTGCAGGCGCCTGGTCTCGTTCGAGGCGCTCCTCGCCACGAGCGCGATGTCCTTGAACCCGACGCGGTAGCGGGGGCCGAGCAGGATCCGTGCGAGCGCGACCGAGGCCTTCGGATCGTGCACCGCGCGTGCGTAGGCGAGCACCTCGACGACCTCGGGCTGCTGCAGCAGTCCGGCGAGCCCGACGATCTCGACCGGGACGTCGTGCTCCTCGAACGCGCGGCGGAGATGCCCGAACAGCCGCGACGTGCGGCAGAGCACCGCCATCTCAGACCACGCCGAGCCGGCGTCGTGCAGGGCGCCCGCACGCTCGGCGATGCCGGTCGCCTCGGTCCACTCGTCCATCACCCGGCGGACGTCGACCTCGCCCTCGCCGTTGGCGGGCCAGGGCCGGAGCTCCTTGTCCTCGGCGGGGCGCTGCGGCGCCGGGACGGCGGCGATCAGCTGGTCGGCGGCCGCCAAGATCCGCGATCCCGAGCGGAAGTTCGTGTACAGCGGCAGGCGCGCGGCGGGCTCGGCACCGGCCTTGGGGAACCGGCGGGGGAAGTCGAGCAGGTTGTAGAGCGAGGCGCCGCGCCAGGCGTAGATGTTCTGGTCGGGGTCGCCGACCGCGGTCACGGGGTGGCCCCGGCCGAACAGCGCCTCCATCAGCTCGGCCTGGGCGACGTTGGTGTCCTGGTACTCGTCGAGCAGCACCGCCTGGGACCGTGCGCGGTGGTCCGCGACGACGTCGGGGTGGCGGCGCACCACGTCGATCGCGCGGTCGATCTGGTCGCCGTAGTCGATGACCTCGAGCTCGGCCTTCAGCTCGCGGTAGCGCGCGGCCGCCTCGATGAGCTCGAGCCGTTCCTGCGCCGAGGTGTAGGCCTTGTCGCTGCGATGGTTCTTCAGCAGCTCGATCCGCGCGGCGACGAACGCCTGCGCCTCGACCGGGCTCACCCGGTGGTTCTGCATCTGGTCGTCGAGCTCGAGGATCTTCGCGACGAGCGAGGGCTGCCACGTGGCCGAGGCGTGCTCGAACGTCATCTCGTCGAGCACGCGCCCGCAGAGCTCCTCGCGCTGGGCCTGGCTGAGCACGCGCGCGCCCGGCTCGTAGCCGGCGAGCACGCCGTAGCGGTCGATGAGGCTCGCGGCGAACCCGTGGTAGTTCGCGATCTCGGGCTCCTCCCCTTCGGGGAGCTCGAGCGTGGAGAGCGAACGCCGCACGCGCAGGCGCAGGTTCTCGGTGGCCTTGTTCGTGAACGTGAGGCAGAGCACGTTCGCGGGCATGACGCCGGGCGCGTCGATGCGGCCGAGCGCCGCGAGCGCCAGGTAGACCACGCGCGCGGCCATCACGCTCGTCTTGCCCGAGCCGGCGCCGGCGACGAGGACGCAGGGCTCGAGCGGCCACGCGATCGCGGTCCACTGCTCCTCGGTCGGCTCGGCACCGAGCGCCTCGGCGATCTCGGCGGGCGCGGTCATCGCAGCGCCACGGCCGGGAAGACCTCTTGGCCTTCGGGGAACAGCGGGCAGAGCGTGCGGAACTCGCACCAGAAGCAGTTGGCCGCGGGGTTGGGCCGGTAGACCTCGCCGGCGATCAGCCGCTTCTTCTCGGCGATCAGCCGTGAGAGCTCGGCGCGGACGGCCTGCTGGTAGGTCTCGGTCTCGCCGTCGGTCACCGCCCACGACTTGAGGTCGGTCTCGAAGGGCCGGTTCCACTTGCCCTTCACGTACGCGAGCTCGATCACGCGGACCGGCCGGAACTCGGCGAGATCCTCGCACTCCTCGACGGCGAGGTAGTAGATGCCGAGCTGCAGGCTCTCCTCGGCCTTGGGCGCGTTGTCGGGGTTGCCGGTCTTGAAGTCGGTGATGCGCGTGCCGCCGGCCTCGATCGGCCCGATGCGGTCGATGACACCGACGATCGTGACACCGTCGAGCTCGAACGAGAAGAACCGTTCGACCGCGAGCGAGCTGCCCTCCCCGTACGATCGCCACCAGTTGGGGAACATGCGCTCCTGCACGAGCCGGCGGAACGCGGTGGACACGGCCTTGGAAGGGAACTCCTGCTCGCGCCAGCGCGCGTCGATCGCCCCGAGGAGCTCGTCCTTGGTCTTGCCAAGGCGCGGCGGGTCGGACTCGCAGTCCTCGATGATGCCGTGCACGAGCTTGCCGACCCACGCCTGGTAGCCGGCGGAACGGCCGAGCCCGAGCTCGTCACCGAGCACGTGCTGCAGCTCGCAGTTGTCCAGGGTCGACAGGCGTGAGTACGACAGGCGGAGCTCCTCGTGCAGGGGCCTGCCGGTGTCGGTCCAGTCGCGCTGGAACCACCACCGGTGCGGCTCGGCGCCGAGCGCATGGAGCCCTTCCAGCGCCGCGAGTCTGCGCCACACGTCGGCGCCGGGGTCGGCGAGCTGGCGGCGCCACAGCGCGGTGGCCTCCCGGACGCTGACCGGCTGGTCCACGGCCGACTCCGGCGCGGACCGCCACGTGACCCCCTCGAGCTCGTCCACGAACCGCGAGCGGAGCGACAGCTCGCCCGGATGGGTGTCGGCGGCGACGAGCACCACGTGGCGCCGCGCCCGGCCGAGCACCATGCGGAACAGCCGGCGCTCGTCTTCGAGGCGTTCGCGGACGCGCTCCGAGCGTGAGGCGACGTGCTCGAGCACCGCGAGGTCGAACATGGGTTCCGGCCGTGCGAGCGAGGGGAAGTTGCCCTCGATCGTGCCCGCGACGATCACGGTGTCGAGCTCGCGGCCGGCGGCGCCGTGAGCGGTCAGCACCTGCACGGCGTCGGCGCCGCCGGCCTCCCGCGCCGCCCAGCCCGGACCGTGCTCGCCCGCGTCGAGCGCCTCGAGGAACGCGGCCACCCCGGTGTCGCCGGCGTCGGACGCCTCGGCGACGACGTTCGCGAACGTCACGATGGTGTCGAGCGCGCGGCCGCCCTCGGCGACCAGCCGCGCCGAGCACGGCAGCCCTTCCCACAGGCGGCGGAACGCGTCCTGGACCGACATGCCTGCGAACAGCGCAGCCTTGTCCAACGTCTCGCGCGCCCTGGTGACGGCCTCGGCCTCGTCGGGCGCGAGACCCTCGGTGCGCTCGAGCGCCCCGGCGGCGGCGCGCGGCCCCTCGCCCGTGCTCCGGGCCAGCCGGATCAGGCCGCGCGCCGCCGCCGGGGAGAGCCCGACCACGTCGGAGGTGAGCAGCGGCTCGATCAGCTCCTCGCGCGCGGTCGGGTCCGCCACCAGCCAGCGGAGCGCGAGCACGTAGGGATAGGTCGCGGCCTCGGCCACGAGCGAGAGCCCGCGCTCGGGCACCGCCCGAGGCACGAGCGCGTCGTCGAGCGCGCGGAGCAGGTTGCCGAGGTGCGTGCCCTGGCGGCGGACGATCACGGCCATGTCGCGCCACGGCACGGCGTCTTCGACGTGGCGACGACGGAGCTCGCGTGCGATCGCGGCGTGCTCCTCGGACGAGTGCGGCGCGAGCCACGCCAGGGTCTCGGGCGGCTCGGGCGCGCGGTGCGGCGTCGTGAGCGTGACGGTCGTCGCGTTCGGGAACGTCTCGGTCGCGAACCGCTGCAGCGGCACGTCGGTCTGTCCCTGGAACGAGAACACGTGTGCGGCGGGGTCCGCGGCGACGATCACGTGGGGCGCCCGCACCTCGCGCAGCACGGCCTCGAACGCGAGGGTCGTGTCCTGGAAGTCATCGACCAGCACGTGGTCGAACAGCGAGGGGCCCTCGCCCGCGGCGACCGCGGCCCGTTGGATCAATCCCGCATAGTCAACCTGGTCGACCATATCCAGCGCGTCCTGGTAGCCGGCTGCGAACCGCGCGAGCTCCGTCCATCCCGATAGCCCCGATCGTGCCGCGGCCTCGGCGAGCCGCTCCGGGGTCCAGAGCGATTCCTGCATCCGGGTGAGCAGCTGGCGGACCTCGTCGGCGAACCCGCGCAGCCCCAGCAGGTGGCCGTAGGCCGCCCAGTCGGCCGGATCCTCGGCCCCGAGCAGGTCACGGACCTTGGCGAACTGCTCGGCGGCCCCGAGCACCTCGGGCGGCTCGCCCTCGCGCTCCTTCAAGATCCGGTGTGCGAGGCCGTGCGAGGTCACGATCTGCAGACCGGGCGAGGAGACCTCGAGCCGGGTGAGCATCGCGGCGCGGGCGTCGTCGCGCGCCCGCCTCGACCCCGTGACCAGCACGGTGCGGTCGGGCTCGGCGCCGGCCTCGAGGAGCGTCGCGAACCGCTCCAGCAGCACCGAGGTCTTGCCGGTGCCGGCGCCGCCCACCACGAGCAGCGCCCCGTCCCGATGGGACAGGACGGCCGCGTGGGCATCGTCGGGGGATCGGGGCGGGGCCGCCACGGTCGCGATGCTACCCGCAGGCACCGACACCGGCGCCGGCGGCCCCTACAGGTCGGGGCGGGGCGGGAACGCCGAGGCCGGATCGTACCGGCGCCGGTACCAGGCCTCGATGTCGGAGGGCCCGAGGACGCCGGCGAGCGCGCCGTCGCGGAGCACCAGGGCGTCGCGGCCGTAGAGCCACTCGGCGGCGTCCTCGAGTGGGTCGTCGGGCGACAGGACCGGCGAGTGGTTGAGCGGTCGTGTCGCATCGCGAACCGGCCGGAGCGGGTCTCGCCCTCCCACCCGCCGCGCCGTGGCCATCGACACGGTGCCGACGACCCGTCCGTTCTCGGTCACGGGGAACGCGCGCTCGGGGTTGTCGCGGAGCACCAGGTCGAGGGCCTCGGACAGGCTCGCGCGCGCGTCGAGGGTTTCGCCCGGCGGGCGCATGGCGTCGCGTACGTGCCCCCCCGCGAGCCGGTCCCGCAGCGCGATCCGCTGCGGCATCGAGCGTCCCGTCCCGATCAGGATGAACGCGATGAAGCCGAGCCAGATCGTCCACCCCGACAGACCGCGCTCCTGGAACCCGATGAACGCGTAGACGAGCATCGCCACCCCCACCGCGATGCCGCCCCACCCGGCGACCCGCAGCCCCGTGGCGTCGGCGACGTTCGCGCGTAACATGCGTGAGATGACGCCGCCCCTCACGCGCGAGCAGGTCCGCCGGTTGGATGCGCTGGCGTGCGCGGAGCTGCACATTCCGAGCATCGTCCTGATGGAGAACGCGGGCGCCAACGCGGCCCGCATCCTGTGGGAAAGGTTCGGCGGCGCCGCACCCCTGCGCTGCGCGATCTTCTGCGGAACCGGCAACAACGGCGGCGACGGGTGTGTCATCGCCAGGCAC
>CAZZND010000018.1:0-29873 GCA_964655465.1 uncultured Actinomycetes bacterium
CGGCAGGGCTCCCACGGGCTCGACGTGCAGCGTGAGGGGAGGACCCGCGGCGTCGACATCGGGCTGGCGGAGCTGCAGCGTGACGGCCGCCAGCCGGCCACCTCGCCGCTCGATGCGGGCGCTCGCCACCAGGTAGTCGTCCGGCAGCACCTCGGGCAGACCGTCCAGCCGGGCGAGCACCAGCGCGTCGGAGACACCCACCCGTTCGATCGAGACGTCTCCGGAGGTTGTCACGCGCCAGGGTCGCGGCATGATCAACCCCCGGACGGGGAGCGATGCCGCGAGGTCGAGGAGCCGCTCCCGCGCCACGTTGGATTCGATGAACAGGTCGGTGCCCGCCGCGTGGATGGCGAGCCGCCGTCCGAGCCCCTCACCGGCGGGCTCGTAGAAGGCCACGCCCACGCCCGGGACCTCCACCTGCTGCGCGAGCGCGTCGACCGGGCCGAAGGGGCCCGCGCCGGACCACGAGGGATGTTCGCCGATGCGCACGTAGTCGAGGCCATCGGTGTAGACCAGGAGCGAGCGCGGCGTCGCGAACCCGTCGGGCGGCAGGACGACCCTCGTCAGCGCGAGGCCGCCCGGCACGGCGGGCGTGACCGGCCGGAAACCGGCGCGTTCGACGACCGTCTCGAGCGAGACGCCGTGGGTCGCCGGGATGCCCGGGATATCGAAGCGCGACGCCTCGGGTGGGCCCGCATCGAACCCGACGGCGCGGATGTCCAGGATCGGGGAACCGGTGCTCTCGGGCGCGCGACCGAAGCGGATCTCCCACGAGCGCCGTTCCGGTTCGTCCGACGGCGTCACCGCGATCCGTAGGGGGAACCAGGTGGTCGCATCGAGCCAGAGGTCGACCCGGTCGCCCGAGAAGAACGGACGCCAGGTGCCGCCGAGGCGGAGGAACGGGAAAAGGGGCGCGGCCCGCGAGAACGACATCTCGACCCGGACGGTCGGCTGCCCGTCGAGGACTTCCTCCCCCGCGACACGGATGCCACGCGCCGAGCCGAGGGTCGAGAGGGGCAGGATCAGATCGGCGGGCAGCGGCGCGGCCGCGGAGTACGCGGACGCACGGCTGACCGTCGTCCTCGTCGTCGGGCAGACGCCCGGACCGAGCTCGGCAGGACATCCCGTGGGTCCGGACAGGAAGCTCGCAGGCATGTCCTCGATGTACGTGATGTCGGTCGGGGTCCACGCCGACGACGGGTACTCGGTCCGGTCACGGACGTCGAGACGGAATCGCTGGGGTGCCAGGAACGCGACGTCCATGACGAGCGAACGGACCGGCACATCCGGCGCCAGACCGCGTTCGACGATCTCGTACGTGGCGCCGAAGGCCTCCAGGGAGGGAGCGGCGCCCCGGACGCCCTGGACGATCGCCGCCGCTGCGATCGGCCCGCCATCGGGGCGCTGCCACGGTCCGCCCACCACCAGGCTCCCGACGAGCGCGCCCGACAGCGCGGCCGCGACGAGCGCGACGCGAGGGCGGGTGGCCCTGCGCGAGGGACGGTTGCGACCCCGGGACGCACGCCGGCGACCCTTCCTTCGCTCGTCCTCGATCCCCACCATGATCTGCCCGACGAGGTCGGGGATCTGCTCTGCGGGCCGGATCCGCACCGCGACGCGGGCGCGACGGCTGACCTCGATGAAACGGGTGCAGTCGGGGCAGCCGGGCACGTGCGCCTCGACCGCCTCCGTCTGCGTCGGCGGCAGATATACGCCGTCGAGCCGGGCGGACACGAGCCGTTGCGCCTGGTCGCAGTTCACGTGGCCTCCCCCTCATCGACCCCGTCGACCAGCGCCGCCGCGAGCGCCTGGCGAGCCCGGAACATCCGGCTCTTCACCGTCCCTACCGCCACGCCGAGGACGTCGGAGGCCTCGAGGTAGGACAGGCCGAACACCTCCACGAGCAGGAAGGCTTCGCGGTGCTCGGCAGAGACCGACCGCAGCGCAGCCCCGAGCTCCACGCGCGGCGCCGCGTCCGAGACGGTCCGGCCGTCCGGGTCCTCGAGCGGACGGAACATCGAGGCCCGTTCGCGCCGAAGGGTGTCCATCGCGCAGTTCCGCGCGATCCGGAAGAGCCACGCGCCGAACGTCGTGCCTCCGCGGAACCCGCGGAGGAATCGGAACGCCCGGAGGAAGGTGTCTTGGGTGACATCCTCGGCGAGGGAGCGGTCGCGCGTCAGATGGACGGCGAAGCGGTAGACATCGGCCTGGTAGGTACGCACGAGCTCCTCGAACGCGACCACGTCGCCCCGGCGGGCGCGCTCGACGGTGCGCGGATCCGGATCCCGCACGCGTGTCCTCTCAGCTCGTTCGGTCACGCTCCATCCAGGAGCTGACCGGCCTCACGCCTCTGAGGTTCCCTCGTCCGGCCGATCGTAGACGGCCAAGGCGGCGGTTGCCGGGCCGCGTGCACGGTGCCCGATCAGAGGGGCGCAGGGCTCTGGACGTTGAGGATCGCGTCCACCCCACCCACAGGCAGGGAGCCGTAGGCCAAGCCTGACGTCGCGTCGATCGCCGTCACCTCCTCGCCGATCACCGCGTAGAGGCGCACACCGTCGGGTGACGCGCCGAGCGCACCAACCATCGCCGGCATCTCCCAGCGGTCCCTCATCGCGAGGCTGCGCGTGTCGATCGCGTAGATCCCCGCGCCGTCACGCGACGAGCCGACGAACAGCACGCTTCCGTCACCTCCGATCGTGGCCGAGGCGCGGACCCCGTCCCCGACGCCGAGGGCCACGTCTTCGGTCCGGATCAGCTCGAGCGACCGGGTGTTCATCGACGTGACGATCCCCTCGGCGGAATCGACCAGGTACAGCGCGCGGCCGTCGGGCGCCACCGCCATGGCCTGATCCTGCGCATCGCCGCCCCACATCGCCCGTGGCAGGCCGGCGCAGTACGCCCACCCGTCACGGAGGCTGAGCACGTGGACGAAGGTCGTCGAACGCCCCTGCATGACGTTCTCGTCGCCGTAGCCCACGTAGCTCGAGGGCTGGTTCGTGTACAGGGTGTACAGCTGGGCACGGATAGGGTCGTAAACCTGGCTCAACCGGATGCCGGGCATCCGCTCCGGCGGCGTCTTGAACCTCCCTGCGACCGGATCGACGCGCCCCGACTCGAGATCGAGCACGGTCACCCGGTAGACCTCGGGCGCCTCGGCCGGCAGGTACTGGATCAGGAACAGGCTCGCGTCGTCCTCGGAGAAGGCCTCCGGCTCGTAGTTGCCGTCGAGCTCGTAGGTGCGCAGATGCTCACCCGAGGGGTCGGCCACCGTGATGGTCGTCCTGGACCTGGGGAAGGGCGTCCAGGCATCGACCCCGTCGGGCAGCGGCGCCATCAGCGCCACAGACTCGCCGCTGAGAGACGCCACCCGCACGTCGAGGTCGCCGGGAAGGGATCGCGTCGTGAGCACGTCGCCCGACGAGGGATCGAGCATCGTGAGCGTGGTGGAGGCAGCCGCGGGGACCGTCTCGAACAGGAGCGAACCGTCGAAGGTGGCGACCGCGCCGGCCTCGTTCGGCGTGAGGGACCCGATCGACGTGTCGAGCGCCACCGATCCGTTGCCGACCCCCAGGATCAGCACGTCGCGGTCCGTCAGGGTTCCCCCTGGATCGGAGCCCTGCGATGCGCCGCCCGACGTGCAGGCTGCGAGGAGCAGGGCCAGGACGAGGCCGATCGGACGCGTGCGCATGGCGAGACCTCCACGAAGATGGGCGTTCCTTACCCCTACTACCGTCGCCGAGGCCTGCAGGTTCCACGACCGGGGGAACCAGGGAGGCCTCGCACCGGTCTCCCTCATGAACGTTCCCGAGGGAGGCGACGATGCGACGGTTCAGCGCGATCATGGTCACATCGCTTGTGGCCGGGCTCCTCTGGCTCGCAGGGCCCGCGGCGGCGAACGGCGGCGCCTACTTCGAGCTGGACCGTACCTACTTCGTGCAGGGCTCCCCCGCCACTGCCGAGTCCTACGTCACGATCCCCGAACACAAGCTCGGGCTGCTCGAGCAGGGCCCGTTCTACGGATACCTGCTGCCTGCGGGTATCGAGCTCAAGGAGGACCGCGCGATCCCGCCGGAGGCCGTGCGTATCGGTACGTTCACCGTCGCCAAGGAGCGCGGGTGGTACGAGTTCGCGCTGCGGTTCACGACGCCCTCGCTCGGCACGGGTGGCTACACGCTGCAGCTCTGCAACGATCCGTGCACGATCTCGGGCTTCGCCGAGCCCGTCTCCGGGTTCATGACCATCGTCTCGACACCCTACGAGGCCCAGCTCCTGAAGCAGCAGCAGGTGTTCCTCGCGAAGATCAACCGGGCCGAGCGCGAGCTGAAGCGCACGGAGGCGACGCTCGACGAGATGAGCAGGTCGCTCGACGCGTCGAACGCCGCGCGTGCGACGTCGGCCGCCACGACGGAGGAGCTCCGGACCCAGCTCGACGAGCTTCGGACGGCGCCGCCTCCGCGTCCGTTCGTGGAGCCGTGGGCCGCCGTGCTCGTCGCCTTCGGGCTCATGCTGCTGGCGCTGGCCTTGTTCCGCAGACGTCGAGCGAGCTCCTCGACCGAGGTTCATGGAGCGGACGATAGGCAGGAGGGTTCCCGAGCTGTGGAGCTCGAGGTCCCTGAGGGCGCCGGCGCGGCCCGTCGATAGACCGGTCTAGACGCCGGCGAGCGTCATCTCGCCGATCAGGATCGATGGCGTGCCAACGCTCGAGAAGAACCGCAGATCGTTCCCGACCGCCCGCACGCCCTGCAGCATCTCGGGCAGCGTCGAGGCGATGGTCATCTCGCGGAGTGGTTCGCCGAGCTGGCCACCCTCGATCCGGAGGCCCGTCGCGCCGACGCTGAACTCGCCGCTGATCGGGTTCGCGCCGGAGTGCACGCCGCTCAGGTCGTTCACGAGCACGCCACCCTCGGCCATCGCGTAGAGCTCCTCGCTCGGTCGCCCGCCGGCCTCGACGTAGAAGTTGGACGTCCCGACGCCGGGTCCGCTCTTGTACCCGCCGCGCTTGGCGTTCCCCGTCGAGCGTTGGCCGCCGGCGGCGCGGTGCGCGGTGTGGGTGGAATGCAGGAACCCGTTCAGCGCACCCGCGGTGAAGAGCTCGGTTCGGCCGCTCGGCACGCCCTCGCCGTCGAACGGGCAGGCGCCGGGGCCGTCGAGGATCCGTCCGTCGTCGATCAGCGTGAAGGGCTCGGCGCCGACGCGCTCCCCCTCCTTGCCCACGAATAGCGACCGCCCCTTGAGCACGTTGTCGGCGTCGAGCGCCCCGGCGAGGACGCCGAGGAAGTCGCTCGCGGCGAACGGATCGAGGATCACCGGCACCTTCGTGGATGGCGGCTTCACGGCGCCGATCATCCTCACGGCCCGCTCCACCGCCTCCTCGGCGATCGTCTCCTGCGCGAGATCGTCGAGGCCACGCGCGATCTGGAACGAGAACCCGGTCTGCGTCTCGTCGCCCTCGACCGCGAGCGTGACCACGACGACCCAGGCGTCGGTCCGCTCGTAGGCGGCGTCGACGCCGGTGGTCGAGGCGATCGCCACCTTCGAGACGGCGTCGCCGACCTGCGCGAGGTCCACCTTCGTGACGCGGGGATCGCGCGAGACGGTGTAGGACTCGAGATCGAGCGCGCGACGGACCTTGTCGTCGGTCGAGACCTGGGCGCTCTCAGCCCGGTAGAGCTCGGGCATCGGCTCGAACGGCTCGGCCTCGGGGAGCACGTTGTGCTCGTCCGGCTCGGCGAGCGCGGCGTTCTCACGGGCGCGGCGGACCGTGTCGCGCACCTCGTCCTCGGTCGGGTCGGCGGCCCATGCGTAGCCCTGCCGGCCGTCGCGGATCAGCCGCACGCCGACACCGCGCCCCTCGGCGAACCGCATCCCTTCGACCTCGCCGCGCAGCGCCGACACCTCGGTCTGGCGCGACTCCTCGGCGTAGGCCTCGACCTGCTCGCCGCCCTCGGCCACGGCGACGGCGACGCGCGCGAGCGCCTGCAGGTCAGACACCGGTGCCCCCCACCGTGATCCGCGCGATGCGGAGCGTCGGGGCCCCGCTTCCCACGGGCGCCCCCTGACCGTCCTTGCCGCAGACGCCTTCCCAGGACTCGAAGTCCGAGCCGACCGCGTCGACCGAGCTCATGACGTCGATCGCGCGTCCGATCAGGTTGGCGCCGCGCACCGGCGTGCCGACCTGCCCGTTCTCGATCCGGAAGCCTTCGGAGACGCCGAACACGAAGTCGCCGGTGGCCGGGTTGACCTGACCGCCCGACAGCCCGCTGACGTAGATGCCCTCGTCGGTGGTGCCGATCACGTCGGCCGGATCGGTGCTGCCCGGCAGGATGTTCGTGTTCGTCATGCGGACGATCGGCGGGTGCGCGTAGGACTCGCGCCGGCCGTTCCCCGTCGTCTCGACGCCCATCTTCTGCGCACGCATCCGGTCCTGCAGGAACCCCTGCAGCACACCGTCGACGAACAGGACCGTTCGCGAGGCTGGCTCACCCTCGTCGTCGAAATCGAACGACCCCCACCCGTTGGGGATCGTCGCGTCGTCGACGCCGTTGATCAGCTCGCTCGCGCACCTCGTGCCGACGAGATCCCGGTAGACGCTCGCCTCCTTGTCGACCGCGTCAGCCTCGAGTGGGTGACCGACGGCCTCATGGAACAGCACGCCGCCGCAGCCGTTCGCCACGACGACGGCCATCTCGCCGGCGGGGGCGGGGATGGAGTCGAGCATCGTGACGGCGCGCTCTGCCGCGGTCCGACCCGTGACGTGCGGCTCGTGGGCGTCGAGGAACTCGACCCCCGCGCACGCGGCCGGACCGTGCCACCCGGTCTGGATGACGTCGTCGCGCTTGGCCACGACCTGGGCGACGACCCGGATCCGCGGGCGGTCCTCCTGGATGTAGCGGCCGTCGCTCGCCGCGATCTGGCGGCGCTGGAGCGAGTCGCCGTAGATCCCGATGACCTGGATCACCTCGGGCGAGACGCCGCGGGCGGCCGCGTCGAGGTCGCGCAGCCAGGCGACCTTGGTGGCGGCGGGCACGGCGGCGGCCGGACGCTCGGCACGGTTGCGCCCCTCCCCCTCGCGGGTCGTGAGATCCACCACCGCGGCGGGCGCGTCGCCTCGCATCGCCGCGCTCGCGGCCTCCGCGGCCTGCAACAACGAGTTGCGATCCAGGCGGTTGGAGAAGGCGTACCCGTAGGACGTACCCTCGGTGACACGGACGCCGGCGCCGCGATCCAATCCGGTCGTGAGCTCCTCGACCTTGCCGTCGTCGAGCCGGACCGAGGTCGAGGTGCGTTCCTCGACGAAGACCTCGGCGACGTCGCCGCCCTTGCGCCGCGCCGCGCGCAGCACGTCGGCGACCAGATCGCGATCGAGCATGGCCGGGATGCTAACAGTGCCCCGGCGAACGACGGCTCGCCGCACGTGTACCGTCGCGGACCGGATGGCGAACGCGAAGATCGAGGCGGGCGCGAGCCGCGGCGGCAGAGCCGCGAGGACCGCGATCGACGTCGGACTGGTCGTGCTGCTCGCGGTCGTGCTGCTCGTCCTGTTCATCGGGCCAACCCTGCGTCACGACCACGTGTTCCCCGTCGGCCCCGACATGCCCGTGTACCTGTGGTGGTCGCGCGTCGCGGCGACGGGCGGCATCGCGCTCGTCAGCGAGCGGCCCGGGGTCGTCGCGCTGATCCCGACGACCGGCGGGGCCCTCGGGCTCGGCAGCGTCCCCGCGCTCGCCGGCCTGCAGTACGCCCTCGGCCCCGCCGTCGGTCTCGCCGGCGCGGCGCTCGTCCGCGGCCGCGGGTCGATCCCGCGCCCTGCGTGGGTGGCGGGCGGGTTCCTGGCGGGCGTGTGGGCGACCCACCTTGGGGGTGGGTACGTGGCCAACCTCGCCCTGGCGGCCCCGTTCGTCGGCGCTGCGGCGGCGCTCACGCGCCGGACGCGCCGGAGCACGATCGGCGCGGCGGTCCTGCTCGGCGGAGGCGGGTTGATGCACCCGCAGTTCTTCGTGGTCGGCGCCGCGGTGCTGGGGCTCACCGCCGCGTGGGCCGCGCTGCGCGACCGGCGGATCTCGGTCCACACGGGCGACGCGGGCCGCGTGCTCGCGGCCCTCGGCGCCGGCGCCGGGATGGTCGCCGCCGGCATGCTCGCCGCGACCGTCGGTCCGGCGCGCGTCATCGGCGACACCTCGAAGGACTCGTTCCTCCGCCGCGTCGGCGAGTGGCAGACGCTCCGCGAGACCTACCTGGAACGGTTCCAGGAGAGCTGGCGACGTTACGCGCCGATCATGAACACGTTCCTGGACGCGATGGGCGGCCTCCACGGGCGCGGCTTCGCCCGGCGGTTCCTCCTCGCCTGGCTCGCCTTCACGCTCGTCGCGGTCGCGACGGGCGCGCTCACGGGGTGGTTCCCACCCGACCGGATCCTCACGTTCGCGTTCTGCGTGCCGCTGCTCGCGAGTCTCGGGCTCGCCTGGCTCGGGCAGCGTCTCGGCCACTGGTGGCTCGCCTGGCCGGTCGGCATCGTCCTCGTCGCGCTGACCGCCTGGCCGACCATCCGGGCGTGGGAGCAGGAGCGATCGTTCGTGTCCCCAAGCGAGCTCCGCGCCGCGACGACCGCCGGGCGCATCGCGGCGACGACCGAGCCCGGCACGCCGTTCGTGTTCATCGCCGACGACCCCGAGACGCCCGCCCTGTTCCTCGCTTCCCACGCGCGGAACGTGGCGCGGGCCGCGTTCCCCCCTGATCGCGCCGGCGACGTGGTCGTGATCGTGGGCCGGGTCGAGGACGTGCTCGCGGGAGAGCCGACCGTGACCGGCGACCGGTTGTACGACCTCGCTTCGCGCACCTCGCTCGCCGATCTCCCGCGCGGGACCCCTCCGGTCGTGTTCGTTGCCCGGGAGTTCGACACCGTCGAGGGCGCGCTGGATCAGCCCGGTCTGATCCGCTGGGACGCGGACCTCGCGAGCACCGCGGGCACTGCGAGGCCGCTGCCGGCGGCGGAAAACGAGCTCGTCCCGGCGAGCCCCCGTGGGATCGCGGGCGCGACGCTGCGGACGTTCGCGCTCCTCACCCTGCTCGGCTTCGGCTGGGCGCGGTGGACCCTCGGGGACGCGCCGGGCGCGACCGCCGTCGCGCCGGCCTTCGGTGTGGCAACCTTGGGGCTCGCCGCGCTCGTGCTGGAGCGTGCGGGGCTCGGCCTCGGCGAGGCCGGTGTCGCGACGGCCGCCTCAGCGCTGGCCGGTGGCTGCGGCTACGGGCTGCTGGCCGTCCGGCGCCTCGGCGGCCGGCGGCGCCGGATGCGGCAGGGTCTCCTCGTCCAGGGGCAACCCGATCCGCACGCGTGAGCGCAGGTCGAGCAGGGTCTTCGCGAGCAACACGAGCACCACGGGGGTCACGATCCAGCGCCCCACGAAGGAGTCGAGCTCGAACGCCCCCGGGAACCGCATCGGCTCCGCGGACCACAGCGTCACGGACAGCAGCGAGCTCACCGTCAACAGTGTCAGGCGCGGCATCTTCGGCAACGCCCATACCAAGGGCAGCGTCCACACCACGTACCAGGGCAGCAGGACCGGCCCGAGCAGCGTCAGGAGCACGAGCGCCCACCCCCAGCTCGCGGCGAGCTCGCCCTCGTCGATCCGCGCGCCGCGACGCCAGACCTCACGGACGAGCAGCGCGAGGCTCCCGAGCAGCACGACCGCGAAGATCGCCCGCGGGATCCACCCGAGCCGATCGCCCGAGAGGAAGTCGAACGTGCGGCTGAACAGCATCGACGGAGCGAGCCATCCCTCGTGCCCCGCGAGCTCAAGCATGCCGAGCGTGGGATCCTCCCACTGGAAGTAGGGCACGGCGAACGCGACGCCGAGGATGGTGGTGATCGCGGCGAGCGGCAGCAGCGTGCGCAACCGCTCACCCTTGGGTCGGCGCGCGACCGCCCAGACGATCAGGAGCAGCAGCGGCAGCGCGGCGGTCGCCTTGATCGACGCCCCCACGGTCAGCACGGCCACGGCCGTCCGTTCGCGTCCACGCAAAGCGAGACCCAGGCCGACGATGATCGCGAGCGCGACGATCAGGTCGTTGTGGCCGCTCGCCACGGAATGGAACACCACGACCGGGTTCGCGCCGAAGGCCACGAGCGCGAAGGCGGTGCGCTCGGGCCACTGCCGGCGAACGACCCACACGATCGCCGCGCAGGTCGCCAGGCTCGCGAGGATCGCCAGCAGGCGATACGCCTCGACGTGGTCGACCGGGCGGGGCAGGAACCGCGACAACGTCGCCGACAGCGACGTCCACGCGGGCCCGTAGACGGCGGGCGTGTCGATCCAGTGCGGCCCGACGTAGCGCCACAGCATGTCGCCCGAGTGGTCCAGCGGGGTCTGCACGTACGGGTTCCCGCCGTATACGCCGGCGATCCGCCCGTAGAAGGCGTAGCTGTACACGTCGCGCGAGAACAACAGCGGGAGCACCAGCAGCGCCAGGTGCGCGACGGCGACGAGCACCGCGATCGAGGCCACGCCGACCTCGCGCCGGAATGCCGCCCGGAGCAGGAGCAGGAAGCCACCCAGGGCCAGCACGCTCACCAGGGTGCTGACCGCGAGCAGCACGTTACCGTGCAGCTCGGCGAGGCCGATCGCCACCGCCAGGTCGTGCAGCGGACCGCGGGGCTGCCCTCGGGTGGTGAGCAGCGGGTGGTACGGCGAGCCCGGCGCCGCGGCGACGACCGCCATGGCGAACAGCCCGGTCGCCGCGGCCGCGAGGGCCAACGCACCGGATCGGGAGGTGGGACGAGCGGCAGGCAGGGCGTCCACGTGCCCCGGCACCGTAGCACCCGTGCGAGGATGCCAGCGATGGGACGTGGATGGCGCCTCGGGCTCGGCATCGCGGCCGTGCTCGCGGGGCTCGTCCTGCTGCTCGCGGGGGCGGCCTTGCTCGCGACGATCGGGCCCGACGGGGTGTTCGACCTGCGCTCACGCGCGGTCACGAGCGGCCACGCGGTCGTCTTCGACGCGATCTCGCTGCGCGACCTTCCGCCGAGCGAGGACCTCCCGATCACCGTCGATGCCTGGGTCGAGGACGCGGACGGCGGCGCCGTGTTCGTCGGGGTGGGCCCCACGTCCGACGTCGCCACCTACCTCGACGGCGTGCGCGCCGCGCGCGTCGTTCGCATCGACCCCGGGCGCGCGTTCGTGACCGAGCCGACGGCTGGCTCCGGCGAACCGGACGGCCCTCCGCGGGACCGGCCGTTCTGGGTCGCGAGCGGATCGGGCAACACCGCGCGGCTCGAGTGGACGGTGACCTCGGGGGACTGGTCGATCGTGCTGATGAACGCGGACGGGTCCGCCGGTGTCGACACCACCGGTACCTATCGCGTGCACGTGCCGATCTTGGGTCCGGTCGCCGTGGGGCTCACGATCCTCGCCATCGCGCTGCTGGTGGGCGGGGCGATCCTCACCGTATCGGGTGCACGCATGCCCGCCAGGCCCGGGACCGGCGGCGGCCCGCCGGTCCGCCCCGATCGCTAGCCCGGCGTCTCGATCGCCTCGTCGAGCTCGCGCTCTCGCCGCGCGGCGTGCACGATGACCGCCCCCGTGCACGTGACGACCACGGCACCCCCCGCCGCGACGATCGGCGTGATGGCCTCGCCGAGGAACGCCCAGGCGAGGAGGGTCGAGATGACCGGTGTGGCCTGCGTGATGAGCGCCGATCGCCACGACTCGACGTGGTTGTGCGACCAGATCACGAGCGTGTGCCCGACGAACCCGGGGAGCAGGGCGACCGCCCAGACCCCGAGCCACTCCGACGACGTCGGCCACGCGGGCACGCCCCCGATCGCGATCGCGGTCGGGGTCATGACCAGCGCGCCGGCGATCATGACGCAGGCGAAGTACTCGATAGGTCCGGTCCGCTGGCGCGCGCGGCGGGAGAAGAACCAGTACGCCGTCCAGCTCGCGATGTTCAGGAACGCGAGGAGGTCGCCGATGCCGCTCCACGTCGGCCCCCCGTAGGACCCAACAGCGACCGCGATCACGCCCGCGAACGCGATCGACGCCAGCACGGCGTCGCGGCGGGCGACGCGCTCGTGCAGCGTCTTCGCCGACAGCAGCACGATCGCCACGGGCGCGAGCGCCCCGATCACAGCGACGTTCGCGACGCTCGTGCGCTTAACCGCCGAGAAGTGCAACGCGATGTCGAGCGCGAACAGGGCGCCGCCGGGTGCACACGCCTTGAACGTCGCCCAGGTCAGCCGGCGGCGCGCGACGAGCAGGGCCACGCACGAGATGGCCGCGCCCGCCCACAGACGGAACATCGCGAAGTCGAGCCCGTCGAGGGTGCTCCCCTTCACGATCACGGTGCCGGTCGCCCACACGCAGGTGGCGACCGCGACCGCGAGGACCCCGAGGCGCTCGTGGCGCTCGGTGGGGACCTGGCGCGACATGGCGCCCATGATGCCAGCCCGGTACGCTCCGGCCGTGCGTGAACACCGCGGTCTCGCGATCGCCATCGCCGTCGCGATCGTCGCCTTCGGCACCGTCGTCGGCGCCGTCTCGATCGTCCTGTCGTGGATAGGCGTGACCGGCTACGCCGCGTTCAAGGCGTTCTCGGGCGGGACCGACGCCCCCAACGCCGCCGGGATCATCATCGGCGTGGTCGTCCTCGTGACGTGGCTCGTCGCCGTGCTCGCCGTCGCGATCCGGTTGATCGGGCGAGGGATGGAACCACCGAAGCGCCGCGACCGCGAGCGCGAGGCCTTCTAAGCTTGGAATACGCCGCTGGAACCGTACGGGCCTGATGCAAGTCTTGAAGAGACGTGGGGAGCATTCGAGCGCGTCTGTGGCTGGCGATGGCACTTGCTCTGGTAGTGGCTTCCTGCGCCGAGAAGCCGTCCGCTCCTGGGCCAGCATCTCCGGAGGAGCAGCCCGAGCGCATCACGCAGATCCAGCTCCCCGGAAGCGGATACATCTACGACGTGGCCATCGCCGAGGGAGCGGTCTGGGTGACCTCCCAGGCGGGGCTCTTCCGGATCGACCCGGCCACAGGCGAGGCGGTGAACGTCCTCCCGCACGACTACCTCTTCAGGGCGGCGCCGGGCCACGGAGCACTCTGGATCGCGACCGGGTCGTTCGGCCGCGTGCTCCGGATCGATCTACAGACGAGCCGGGTGACGGCGGAGATCGACATCGGTGCCGGGCCCGTCACATCCCTGGCCATGTCGGAGGACGCCGTGTGGGCGAGCGCCGTCAGCGATCTGGTGCGGATCGATCCGGCAACGAACGAGGTGGCGGCACACCTACGCTCCGAGGAGACCTTCGGCGATGTCGCCCTCGGCGAGGGAGGACTGTGGGTCATTGCCGGAGCAGATGAAGAGGGAGCGGTGTGGCGGGTCGATCCGGCGACCGTGGAGGTGCAACAGAAGATCCCCCTCCCGAACCCGCACTTCTGGAACGAGATCAAAGCGCGCGACGGAGCGGTCTGGGTCACCAGCTCCCCCACGGTCCATCGCAACGGCGCCGCACTCGTTCGTCTATACCGTATCGACCCATCGACGGGCCAGATCGCGGCGGAGATCCCCTTGGGGGAGGGAGCCTTCGGGCTTGGGCCAGAGGAGGGAGCGGCCTCCCTCGCGACCCTTGCCGTCGGCGAGGGTTCCGTGTGGGTCCTGGTGGACCACGAGAGCCTGGTCGTAAGGATCGACCCAGGTGACCTCGGCGGGAGCGAGAGCCAGGAAGGTATCCCGGGCGGCAGCAGCAGCGACGTGGGCTCCGGGATGACGGTTGGAGCCGGCGCAGTCTGGGTCACCGCTCCCGAGGCCGTCACGCGCATCAACCTCCAGAGCTGAGAGCGATCCGTCTACGCCACGGAAGATCCGTCCCCTGACCGCTCGGAACCTTAGCTAAGCGCCGTCCCAGCCGGCCGCGAACGCCCACCACCGGCCGTCTCGCAGCAGCGCCGCGTGGGTGGCGACCGGCGGGATCACCCGGCCTCCCATCCGGACCTCGGTGCCCTCGAGGCGGATGACGTCGGTCACGTCACCGCACCGCGAGCAGGTACGGGGACTCGAGCAGCTCGCGAACGGTGCCGTCCTCGTCGAAGGACAGGAACCGGTCCATCACGCGCATGAGCCACCGGTCGTGAGTCACCGTGATGACGGTGCCCTCGTACCGGTCGAGGGCCGCCTCGAGCGCATCGGCCGACGCGACGTCGAGGTTGTCCGTCGGCTCGTCGAGCAGCAGCATCGTCGGCGACTCGATCTCCATCAGCAGGATCTGCATCCGCGCCTGCTGGCCCCCCGAGAGCAGATCGAAGGGGTTCGCGCTCACCCGGTCGAGCTCGTAGCGGCGGAGCGCCGACATCGCCTTGGTCCGGTCGAGCCCCTTCTTGAGCAGCACGTCGAGGATGGGCGCGTCGCCGATGTCGCGGCGCTCGTGGAGCTGCGCGAACAGCGCCGGAGCCACGCGCGCGCCGAGCATCCACTCGCCGTCGTACCCGATGTCCTCGCCCGCCAGCAGGCGGAGGAAGTGGCTCTTCCCCGTGCCGTTGGGACCGATCACCCCGATCCGCTCGCCGAACCTGATCTCTGTGTCGAAGGGCGCGACGATCCCCGCGATGGCGAGCCCTTTCGCGCGGAACGCCACCTTGCCGGTCCGCCCGCCCTCGACCCGCATCCGAACGTCCTGCGTCACGGCCTTCTCCGGCGGTCGCTCATGCTCGACGAACCGCTCGAGGCGGTGCTCGGCGGACCGCGCCTTCGACGCCCAGCCGTCGTTGTAGGCGGCCTTCCGCTTCATCTCCTTCACCATGTCCTGCAGCCGGCGGTGCTCCTCCTCGTAGCGTCGGTGACGCTCGTCGAGCCGCTCCACGCGCGAGTCACGAGCCTCGCCGTAGCCCGAGAACGGCCCAACGTGTGTCCACGTGGCCAGGCCCTCGAGCGTGACCGTCTGGGACGAGGCGCGCTCCAACACGGTCCGGTCGTGCGAGATGAACAAGATCGTCCGGGGATCGGCAGCGAGCGCGGCCTCGAGCCATTCCTTGCCGTCGATATCCAAGGCGTTGTCAGGCTCGTCGAGGAGCAGCACGTCGAACGGCCCCCTGAGCACAGCCTCCAGGGCGAGACGCTTCCGCTCGCCGCCCGACAGCGTCTCGATCGGCCGGCCGGCGCTCTCTGGGTAGCCGCCGCCGAAGGCGAGGTGCGCGGCCTTGTCCCACAGCACCTCGGCCCGGTAGCCGCCGGCGGTCTCCCACGCCGCCAGCGCCTCGGCGTAGGCGAGCTGCGCCCGCTCCCCCGTGTCGCCGGCCAACCGGACCTCGGCGCGGGCCAGCCGGTCGGCCGCCTCGCGGACGCGCGGCTCGGCGTAGGCGAGCAGGAACGCCCGGACGGTGGTCGGGGCGGCCTCGGAGCCGATGAGCTGCCGCATCAGGCCGAGCCGGCCGTCGACCCGCACGGCGCCGGTGGCCGGATCGAGCTCGCCCGCCAGCAGGCGAAGCAAGGTGGTCTTGCCGACCCCGTTCGCGCCCACGAGGGCCGAACGCGCCCCCTCGGGCACCTTGAAGGTGACCCCTTCGAACAGGGTCCAGCCGCCCGGCAGGGCGTAGGCGACGTCAGTGACCTCCACGTACCCCACGGCAGGGCACGCTACCAGCGGGAACGCCGCCCACCGCCGGGGTTGTGGAGGTTCCGTGTCGGGTTGGCCCGCGGGGCGTTCCCCCCCTCCCGCCGGCATGGCCGCCTGCGATACATTCCGACGTGATGCGAGCTCCGTCCTTGCGGCCCCTGCCGCTGGCGCTGTCGTCTCGCCGCGCCATCAAGGTGTTCGCGGTCAGCGTGGGCTTCGTCGCGTTGATCGCCGCGACCCCCGGCTCCCCCTTCCCGGCGATGCTCCCGCTCGGTCAAGAACCCGGCGGGCCGTTCCGCTGGATCTCGGACCTGCTCTTCCTGCGGCACCTCGGCGAGGCCGGCCTCGTGGTCGCGGGCTCCGCCGCGATGATCGCGACGGCCGTCGGGTTCCTGCTCGTGCTCCGTGAGGCGTGGCAGGGCCGGATGCCGCTGCGCACGGTCGCGATCTTGGCGGTCGCCTTCAACGTCGTGGTCCTCACGCTGCCGCTGCTGTTCTCCCGCGACGTCTACAGCTACGCGTTCTACGGACGGATCTTCAACACCTACGGGGCGAACCCCTACACCGCATCGCCCGCCGACTTCCCACTCAACTCGCTGTTCAACGTGACGTGGCCGGGATGGCGCGCCACGCCGTCGGTCTACGGACCGCTGTTCACCTGGTTCTCGGTCGGTCTCACCTCGGTCGCCAAGAGCGTGCCCTGGGTCATCAACGGCTTCCAGCTCACGGCGGCCGCGGCCACCTTGGGCACCATGGCCGTCGTGGTGCGTACCGTGCAGCGCGTGCGCCCCGACCGGGCCGTGTTCGCGGCCGCGCTGATCGGTCTCAACCCCGTGGTCGTGCTCCACGTCGTCGGTGGCGGACACAACGACATCTTCGTGGCGCTGTTCGTGGCCGTGGCCGTCTGGTTCCTGTTCCAACGTCGTGACCTCGCGGCGGCGATCTCACTCGCGCTCGCGATGTCGATCAAGGTGAGCGCCGCCGTCCCGCTGCTGATCCTGCTCGTCGCGGTGATCGCGAAGACCGAGCGGTCGCGCCGCCTGCGGGTGCTCGGGACGTTCGGGGGGACCGTTGCGGCGATCTGGCTCGTCCTCGCGATCCCGTTCCTCGACGGCCGCAACCTGACGCTCGGCCTCGTCGATCTCGCGGGGCACGACTCGTGGATGGCGGCCGGCCAGGCGGTCGTGCGCGCCTTCTCGGGCCTCGGCGGACTGATCGGAGGCGATGGAGCCCGCGCGCCCGCCCAGGCGCTCGCCCGCTTGGCGCTGATCGGGGTGTCGCTGGCTGCGGTGTTCCTGATCGCCCGGCGGATCTGGCGCGACCCGGCAGCTCGGACGCCCGAGGCGCTCACGGCCGCATGGGGCTGGGCGTTCTTCGCCATACTGCTGCCCTCGCCGGTCCTGTACACCTGGTACTTGGTATGGGTACTGCCGCTCGCGTGGGTCCTGCCTCGGGTGCCGCGCCGCGCGCTCATCATCCTGTCGACCGTGCTGCTCGCGTCGCAGCTGGTCACCGAGTCGGCACAGATCCCGGCGCAGTTCCAGCAGGTCAACCTGGCCTTCGGCCACCCGGCGACGATCCTCGTCGCGCTCTGGGTCGGGCGAGACTTCGTACGCCGGATGCGCCGTGGCATCCCGCTCGACGCCGAGACCGTCGCCCCCGTGTTCGGCGACGGGTTCGAGACCGAGATCCCCGATACGGCTCTCAACGAGGGCCCGCTGGCGCGCCGGGTCTCCGGTCCCCAGCCGGTCGGCTCGATGCGTCGGCGCTGACCTCGGGTCACATCAAGACCCCTCCCCGCCTTCTCCCGCCCGGCCTGCACCCCTATCCTCGGAGATGTCCGACCGCACCGCCCGGACTGACCGCAGGTCACAAGGCGCCGATCACCTCGCGAGGAGAACGAACGTGACGAACGTGGCAGAGACGGTTCTGCGATCGAGCGCCGGCAGCGTCGTCACGATCGGCGACGCGCATCCCTTCGCGATCATCGGCGAACGGATCAACCCGACCGGGCGTAAGAAGCTCGCCGAGGAGCTGAAGCAGGGCAACTACGACACCGTGCGGGCCGACGCGACCCGGCAGGTCGAGGCGGGAGCGCGGGTCCTGGACCTGAACGCCGGCATCCCCGGCTTCGACGAGGTCACGATGCTCTCGGAGATGGTCAAGATCGTGAACGACCTGGTCGACGTCCCGATCTGCATCGACTCCTCGACCCCCGAGGCCCTGGAGGCCGCGGTGCGGCTCGCCGGTGGCAAGGTCCTGATCAACTCGGTCACCGCGGAGCAGCATTCGATGGACCGGCTGCTGCCGCTCGTCGCGGCGCACGGCGCCGCCGTCATCGGCATGGCGAACGACGAGTCCGGCATCTCCATGGACCCCGGCGAGCGATTCGCCGCGGCGGCGAAGATCGTTGAGAACGCCGAGAGGCACGGCATCGCCCGCGAGGACGTGATCATCGACCCGCTCGCGATGCCGATCGGCGCGGCGCCCGACGCCGGCACCGCGATGATCGAGACGATGCGCCGGATCCGCGACGAGCTCGGCGTGAACCTGTCGTGCGGCGCCTCGAACATCTCGTTCGGGATGCCCGGCCGCCACGAGATCGACGCGGCGTTCCTCACGCTGATGATCGGCGCCGGCATGAACACTGCGATCACCAACCCGCTCCACCGCCCGGTGAAGAAGGCGATCTTGGCCGCGGACCTGCTGCTCGGTCACGACCCGTTCGGCAGCGCCTGGATCGCCGACCATCGCGCGGAGCAGGCGGTGGAGGCCTCAACGGCGTGACGGGCGGCGGTGGCAAGGTCGAGGTCACCTACCTTCCGAGCGGCAAGACCGTGCGTGTGCCCGAGGGCACGACGCTGTTCAACGCGGCCCACTGGGCGGGGCTCCCGATCGAGTCCATCTGCGGTGGCCGTGGGACGTGCGGCAAGTGCAGCGTCCAGGTTCTCGAGGGCGAGGCCGAGCTCTCCCTCGCCGACTACCGCCACCTGCCCGGCAAGCTCGAGGAGGGCTGGCGCCTGTCGTGCCAGTGCCCGATCAACGGCCCGATGACCGTCGACGTGCCGCGGCTGATGAAGATGCCGAAGGCCGCGACGATGGGAGTCGGGCGGTTCGTGCTGCTCGAGCCCAACGTCGTGAAGCTCTACATGGAGCTCCCCCCGCCCTCGCTCGAGGATCACCGCTCGCACCTCGCACGCGTGATGGACGAGGTCGATGCGCAGGGCTTCACGCGCAACTACGACTGGGAGGTCCTGCCGCGCCTGGCCGAGGCGTTCCGCACCACCTCGAACGTGACCGCGACCCTGGTCGGCGAATACCTGACCGACGTCGAAGCGGGCGACACGCGAGAGCGCATGTTCGGCGTCTCGTTCGACATAGGGACGACGACGTGCGTGTGTACGCTCGTCGACCTCCGCAACGGGGCGACCGCGGCCGTCGCGAGCACCATCAACCAACAGGCCTCCTACGGCGCCGACGTGATCGCGCGCATGGCGAAGGCGATGCACGGCCAGGAGAACATCGACCAGCTGCAGGCCGCCGTCCTCGGAACCGTGAACGAGCTGCTCGCGCGCGTGCAGGAAGAGGCCGACGTGAGACCCGACGAGATCTACGAGGCCGTGGTCGCAGGCAACGCCACGATGATGTCGCTGCTCTGCGGGGTGAACCCCGAGTCGATCGCGCTCGCGCCCTACGTCGCGACCTTCACCGAACCGATCGACCTGCGCGCCGACCGGATCGGGTTCTCGATGCACCCGCTCGGATGGATCGCCATCTATCCGTCGATCGGGGCCTACGTCGGCGCGGACATCGTCGCCGACATCGTGGCGACCGGGCTGGTCCGCGATCCGCAGACCCGGCTGCTGGTCGACGTCGGCACCAACGGCGAGATCGCGTGCGGCAACGCGGAACGCTCCGTGGCGACGGCCGCGCCGGCGGGTCCCGCGTTCGAGGGCGGCGAGATCGTGTTCGGCATGCGCGCCACCGAAGGCGCCATCGAGGGCGTCGTGCTGACGAACAGCAGGGTCGAGCTGCAGGTCATCGGAGGCGCCGGCGTGGAGCCGCGGGGGATCTGTGGCTCGGGCCTGATCGACATCGTCGCGCAGCTGCGGCTCGTCGGACTGCTCGACGACGGCGGCAAGATGACGACGCGCGAGGACGCCGAGGCCTCGGACCATCCCCTGGCGGACCGGCTCGTGATGCGCGGGGACGTGCGCGCGTTCCAGCTGCACGGCGAGATCGTGCTCACCCAGCCCGACGTGCGCGCGCTCCAGTTCGCCAAGGGCGCGATCTCGACCGGTATCGAGACCGCCATGCGGGCGATGGGCCTGACCGCCGACGACCTCGACGAGGTCATGCTGGCCGGCTCGTTCGGCTCCTACATCAACCCCAAGAGCGCGCAGGTCGTGGGTCTCGTGCCGCCGGTGCCGGTGCACAAGATCAAGGCGGTGGGCAACACCGCGAGCGAGGGCGCCAAGATGGCGCTGATGTCTTTCCGCGAGCGCGAGGTCGCCTGGGAGATCCCGAACATCGTCGAGTACGTCGAGCTGTCGGGGGTCGCGGACTTCAACGACCGGTTCATCGGCAACCTGGGGTTGCCCCCCCTCGACTCGCTCCCCGGCGAGCAAGTGCCCGTCGTCGCGGAGGAAGCCACGGGATGACCCGCACCGGTGCCCGGACGGCGTTCATCGCGTGCGGGGCCGTGGCGCTCGACACGGCGGCGATCATCGAGTCCCACGGGTGGGACGCCGACGTCCACGGGATCTCGAGCGACCTGCACATGACGCCGCTCGACATCGCGCCGGCGGTCGAGGAGAAGCTGAAGAAGCTGCTCCCCGACTACGACCGGGTGATCGTCGTCTACGGCGACTGCGGCACCGGCGGCCGGCTCGACAAGGTGCTCGAGAGGTACCCGGCCGTCAGGCCCGCCGGCGTGCATTGCTTCGAGTGGTACTCGGGCGACCTCTACGAGCGCTACCACGAGACGACCGGCACGTACTTCCTGACCGACTGGCTCGTGACCAACTGGGACCGCGCCGTCGTGAAGGGCCTCGGGATCGACCGGTTCCCCTGGATGAAGGACGAATACTTCCGCAACCTCACGCGGGTCGTGTTCGTGCGTCAGCACCCCGACCCCGACCGCGAAGCGAAGGCCCGCGAGATCGCCGCGTTCATGGGCAAGCCGCTCACGATCGAAGACCTCGGCATCGAGCCGCTCGAACGGCTCCTGGTGCCGCTCATGGAGGAGGACACCGATGCTGTTCGACCGTGACGAAGCTCCCCGCGTGCTCACCCCCGAGCAGGAGGACCTGATCCACGCGCAAGGGATGCGGATCCTCGAAGAGATCGGCCTCGACGTCTTGCACGACGACATGGTCAAGCTGCTCGCCGACGCCGGGCAGAACGTCGACGGCAACCGGGTCCGCTTCGACCCCGCCTGGGTCATGGAGCAGGTCGCGCTCGCGCCGCGCACCTTCACCCTGCACGCTCGCAACCCGGAGAACACCGTCGAGGTCGGCGGCGGCACGCCGCTGCTCATGGGGGTCGGCGGCCCACCGTTCTTCTCCGACCTGGACGAGGGACGGCGCGGCGGCACGCTCGAGGGCCACGACACGATAATCAAGCTCACGCAGGCCGCGACGCCGCTCAACTGCGCCCAGACCGGGGCCTGCGAGCCCGTGAAGATGGAGGTGCACACCCGGCACCTCGACATGGAGTACTCGACGATCCGGTGGTCGGACCTGCCGTACACGACGTACGGGACGAGCGGCCCGAAGGCCCGCGACGGCATCGAGATGGCCCGGATCGTCCACCGCGGCGACCTCGGCGACCGGACCGCCCTGATGGGGGTCGTGAACTCCGTGAGCCCGCTGATCTGGGACTTCCGCATGGTCGACGCGCTCGTCGCGTGGGCCGAGTCGAACCAGGCCACGATCGTCACGCCGTTCCTGCTCGGCGGCGCGACGGCTGCGGTGAGCGTGGCGGGAGGCTTGGCTCAGCAGGTGGCCGAGGCGCTCTCGGGTGTGGCCATGGCGCAGCTCGTGCGGCCCGGCGCGCCGTGCCTGTACGGGTCGTTCTTCCAGGCGACCGACATGCGCACCGGCGCACCGGCGTTCGGCACGCCCGAGTCGATCTTCGGGATCTTCGGCGGCGCGCAGCTCGCGCGGCGTTACGGCCTGCCGTTCCGCGGCGGCGGCGCGCTGACGGGGGCGAACGCAGTCGACGCCCAGTGCGGCGCCGAGGCCGCCTTCATGCTGTGGGCGACGATGCTCGCGCGGACCGACGTGGTGCTCCACGCCGCCGGCTGGCTCGAGGGCGGCTTGACCGCGTCGTGCGAGAAGTTCGCGCTCGACGTCGAGCTGCTCGAGCAGTTCCAGATCCAGATGCGGGGCATCGGCACGTCGGAGGAGGAGATGGCCTTCGGCATGCTGGCCGAGGCGGGCCCCGGCGGACTCATCCTCGCCTCCGAGCACACCGCCGCGCACTTCAAGGAGTGGCTCTACATGTCGCCCCTGTTCACCACGCAGGATTTCACGACCTGGAACGCCGCCGGCGCCGAAGACACCGCCCAGCGCGCGAACCGCCAGTGGAAGAAGCTGCTCGAGTCCTACGAGGACCCGGGCATCGACCCCGGCGTCGACGCCGAGCTGATCGCGTTCATGGACCGGAGGAAGACGGAGCCACCTCCGCCCGAGGACTAGACGCAGCTCCGCGCCGGGTGATCATCGGGGAACATCACCGAGACGCTCGCGTGTCGCTGAGGACTGGCACCCGATGCGCAACACCCCGTGCGCTCAGCCCACCGGGGCCAGCACGGGCTGCCATGTCGGAGTCTCGGAAATGTTCTCGGTTGTCGCGAGCAAGCTGACCGCTCCGGTCTCGAGCTCCAGGATGTAGAAGCCCCTCTTGTGACCGAAGAGGATCTTCGTGCCGTCGGGTGACCACACCCACCCAGAGTCTCGGTCTACCTCGAGTCTCCTCAGACCCGTGCCGTCGACGTTGATCAGGTAGATATCGTCGTCGTAGTCGCTGTAGTCGCCGACGCTCGAGCCGGCGCTCGAGCTGGCGCTCCTCGTGAAGGCGATCTGGGTGCCGTCCGGGGACCATTCGGGACCCACGGCCATAAGCTCCGGATCGGTGATCGGGTGCGTTCCGGTGCCATCCACGTCGATCACGTTGATGGTCTCGATCCACAAAGGGGGGTCGTCTCTGGTGTGGTCTCTCATGTAGGCGTATGCGATGGATGAGCCGTCCGGGGACCATGAGGGGTTGAGTTCGTACACCTCCCCGTCCTCCGGGTCCTCCGTCGACAGGTGCCTGAGGTTCGAACCATCGATGTTCACCGTGTAGATGTGGGTGGTGGCCACGAAGGCGATGCTCTTCCCGTCGGGTGCCCACGTGGGATGCTCGCGCTGCCCAGGGCCGAGCGGCGGTATCGCATGCTCCTCGCCGGACTCGTCGATGACCATGATCGTCGACCCGGCCTCGAATCCGTCGGGGTCGTCGTCCAGGAAGCCTCGCGTGAAGACGATCCGCGTGCCGTCCGGTGACCACTCCGGATGGCGGTCGAGGTTCCCCGGCTCCGTGAGCTCTCGGAGCCCGCTTCCATCCGGTGCCATCCGACAGAGCACGGTCGAGTACTCGCCCTCGTATCCGGCTGGCGCGCAAGTGAAGACGATGTCACCGTTCGCGACCTCACCCGGTGCACCCGCCCGTTCGTCCTGCGACAACGACACCGCGCTCCAGAGGAGCACGCCTGCACCGAGCACCAGCGAACAGGCCATCACGGCGCCGGCCGCGCCCGCGATCCGTCGACGGACCCGGCGCCGGTGAGCGTGCGCCATCGCAGCCTGGGCACCTGCCTTCGAGCCTGGGGCTCGCTCGCCGGCCAGCCGGTCGAGGGTCGTCCTGAGCTCATCGCTGAGACGCTGGTCTTCCATGACGTCACTCCTTCTCGGGCGTCATCGCCACGACCAGGCGCTCCCGCGCGTGGGCGAGGAGCGACTTGACGGTCCCTTCGCGGCAGCGGAGAACCTGCGCGGTCTCCCGCGTGGAGAAGCCATAGTGATGGCGGAGCAGGAGCGCAGCCCGTTGTCGCTGGGTGAGGCTGGCGAGAGCCTCCGTCAGGGAGTCGGCGGGCAGCGCGGGCGATGCGGCTGAGCTCCCCGTGGAGCGCAGCCGGGTCGCGGTCCTTCTGCGGAGGCTCGTCGCCAAGCGGTAGGCCGTGAGGAAGAGCCACCCATCAGGCCTCGGGTGATGGCGAAGGTGGTCCCACTGCTCGAACGCTCTGGTGAACGCCTCTTGGGCCACGTCCTCGGGCTCCTCTCCCTCCGGGAGCGCGAGTCTCAAGGCGGCGGCGACGCGGGGCCACTGGGCCACGTAGAACGCCTCGAACTCTTCCCCGGCCTGATCCATCTCTCACCTCAAGAACGCACGAGATGGCCTGAGGTTCCCTCCGCCTCGAGCATGGGGTGCCGCCGACGTCAAGGAACCATGGTTGGACATCAGGTCGACGCGAGGGCGATCGGCGAGGTGGGGCGAGCCCGCACCTCTACACCGCCCGTTCGTACCGCTCGCGTTCCCAGTCGGTGACCGTCTCGCGCCAGGCCTTGAGCTCCCAGGCACGAGACGTCGCGTAGTACTCGCTGAAGGGTTCCCCGAGGGCCCGTCTCAGCACCGCATCGCCTTCGAACGCTCGGAGCGCGGCTTCGAGGGAGCCGGGCAGCTCCGGCAGGTCCGACCGCTCATACGCGTTTCCCTCGATGGCGGGCGGCGGCGTGGCGGCCCTCCGGATGCCGTCGGCGGCGGAGGCGGCGATGGCGGCCAGCGCGAGGTACGGGTTGGCGTCCGCGCCGGGTCTCCGGCACTCGAACCGCCAGAGATCCGGGCGAGCGGAGCGGATGGCGCGCACCGCGCAGGAGCGATTCTCGTAGCCCCAGGTGGCGTTGATCGGCGCGAACCAGCCGGGAACGAGGCGCTTATACGAGTTCACCGTCGGGTTCAGCAGCAGCGAGGCGGCGGGCAGGTGTTCGAGCACGCCGGCGACGGCTGCGGTGAGCACGAGCGGCAACGGGTCGGCCGGGTCCGGAGCGGCGAACGCGTTCGTCGGTCCGTTCCAGCAGGACATGTGCACGTGCCCGCTCGATCCCTCCTCGCCCGGGACGGTCTTGGCCAGGAAGCTCGCGCGCAGGCCCATCGACGCGGCCACCTGCTTGACGCCGAACTTCACGAGGGCGGCGTCGTCGGCAGCCGCGAGCCCGCGGCGGGGTCCGAGGTTGAGCTCGAGCAGCCCGGGGCCGGCCTCCGTGTGCACGGCCGACAGCTCGACCCCCAGTCCCTCCAGCGCCCGGACGAGCTCGTCGAGGAACCGCTCGTATCGCCCGATCTCGTTGAGGCTGTAGCTGATCCCGCTCGACATCGGGTTCCCCTGCTGATCCCAGAGCCGGATCTCGTACTCGAGCGCCGACATCAGCTCATAGCCGAGGTCCGCCACGTCGCGGAGGACCGCACGGAGAACCTCTCGGGGGGCGAGCTCGCAGGGACTGCCGTCGGGCCAGCTGGGGGTGGCCAGGCAGACGCGCCAGCCCGGTCGCCAGCTCAGGTCGCGGACGGTGTCCGGATCCGGGTGCACGATCAGGTCCGCGGCCCCCGTGCGGATGCCGAAGCGCTCGTAGTCGGCGATCGGCGTGTCCACCGGGTCCAGTCCCAGGATGAGGTCCGTCATCACGGTCCCATGCCGCAGGGCCGACTCGAACGCGCCGGGCCGGAGCGCCTTGCCGCGGAGCGACCCGTTGACGTCCGGGATCCCGAGGAGCACGAACTCCTCGCCGGATGGGCGCGTTACCCGAGCCGGGGTCTCGTCGCTCACCGGGCCGTTCCTGCGATCTCCGAAAGGGAGCCCTTGATCGTGCGCTCCACGTCCTCGATCGTGGCCTGGAAGCGACCGACCATCTCCGTGAGCTCCGCGTCCGTGCTCACGTACGCGGGCGCGAGGAGCGTCTGGTCACCCGCGAAGCCGTCGGCCTGCGGGTGGGTGGAGGTGACGAGGAGACCGTGTTCGAACGCGGTGTCGTCGACGAGCGATGCCGCGTCGAGCTCAACGGGAAGGAACCGATCGCCGTCGCGCGGGTCGACGAGCTCCACGCCGAGGAGGAACCCCTTGCCGCGCACCTCGCGTACGATCTCGGAACCCTCCAGCGCCGATGCCAGCTCGTCCCGCAGGCTCGGTCCCCGTTCGCGGACACGCTCCACGAGGCCTCGCTCGACGAGCAGATCCAGGACGGCGAGACCGACGGCCGAGGAGAGCGGGGCGCCGTCCCAGGTGTGCCCGAGGTCGAACTCGCGCGAGCCCTGATCGATCGCGTCGTACACGTGCTGCCGGCAGAGGACCCCCCCGAGCGGCGCGTACCCGGCGCCGAGGCCCTCGCCCACCGCGACGATGTCGGGCTCGATCGGCAGCTGATGGGCCGCCAGCCAGCTCCCGACGCGGCCCATCCCGGTAACGACCTCGTCGAAGCAGATCAGGAACCCGTGCTCCTCACGGCGCTCGGCCAGGCCCTGCCAGAAGCGGTCCGGCGGGCTGTAGCCGGGCAGCGACGCCGCGCTCACGGGCTCGCAGAAGAACGCGGCGATGGTCTTCGGCCCGGCTTCCTCGAGCAGGCGGTCCAGCTCCTGCAGCGCCGCCTCGCCGCTCGGATCGAACCGCCGCGTCGAGGGGGCGAGGTGGAGGTGCGAGGCCAGGTACGGCGTGTAAGGCTCCTGCAGGGCCCGCCGACCGTTCAGGGCGAGCGTTCCCATCGTGGAGCCGTGGTAGGACTGCGCCGGCGAGATCACCCGCCAGCGCTCGGGCCGGCCCCGCTCCACGTGGTAGAGCCGGGCGAGCTGCAGAGCCGTCTCGTTGGCCTCGGAGCCGCCCGACACGAAACGGACCCGCGCCATCTCGGGCGCCGCCACCTCGAGCAGGCGGTCGGCCAGGCGCTCCTGGGGCTCGCTCGTGAAGTGGTGGTTGTAGAAGTAGGAGATGCGCTCGGCCTGGGCTTCGGCGGCCTCCACGATCTCCGGCACCCCGTAGCCGAGACACGTGACCATGGCGCCGCCCGAGCAGGCGTCCAGGATGCGCCGGCCGTCGGACGTGAAGAGCCAGACCCCGTCGCCCCGCTCGATGTTCGGGTACGCGTGGTCGAGGAAACGCGGGAACACCTTCGTCTCGTCGGATCGGATCGTTCCCTGCACCTCGGTCCCCTCCACGGTCACCCGGCGCGCTCCGGCGAGCCGAGTCGGGCGACGTCGCTCAGGTACCGATCCAGCAGCTGCCACGCGTTCCGCCTGCCCTCCGTCGCCCGCTGATACGTCTCCTCGAGCAGCGCGTCGGGATCGACGCCGTCGGCGTCGAGCTCGTGGCGGTACACGCGCACCCAGTGGTCCATGATCTCGGTCGTCACCTCGGGGTGGAACTGCAGGCCGAGGGACCGCCCCGCGACGAAGGCCTGGAGGCTGACGTCGGACTCGGCGATGACGGTCGCTCCCGGCGGCAGGGTGAACGCATCGAAGTGCCACTGGAACCACGGGCCTTCGGGGACCAACTCGGGGTCGCTGCTGCGCACCGGCAGCCAACCGATCTCCGACTCGGTGCCGCGGAACACCTGCCCGCCGAGCACCCGCGCGAGCATCTGGCCGCCGAAGCACAGGCCGAGCACCGGAACCTCGGCATCGATCGCCGTCCGCATGAGTCGCGCCTCGCGCGGCACGAACGGCTTCGAGTCGTCGAACGCCGCGAACTCCGAGCCGAGCGACACGATGAGGTCGTACCCGGTGGGGTCGACCTCGCGATCGTCGATATCGATCCGGAACGTGTCGACGCTCGCGTCGTGCTCACCGAGCCACTCGGTGACGTGCCCCGGAGGCGTGGGCTCCTCGTGCTGGATGACCAGCGCTCGCAGGCGAGTCTCAGCGTCACTGGTCGAGCTCATCACGGACCTCCGGGGGTCGATGGTGACAGCGGTGCGGTGGTGGAGAGCTCCGACTCCGCCTCCTCCGCGACCTGACGGACGGTGTCGGCGAGTCGCGCGACCATCTCGGCGAGCTCGTCGTCGGTCGCGGTGAAGGCCGGCGCGAACAGCGTCTGGTCTCCCGCGTAGCCGTCGCGCGTCGGTTGCGTCGACAGGATCATGAGGCCCCGCTCGAAGGCGGCGTGGTCGATCCTGCCGGCCACCCGCAGCTCCGGCGGGAGGAACGACCGCCCGTCGCGCGGATCGACGTACTCCACGCCGAGCAGGTATCCCTGGCCCCGCACCTCGTGGACGAGCGGGATGCCCGAGAGGGCGCTCGCGAGCTCGTCTCGAAGGATCGGCCCGCGGTCCCCGACCCGCTCGACCAACCGCTCCGACCGCATGACCTCCATGACCGCGAGCCCCACAGCGCAGGCGAGCGGCGCCCCATCCCATGTGTGCCCGGGAGTGAAGCGTCGCGAGCCGCGGGCGATCGCCTCGTAGACGTGCTCGCGGCAGAGCACGGCCCCGATCGCCGCGTACCCGGCGCCGAGTCCCTTCGCGGTCGCGATGATGTCCGGCTCGCAGGCGGTCCCGGCCCCCGCGAACCAGGCGCCGGTGCGACCCACGCCGGTCACAACCTCGTCGAAGCACACCAGGAACCCGTGACGCTCGCGCCGCTCGGCCAGGCCCTCCCAGAACCGTCGTGGCGGGGTGTACGCGGGCAAAGCGGCGGCGCTGATGGGCTCGCAGAAGAACGCCGAGACGTTTCCGGGACCTGCCTCATCGAGCGCGCGGTCCAGGGCCTCGAGGGCCGCCTCGCCGGTCGGGTCGGATCGCCAGGTGCTCGGCGGGATGTGCAGGTGGTGGGGGAGGTACGGCTCGAAGGGCCGCTGCAGCCCGGGCCGACCGGTCAGCGCGAGCGTCTGCATCGTCGGGCCGTGATAGGCCTGAGCGGGTGAGATCACCTGCCAGCGCTCCGGCTCGCCGCGCTCGACGTGGTAGCTCCGGGCGAGCTGGAGAGCCATCTCGTTCGCGGCGGCGCCGCTGGTGGTGAACCGGACGCGACCGAACCCCTCGGGCGCTACCTCGATCAGCTCGCGCGCGAGTCGCTCTTGGGCGGGGTTGGTGAGTCGTTCGTTGTGCAGGTAGGCGAGCGCTTCAGCCTGGGCCCGGGCGGCGGCGGCGATGTCGCGGCGACCGTGCCCGAGGGTCGCGGCCATCGAGCCGCCGCTCATCGCGTCCAGGTACCTTCGGCCGGCCAGATCCTCGACCCAGACGCCCTCGCCCCGAACGATGACCGGCATGGCTCGACCGAGCTCGAGGGGCAGCACGTGCGTTCGCTGACTCTGGATGAACGCCTGGGCCATCCGCTCCTCCTTCCCACGATCCGAGCGGGCCGAGGGGTCTGCCAGGCGCCTCGGGTCGGGTTCTCGCTCGTCCACGGACGATACCGGTTCCGCACGGTCACCGGTGTTCACCAACCAGGACTACACGACGCGGCACGCGGCGGGCGGCGAGATCACCGAGGGGCGGGCGAACCGACCTTGGAAGAAGCTGCTCGATCGCTACGAGGACCCGGCGGCCGACAGCGCGAGCTGGCCGCAGGCGGCATCGATGGTACGGCCGCGTGTGTCACGCACCGTCACGTTGACCTTCGCGCGTTGGAGTACCTCGACGAATCGCCGGATCCGCGCCGGTGACGACCCCACCACGGGATAGCCGGGCGTCGGGTTGAGCGGGATCAGGTTCACGTGTGCGCCGAGACGTCGGGCGATCGGCGCGAGCAGAGTCGCCTGCTCCTCGGTGTCGTTCACGTGGTCGATCATCGCCCATTCGATCGAGGGTCGCCGGTGCGTGGCCGACCGCCACCCCGCTATCGCATCCTCCAGCACCGCGAGCGGATACAGGTCGTTCGGCGGCACCAGCTGTGACCGGAGCTCGTCGCTCGCGGCGTGGAACGACACCGCCAGACCCACCTGTGGGTGCGCGGTCGTGAGGTGCCGGATCCCCGGGACGAGCCCGACCGTCGAGACCGTCACGTGGCGTGCGCCCAGACCGAACGCCTGCGGGTCGGTGAGGCGTCCGATCGCGGCGAAGACGTGCCGCTCGTTCGCGAGCGGCTCGCCCATCCCCATGAACACCACGTTCGAGAGACGCTGCGGCGTGCTCGCCGGCAGGCGCGCCGCTTCGCGGCGCGCCCATACCGCCTGCGCCGAGATCTCCCCCGCGGTCAGGTTGTTCTGCAGGCCCATCTGCCCCGTGGCGCAGAACGTGCAGCCCATCG
>CAZZND010000019.1:0-29505 GCA_964655465.1 uncultured Actinomycetes bacterium
CGATCTTGATCCCACGCCACGTCCGCAGACGCAGGAGGTGTCGGTCGCCGGACACGATCGCTTCCGCTCCACCTGCGAGGGCCGCCTCAAGGACCCGGTCATCGGCAGGATCGTCGACGATCTCGGCGATCGTCTCTTCGGGTCGGACGACCGTGCCGACCCTCGCGACCTGCGCGACGGCCTCCTCAGCGATCGAGGGCTCCCATCCGAACTTCGATGACAACACGCGAGCGAACTCGGCGAGCAAGGGTGGAGATGTCACGAGCTCGATCCGGCCTTCCAGCGCGGCACGGAACACGTCCTCAGGCGGTCCACCGGGGAAGACGAAGGTGGAGATCAGGATGTTGGTGTCGAGGACGACCTTCACCCTCGAGCTTCCCGGATCAGGCGTTCGACATCCCTCTCGTCTCGGATGCCCTGCCGGGATGCCTGCGCGGCCCCGTAGCGTTGGAGCGACTCGAAGGTCCGCGTTTCGCGGTACGCGCGATAGATCTTGAGCATCTCGCGGAAGAGCTCGCTCCGGTTGCGACCCTCATCTTCGGCGATCCGTTCGAAATCCTCGGCAGCGTCGGGGGGCAGCGACACCGTCACGACCCGGGATGTCCGCTTCGCAGCCATGTCATACAGAGTATGACCTCTGTCCCGCCGGAGCAACCCCTACGCCCTCGTAGCTCAGCGTTTCGTCAACCGAGACACGTCGTGTCGGTCTGTGACGGTCTGAGCGGTATCCGCCACGACCTGCGCGTTTCCAGGCTCCACCGCGGAACGAAGGGCGCTGAGGACGACCACGTCGCCACCACCCTGGCGCGGCCCGCGACGAACCCGAGCGGCAGAGAACCCCGCTCGGATGCACGAGCCGGACGGGGCTGGCGGATCGTCGGAGCATCTGGCAGCCTGTCCGAGTGAGCCTCGACCTCGACCGAGCGCGGACATCCCTCCTCATCCTCGATCTGCAGAACTACGGCGTCCATCCCGAGGGCTACTGGATGTCGCGGATACCGGAAGGGGTCGACCGGATCGCGCCTTCGCTCGCTCGGACGGTGGACGCGCTCGAGGCGGCCCGGGCGGCGCGGATCGCCATCGTGCACGTCGGGAACGCGTGGCGGGACGGCCACCCCGACATCAACCCGCACGCTCCGTGGATGCGCGAGGCGAAGGCGGCCGAGCGTTCGGTGGAGGACACCTGGGGCGTCGAGTTCTTCGAGCCGGTCGCCCCCCACGAGGGGGAGCTCATCGTGCGGAAGCGCGCGGTGAGCGCGTTCGCCGGAACCGAGCTCGATCGCCTCCTGCGCGTTCGAGACATCTCCACGATCGCCCTCGCCGGGAGCATCACGAACTTCGCGGTGGAGGGAACGGCCCGTGACGCTTCCGATCGCGGCTATCGGGTGCTGATCCTCGAGGACTGCTGTGAGAGCGTGTCCGATGAGTGGCAGGACTTCTCGATGACGCAGATCCTGCCGATGATCGCCGAGGTCGTGACCGTCGCCGACTTCAGTGAGGCGCTCGGACGACATCGGGGCTGATCGGGGACCGCTCAGATCTTCACCGACCGAAGGAACCTCCGGACCTCGGCGTTGAAGCGGTCTGCAGCCTCAACGCTGCTCACATGACCGACGCCGGGCAAGACCACGAGCTTCGACGTGGGGATCGCGGCGAGAAGATCCTCTGCCACGCTCAGCGGGGCGCGCACGTCCTCGTCGCCATACAGCAGGAGTGTCGGCACGTCGATGTGCGGCAGGACGTCACGCAGATCCGCTTCCGCGAACGAACGCGCCATCGCCCGGAGCCCGGATGGATGAAGCTCGGACACGTTCGCGGCGAACCCTCCGACGATCTCGGCCGACGCCGACGCCGAGAACATGGTCGGGATCACCGCGCGCACGAACCGATCGGGCGGCAGATCAGCGAGCTACAGGACCTGCCGCAGACGTTCTTCGACGACCTCAGGCGGAAGCGAGCCGGCCCACCCCGCATACGCGCCGGCGAGTACCAGCGACGCCGGGGTCGTGGGGTTCCGGCGATAGAGCTCGAGGGCGAGCCCTCCGCCGAAGGACAGCCCGGCGACGTGCGTCCGTCCCAAGCCGAGCGCGTCCACGAAACCGGCGAGGCAGTCCGCGTAGTCGGGCAGGCGGAACGACTCGGGAGGATCCGATGACCGACCCATTCCCGGCGCGTCCCACGCCACGACCGTGAGCTCATCTGACAGCTCGTCTATCTGGCGGCGCCAGGTGCTCCGACCATCTCCGACGTAGCCGTGCAACAGGACGAGCGGTGGCCCTTGGCCCACCCTCTCATACGCGATGCGGAGTCCTTCGACCTCGATGAGGTCCATGTGCCCCGCAGACCCTACGGCGCGATGTTCTGGTTCAGGTGGAACAGGTTGTCGGGGTCCCACGCCCGCTTGACCTCGACGAGCCGGTCGTAGTTGCCGCGGTAGTTCGCGGCGATGCGCTCCTGGTCGTCGCCCGCCATGAAGTTGATGTACCCGCCCTCCTCCGACAGCGGCGCGGTCGCGTCGTAGTAACCGCGGACCCAGGCGGTGTTCGCCTCGTTGTCGGCCGGGTCGGGCCACATGCCCGCGACCACCGTCGCGAAGCTCGCGTCCCGATAGGCGAACGCGGTCTCCTCGGAGCCGACGCGATGACACGCACCGTCGATCGGGTAGATGTGAACCGTCGAGTTAACCACCGGGATCTTCGGCCCCCACTCGAGATGCGCCGCGACCGCTTCGTCGGTCAGCTCCTTCACGAAGTTCGCTTTCCAGTAGTGCTGCAGGCCGGGCGGCACGAGCGCGTCGAACGCCGCGTTGAGGGCCGGGTACGGCATCGGCCCCACGTGCTCGGCGACGATCGGCGCGACGTCGCGCAGCGGCTTCAAGACGCTCTCGCCCTCGCCCACGGGCCCCGCCCAGCACGCGACGAACGCGAGGAACGTGTCGCCGTGACGCTCCTCGGGGATGAACGGCAACGGCGGCGCGATCTGCCAGGCGGGGAACCCGCCGAACGCCTCGGGCGCCTCGCCGATGAAGCTCGGGTACGCCTTCAACACGGCCTCGGCGTCGTCCAGCTCGAAGAACATCGGCCCGCCGTAGATCGTGTCCACCGGGTGAAGGCCGAACTCGAGGGCGGTGACCACGCCGAAGTTGCCGCCCCCACCGCGGAGCGCCCAGAACAGGTCGGGGTGCTCGTCCTCGCTCGCCGTCACGAACCGCCCGTCGGCCGTCACAACGTCGGCCGAGATCAGGTTGTCGCAGGACAGCCCGAACCCGCGCGCGAGGTACCCGATGCCACCACCGAGCGTGAGCCCCGCGACCCCGGTGGTGGAGATGATCCCGCCGGTGGTCGCCAGGCCGAAGGCGTGCGTGGCGTGGTTGAAGTCGCCCCACGTGGCGCCGCCCGCGGCGCGCGCCGTGCGACGCGCTGGATCGACCCGGACCCCGCGCATCGCCGACAGATCCACGACCAGCCCACCGTCGCAGGTGCCGAAGCCCGGCACGCTGTGCCCGCCACCCCTGACCGCGAGGTCCAGACCGCCTTCGCGGGCCGCGTTCACCGTCGCGATCACGTCGGCGGCATCCACGCACCGGACCACCGCGAGCGGCCGTCGGTCGATCATCGCGTTGTAGACGGCGCGGGCCTCGTCGTACCCCTCGTCCGCCTCGGTGATCACCTGGCCGCGCGCGCTCTCGCGCAGCGCATCGATCGCGCCCACCTCGATCCCCCTTCGTCAGCCGCCCCTCGCGAGCAGGGTCCCCCTGGCTCGGCGTCGATCACGCGGGCAGGGACCGACCTTGAGCCGTTTCCTCCCGGGCTGTCAAGCCGGATGCCCGCCGATGATGCGATCCGCGGTCGAGCGATGTTTGACCTTCACCTATCCGCGAACGCCCGGCTGCTAGGGCTGATCCCTCGCTTCGCCACGTGCCGTCCTGCCCGAGGCCCTCGTCGTCGGCGAACCACCGCTCGGCGTCGATCCGCGTCGCGATCCCCTCCAGCCTGCGACGTCGGTCCGCGAGTGGGACCTGCCGCAGATCGTCGTCTTCCTCCTCCAAGAGGTCGAAGAGGATCAGCGTGGCGGGGATCTCGGCCGCGAGCTTCCGCAGTCGCGACTCGGCGGGGTGCAGCCGTAGCTGGCGCTCGTCGAACGAGAGCCGGCCGGGTTGCACGAGCACGCGCTCCCCGTCCGTCACCAACGATCTGGTGTCCCGGTCTCGAGCAGCTCCACGGCGGCCGAAGCCGCCGGCGTGCCTGAGTGCGCCGCCGTGGATCGATAGGTCCTGCCCGGCCGTCAACCCCAAGACGGCGGCTCGGCCCCGACCTGATCGAACGTGCACGAGGCGGGCTCGCGATCCTCGCGCCAGCGCACGAACGTCGTGGCGTGACGGAACCGTCCACCCTGGAGCCGGTCGAACGACACCTCGCACACCAGCACCGGCTCGAGCGACACCCACGCCGTGTCGCGCCCCGCCGACCACCGGCTCGGCCCCCCGGGCGAGCGCGCGTCGTCGCCGAACCCGCCGCCGCCCTCGAGGGGCGCGAGCGCCTCCTTGATGGTCCGCCGCTCCGCGGCGCGGAACGACGACGTGTGCCCCACGTAGTGCAGCCGGCCCTGGGCGTCGTACAGGCCGAGCAGGAGCGAGCCCACCCCGTTCCCGTCCTTCGCCAGCCGGTAGCCGCCGACCACGACATCGGCGGTCGAACGGTGCTTGATCTTGACCCACCCGCGGACCCCGGGTTGGTAGGTCTGGTCCTCCCGCTTCGCCATGATCCCGTCCTGTCCGAGACCCTCTCGGTCGGCGAACCACCGCTCGGCCACCTCGACGTCGTCGGTCCACGGCGTGAGACGGAGGTCAGGCCCCATGGGCAGCTCCGTGAGCTGCTCCGGCGCGCGCGGGGCGCCGATCCGCGTGGCGATGGCCACTAGGCGGCGACGTCGCTCCTCGAGCGGCCGGGCGCGCAGGTCCTCGGCGCTTTCGGCCAGTAGGTCGAAGAGGATCAAGGTGGCGGGGCTCTCCGCGGCCAGCTTGCGCACCCGCGACTCGGCGGGATGCAGTCGCAGCTGGAGCTCGTCGAACGAGAGGCCGGACGGACGGACGAGGACGAGCTCTCCGTCGGCCACCAGCGATCCCGTGTCACGGTCCTCGAGCAGTTCCACGATCTCGGGGAAGAAGCGCATCATCGGCCGGTCGTCGCGGCTCACGAATCGGACACCGTGGTCGTCGATCGTCACGACCGTGCGGAAACCGTCCCACTTCGGCTCGTACGTCCATCCCTCGCCGCGAGGGATCGTCGGCTCGAGTTTCGCGAGCATCGGACCCTCGCCGCGGCGGGTCCGCCTGCCTGGACGCGCGCTAGCCATCGCCGCGGAACCCTTCCCAGGGGTCGTAGTCGACCTCGAGCGCCTCCTGCGGTGGACGATCGGCCTCGGGGACGTGCCGCAGGTTCACGCGGATCCGTGTCCACGTCGTGCTCCGGCCGCGCATCGAGTCGATCATGACGTCGACGGGCTCGAGGTACGGCACGACGCCCGGGTGCTTCGCCTTCCATCGCTCGAGGCCGTCCATCGCCTCGCTTTCGGATGCCGCGCGGGCGATCTCGATCAGCGGCATCGTGCTGCGGCGCCGGCCCATCGGTCCGCTCGACTTGCCGGGCGCGGGCGCGGGCACTGTTCCTGTTCGCGCGGGTCGCTTCGACGGCTGGACGCGGGGCGGCTCCCCTTCCTGCTTCTCATAGTGCGGCGGCCAGGGAGCATCGGGGAGCCCATCGGCTTCCTGGCGAGCCGCGAGCTCGAGCAGCGGTTCGAGCGAGCCGGCCGCGCCGTCGATCCCCGCCCACGGGTCGCCGGAGAGCGCGAACCGCTCCGGCACGGTCGACAGCGTGAACACCGCCGGATGGCACCCGGGCACCTCGTCCCACCGAAGCGGCGTCGACACCCTGGCGTCCGGCGTCGGCCGCACCGAATACGCCGATGCGACGGTACGATCCTTCGCGTTCTGGTTGTAGTCGATGAAGACGCCGTGACGCTCCTCCTTCCACCACTTGCTCGTCGCGAGATGCGGCTCGCGACGCTCCACCTCGCGAGCCAGCGCAACCGCGGCACGACGCACCTCGTTGAAGGGCCAGCGGCGCTCGATCCGTGCGTAGACGTGGAACCCGCGCGAGCCCGACGTCTTCGCCCACGCCGTGAGGCCGAGCTCGCCGAGCACCTCACGCGACGCGATCGCGACCTCGACGATGTGGTTCCAGGGCACCCCAGGCACAGGGTCGAGGTCCACCCGGAGCTCGTCGGGGTGCTCCAGGTCGTCCGCACGCACCGGGTGCGGATTCAGGTCGACGCAGCCGAGGTTCACGATCCACGCGAGCTGCGCGGCGTCGCGCACGACGATCTCGTGCGCGGTCCTGCCCGACGGGAAGCGGAGCTCGACCGTCTCGATCCAGTCGGGCCGCGCCGTCGGCGCCCGCTTCTGGAAGAAGAACTCGCCCTCGGCACCGTTCACGTATCGCTTCAGCGCCATCGGCCGGCCACCGACCCCGCGGAGCGCGCCGTCGGCCACGGCGACGTAGTACCGGACCAGGTCGAGCTTCGTCAGACCCAGCCGGGGGAAGAAGACCTTGTCGGGGTTCGTGACCGTGACCTCTCGACCGCCGACCTCGAGGATCTCCTTGCGCGCCGTCATGTCGAGAACGATAGGCGCGAACTCATCGGGGTTGCCCACCGGTCGGCAGGGCCGCCGCCCACGCGAGGACCTCTGCCGCCGGCCGGTAGTTCAAGATCCGTTCCCGTGGGATCTCGGCCAGCGCCGCCGTCGCCATCGCGATGGGCAGGTGACCCAGCTCGCTCGCGTCGTGCGCGTCGCTCCCCAACGAGAACCACCGGACGCCCTCGGCGAGCGCCATCTTCGCGAGCCCGACCGGCAGGTCCTGCCGCCTCGGGGTCGCGTCCAGCTCGATCGCTTTGCCGAGCCGGGCCGCCTCGGCGAACACGCGAGGCCAGTCGGCGATGAGACCCCGGCGGCGTCCGAACATCCGCGTCGTCGGGTGCGCGAGCACGTGCACACGGGGGTTCCGCAGCGCCATGAGGTACCGCTCGGTCGCGTCGTTCGGGTCGCGGAGCTTCGTATGGAACGCACCGAGGACGAGATCGAGGCCGTCGAGCACGCCGGGTTCCATGTCCCCGGACCCGTCTGAGAACACGTCCATCTCGATGGAGCGCAAGATCCGGAACGAGGAGCCGCGCTCGGCTTCGGCCGCGTTGAACGCCTCGATCCGCCTGCCCTGGTCGGCGAGCTCGGCCGGGCTCTGCCCGTGGGCGACCTTGAGGCTCTCGGAGTGATCGGTGCTCGCCATGTAGGACCGCCCGAGCGTCCGGGCTGCCCCGGCCATCTCCTCGAGCGGGAGCGCGCCGTCGCTGTCGGTGCTGTGGACCTGGAGGTCGCCGTGAGGAGCAGCCAGCCAGGAGGGATCGGCATCGAGAACTCGGCGGAGCCGGGCGGTGGTGATGAAGCCTCGGCGAGTCTCGTCGGGCTCGGGGACGTTCGGTCGCTCGTCGAGCCATCGCTCGATCAGCTCGGCGATCCACGGGCCGATCGCGTGCAGCTCGATCGGCGACCGGCTGGCGGAAACGAGGTCCGCAACCTCCAGGTCCCAGGTCCACGCCGCTTCGGCGGCGCGCTCGAGGGCGCGCTTCCGGTGGCCGGTCTCGTCCGATGCCACACGAAGCAGCAACGTGCCGATCTCATCGTTCCGAAGCTCGGCTGATACACCGACGCGGTCCGTAGGCACCGAGGCATCGTAGGCCCATCGCTCGTCGGGGATCCGACGTGATCTGCGCATCCGCGAGTGGAGTAGGTTGCACCGGTGAAGACCTGCGAGCGATGCGGCCGGGAGCCGGCCGATGAGTTCTCGTTCTGCCCTGCGTGCGGTGCCTCGCTGGGCGGCGACTCGCTGGGCGGCGACTCGCTGGGCGGGGCACGCCGCACGGTGACGATCCTGTTCACCGACATCGTCGGGTCGACCGAGCTCGGCGAGAGCCTCGATCCCGAACGGTTGCAGACCGTGCTCACACGCTACTTCGACGCGATGCGTGCTGTGATCGAGTCACACGGCGGCACGATCGAGAAGTTCATCGGCGATGCGATCATGGCGGTCTTCGGGACCCCGCACGTCCGCGAGGATGACGCGCTCCGCGCCGTGCGTGCCGCCGCCGGCATGCGTGATGCGCTCGACGTCCTCAACGCGGACCTCATCGACACCCACGGCATCGAGATCCAGGTGCGCACCGGGCTGAACACCGGCGAGGTCGTCGTCACCGGAAAGGTGGCCGACGAGATGCTCGCGGCAGGCGACCCCGTGAACGTGGCGGCCCGTTTCGAGCAGGCCGCGGGTGCCGGCGAGATCTTGATCGGCGAGGTCACCTATCGCCTCGTGCGCGACGCGATCATCGCTGAACCACTCGAGCCGCTCGCGCTGAAAGGGAAGTCCGAGCCCCTCCGGGCCTACCGTGTCGTGAAGGTCGACCCTCACGCCGCAGGGTTCGCTCGGCGGCTCGATGCTCCGATGGTCGGACGCGAGCGCGAGCTCTCGATGCTGCTCTCCGCGTTCGATCGCACCGTGACGGATCACGCCTGCCACCTCTTCACGGTGCTCGGGGTCGGCGGGGTCGGGAAATCCCGCCTGCTCGAGGCCCTCGTGACCGCACTCGGTGACCGTGCCGCGGTGCTGCGGGGCCGGTGTCTCCCCTACGGCGACGGCATCACCTTCCTCCCGGTCGTCGAGGCCGTGCGTCAGGCGGCGATGCTCACGGGCCTGGAGGAACCCGACGACGCCAGGCGTCGTATCGCCGAGCTGGTCGGTCCCGATGAACCAGCGGATCGGATCGCGGAACAGGTGGGGCAGGTCATCGGGATCGCGGGCGGCGAGGCCACGCCTGAAGAAACGCTCTGGGCGATCCGCAAGCTCTTCGAGGGGATGGCCCGCGAGCGTCCGGTCGTCTTCCTGCTCGACGACGTGCAGTGGGCCGAGCCAACGCTGCTGCAGCTGATCGAGTACATCGCGGACTGGTCGGTCGAGGCGCCGATCCTGCTGGCGTGTATGGCCCGCCCCGAGCTGCTCGACGTGCGACCCGACTGGAGTGGCGGCAAGCTCAACGCGACGTCGATCTCGCTCGAGCCCCTGTCCGACGAAGAATGCGGAGCGTTGGTGGCGAACCTCCTCGCGGTGGAGGCGGTGGCGCCGGAGGTGCGCGAACGCGTGGCGGCGGCGGCCGAGGGGCATCCGCTCTTCGCGGAGGAGCTGCTGGCGATGCTCGTGGACGAAGGCCGCGTGCAGCTCATCGACGATGTCTGGGCTCCGACCGGTGACCTCGGAGAGCTCACGGTGCCCCCGACCACCTCCGCGCTGCTCGCGGCCCGTCTCGACCGACTCGACGGTGCTCATCGCATCGTGCTCGAGCGAGCCAGCGTCATCGGTCAGGTGTTCTACCTGGGAGCGCTCGAGGCGCTGGCCGACGATCCCGAGCTCGACACGAACCTCGCGTCACTGATGCGGAAGCAGTTCATCCGGCCCGAACGATCCGATGTCGCGGGGACCGAGGCGCTCGCCTTCCGCCACCTGCTGATCCGCGACGTCGCCTACGACGGTCTCACCAAGGCGGCGCGGGCCGATCTGCACGCTCGTTTCGCCGACTGGCTGGAGGTCCACGTGGCCGAGCGGGGCGAGCTGATCGGCTATCACCTGGAGCGCGCGGTCTCCTACCTCGAGGAGATCGGATCGAGGGATGGAGCCGCCGCGCTCGCCGAGCGGGCAGCCGAGCACCTGGGCTCGGCGGGCAGACAGGCGTTCGCACGGGGTGACATGCCGGCCACGAAGAACCTGCTGTCGCGTGCCGCCTCGCTGATGGCGCCCGACGACCTGGAACTCGTCCCGCTCCTGTCGGAACTGACACAGGCGCAGACCGAGATGGGCGAGCTGGAGGAAGCCCAGGAGGTCGCCGAACGCGCCGTCCGCGTCGCCGAGGCGAACGGTGACGAGATGGTGGCGGCGCGGGCCCGGGCCCACATCGCGATGATCCTCTTCTGGGGACACCAGACGGGCGATCCCGCCGCGATCGAGCGCGAGGCTCGAGCGCAGCTGCCCCTGTTCGAACGTACGGGTGACGCGGCCGGGGCCGCCTACTCGTGGGGCGTGATCGGCGGCTCCCTCTGGAATCGATGCCATGCCCGCCAGGCGGAAGCGGCGTGGCGACGGGCCATCGACCTCTTCAACGCCACCGGGAACCGATGGCTCGCGGGCGAGTACCTGGGATGGCTGTCCTCCGCGTCCGTGTGGGGTCCCGCACCATGCGACGTGGCCCTGCAGGAACTCGAGACGCTAGCCCAGGAGGCACATGGATCGCCCTCGGCGGAGCTCGAGGTTGCGGCATCGGTCGGCACCGTCCTGATGATGCTCGGTGACCTCGACGGTGCTCGGCTCCGCTTCGAAGCCTGCGATCGCCGGATGCAGGAGCTCGGGAGGGCTCTGCCGCTCGCGCACAGCTCGCAGCAGCTCGGGTTGCTCGAACTCCTGTCGGGGCACGCCTCGGAGGCCGAGGCGATCCTCGGCCCAAGCTCTCGGACGCTGGAAGAGATGGGATCTGACGCGCTCAGCATCATCGCCGCCTTCCACGCGCAAGCGCTGTACGCGCTCGGCCGATACGACGACGCCGACGATGCAGCTCTGAAAGCGACGACCTTCGAGGACACGAGCTCGACAACGGTAGGTCTCGGGGTGCGTGGGATGGTGGCCGCGCGCCGAGGGCGCTTCCCCGAGGCAGAAGACCTCGCGCGTCGCGCGATCGCCCTGATCGACGAGACCGACTTCCTGGTCGACCGGGCTGACGCCCGCATCGCGTTCGCCGAGGTGCTCGAGCTCGCAGGTCGCGAAGACGACGCGACCGAGGCCGCCCGCGACGCGCTCGCGTTGTACGACGCGAAGGGCGACGTGCTCCAGGCGGGGCACGCGCGCGATCGACTGGCCCGTCTCACGGCGTCATCGAGCTGATCGGGTTCTTCCAGCGGTCCACCTCGTCGGCCGCGTCCTCCAGCGTCTGGATGTCGATCTTGCTCATCTGCAGCATCGCCTGCAGGGCTCGCTGAGCTCGCGCGGGGTCGGGATCTCCGAGCAGCTCACCCAAGCGATCCGGGACGATCTGCCAGCTCAGTCCGAACCGGTCGACGAGTCAGCCACACGGCTGTTGCTCCCCGCCATCCGACAGCAACGTCCACAACCGGTCGACCTCGCCTTGATCCGCGCAAGGCACGAGGAACGAGATGGCCTGGGAGAACGTGAACTGCGGGCCGCCGTTCAAGGCGATGAACTCCTGCTCCGCGAGCTGGAAGTTGACCGTCATCGCCTGACCCGCAGGGCCCGGGCTGCCCTCCGGGTAGCGCGCGACGTCGGTGATCGCCGCATCGTCGAAGACGGAGACGTAGAGGTTCACCGCCTCTTCAGCGTTGCCGTCGAACCACAGGAACGGACTGATCTTCTGCATGCGATCACCCGACCTCGACGCCGGAGAGGAAGACCTCCAGCCGGCCGAGCGTCTGGTTGCCTCCCTCGACCGCGTCGTGCGTGTCGATCACCAGGTCACGGGCCTCGGCCGTGTCGAACACGGCCTTCATGGTCAGGACGGGGCGATATGCGAGCTGTTCCGGAGGGGAGAGCTCCTCGAAAGTGACCTCGTTGAGGTAGTCGACGCCGTCGGGTCCGTGCATCGTGAACCGCCAGGTTCCCGCGACCCGGACATCCATCTGCTCAGTGGTCACGCTGAACCCGTCGGGTCCCCACCACCGCTCGACCTGCTCCCTCGTGGTGAAGGCCTCGTAGACCCGCTCCGGGGGAGCCTGGAGAAGACGATCGCGAGTCACTTCAAGGTTCTCGAGGATCTCATGCTGGTGAGGCGCCACCCGCCTTGGTTCGCCAACCTCGGTAGCCGTGAGACGAAGTCGCCCAAGGCGTACGTCACCGATACGGGACTCCTGGCCACGCTCGTTGGGGCGAGCGCGGCCGGGGTCCAGAGGGATGCCACGCTGACCGGCTCTTCGCTCGAGACGGCGGTCACGATGGAGCTCGTTCGCCTGGCGGCGACGGCTGACGCACACGTCGGATCCCTGCACTACGGGGACAACAAGCAACGAGAGGTCGACCTGATCCTCGAGAGCCCCGACCGATCGATCGTGGGGATCGAGGTGAAGACGGGAGCGAGCGCGTCGCCACGCGACTTCAGAACGCTCGCGTACCTCCGAGACCGCCTCGGCACCAGGTTCACGGCCGGGATCGTCTTCAACACCGGCGAACAGACCTTGCCCTTCGGCGATCGGCTCGCGGCAGTGCCGATCTCCGCTTTGTGGACACCGGATCAACCGTAGACTCGTGCAGGAAGGCCGATAGCAAGGCCCTCTCGGCCCTCGTAGCTCAGTTGGGTCTGGTAGTTGTCGGGCGCGCCCGCGCCTCGGACCCTCGCCCGCGGGAACGTTCGAAGACCGGGCGCTGCCTTCCGCCGGTCGGCCTCGAAGGACCGCGCGCTGCGTCGGCCACCGGCGAGGGTGAGATCCTCGCGGTGTTCTTCGACCGATCACGGCCATCTTCCGAAGTCGCGTCCACCACGTCGGTCCTTCGGACCCGAGTCCCGTCACGCCGTAGATGGACCACCGTCACGGATCCTGGCGTGAGAGCCGGTCTCCTGTGCTCATCCCCACGTGTTCGGAGACCACCTGCTCTCGGGAGGTGACTTCGCCGCCTTGTCCGCCCTCAGACGTGTCCGGTTCGGAGGGCGAGCGAGGGCGGGCCCGCATCGACGCGACGATCGCCACCGCCAGGGTGAAGGCGATGACCCCCAATGACACCCAGACGGGAACCTTGTAGAAGTCGCTCACGAGCATCTTCGCACCGACGAAGATGAGGACGGCTGCGAGTCCCGCCTTCAGGTACACGAAGCGGTCGAACATCCCCGCCAGCAGGAAGTAGAGCGCCCGAAGACCGAGGATGGCGAAGGCGTTCGACGTGAAGACGAGGAACGTGTCGCGGGTCACGGCGAAGATCGCCGGGATGGAGTCCACGGCGAAGATGATGTCGGTGGTCTCGATCACCACGAGCACGGCGAGCATCGGCGTCGCGAGCGTGCGGCCTGCCTCGCGCACGAAGAAGCGTTGTCCTCGGTAATCGGGAGTCACCGGTAGGAAGCGCCGAACGACGCGCAGGACGGGGTTGTGCTGCGGGCGGATCTCGATGTCGCGGTGCCGAGCCATCTTGACCCCGGTGAGAACGAGGAAGACTCCGAACACGTAGATCATCCAGTGGAACTGATCCATGAGGGTCGCGCCTCCAGCGATGAAGAGCGCCCGGAACACGAGCGCGCCCAGGATGCCCATGAAGAGCACCCGGTGCTGGTAGGCCGCGGGAACGGAGAAGAAGGAGAAGATCAGCGCGAACACGAAGATGTTGTCCACAGACAGGCTCTTCTCGATCAGATACCCCGCGAGATACTCGCCGGCCGCGGTCGATCCACCCCAGGCCCAGACGAGCGCGCCGAACCCCAGGCCCATCCCGATCCACACCGCGCTCCAGGCGCCCGCTTCCTTCAAGGAGACTTCGTGGGCGTGGCGATGGAACACGACGAGGTCCACGAGCAGCATCGCGACGATGAAGGCAACGAACGCGGCCCATGCCCACCACTCAACGGTCATCGGCCCTCCGGCGTCGATCCTTCCTCGTCGCGCCCACGATGAGGCATCGGTATCGCCCCGACGGGGCTGCGACCTCGACCTCATCGCCGATCTGCCGCCCCAAGAGCGCTCGAGAGAGCGGGGACTCCGAGGAGATCCGGCGATCGTCGAGAGCCGCTTCCACGGGATGGACGATGGTGTGACGCGCACTCGTGCCGTCGTCGAACCGCACCGCAACCGTGTCCCCGAGCTCCACGATCCGAGGATCGTCCGGCAGGTCGTCGACGGTGCGGGCCCTCCGAAGGGGGGAGAGCAGGCCCTCGAGCTCCTGCGTCGTCCGCTCGAACTCGGCATCAACCCGGCCATCCCGACCACGGTCTTCGAGCGCCTGGAGAAGATCCGGTGGGACCCGCCCTTGGAGCGTGCGCACCCGCTCGCCAAGGATCCGGATGCCTTCCTTCGTGAGAGCGGGAGCCGGCGTGGAGGTCTCGTGCTCCATCGGCCTCACCGTCCCCCCGCCGCCGCTCGGGCCGCATCGCACGTCTGGGTCCGCCCGCCGGCGGGATCGGGACCGATGAGCGGGTGGCGACCAGCCGGAGTCACGGCAGGGACCAGCACGGGGCACGGGCTCAGGAGAGCGATCTTCTCCGGGAAGCGCCGAACCCTCCACCCTTTCCGGGCGATCACGACGCAGTCGTAGTCGACCCGGCCAAGCTCCGCGAGCACTGCGGGCAAGGGTTCCCCGAACAGCACTTTCCGCTCCGCCACCGACCCGGGGTGCACGATCCGGACACCGGTTGAGCGAAGGGCGCCGTCCACCTCTCGTTCGAGATCAGCGGAGGCGGACGGCTTCCTCAGCCGGCACTCGACCGCCACCGACAACGCAGGCGTCACCCGCGGCGCCATCCATCCCAGGCGGCGGCTGAGTGCCGACATGACGGCGGCCAGACCGGCTGGTGTCGGAGCGACCGCCAGCACCCGAGGGGACCCATCCGCGGCATCAGACCCGAACACCCATGCCTCCAACGGGGCTTGACGGACGGCACGGACGGAACCGAGGAGCGGAGCGAGAGAAAGAGGGCCCAGGGCTGTGCCCGCGACCCACCATCCGAAGCGTTCCCGCCCCAGGTGCCCCGCCAGCCAGGCGACGAGCACGCCCGAGGCCGCGAGGCCGACAGCCGAGATGACGAGGAACTCCGTCGCGGTCACGACGCCCGCCTCTGCCCGACGTCGGGCCGTCGCTCCTCGTCCACGTCTGCGGCCGGGAGACCGAGGGGGACGACCAGGACGTCGCAACCCGCCCGCTGGACGACCCGCGCCGCCACACTCGACCTCATGTGCCGGCGCGCCGGGCGGTGACCGACGACGATCAGGTCCGCGCCGATATCGCGCGCGGCTCGGAGCAGCGCCTTCGCCGCCTGCCGGGCGCGTCCCGCGGCCCACCGACGGGCGAGGCAGGGGCGCACTTCGACCCGGAACGCTACGCCCATCCGCTCCAGCACAGGCCGCACGCGACCAACGGTCGCCGCCGCCTCCTGTTCGACGGCTTCCGATCCGTCCAGCCATCCCATCCCGGCGAGCCCGTGGATCTCGGGGAGGACCGGTTGGGTCACGAGCACGACGATGTCCCCGCCGGCCGCGCGTGCGACTTCACCGGCCCACCGCGCCACGGGCACCGCCGCCGGCGAGTCCTCGATGGCAGCAAGGATCACCGACGCTCTTCCCACCGGCAGGCCGCCGGTCACGATGAGCTCCCCTCGCGCTGGGCGAACATGTCGCCCACCACCACGGAGTTCCCCCGCTCATCGAGCAGGACCGAGCGGATATCGAGCATCGGGAAGTGATCGGCTACCGTCTCCGCGGCGACCGACAGGGAAGTCTCGAGTGCCGAGATCTCTGCCTGAGGACCGGGGAACGCGCTAGATCCGCCGATCGCACCGCAGTCTCGATGGACCGTGAGGATGGCTTGCTGCGGCCGATGCAGCCGGCACGCGAGGTCGATCGTCCGGATGACCGCGTGGTGATCCTCCCCAAGCAACGCGATCCCACCCCCGGGCCAACCGATGACGTCGGCCGCGCCGACGAGTGCCGACTCCTGAAGGAGACGTCGGAGCGGCTCGACGAAGCGGTGATCGATGCAGGAAAGCACGACGGCCCGGCAGGAGGTTGCGCCCAACTCTGCGGAACCGTCCGAGCGCAAACCCGCGCGGGGACGAGAGGCGACGGGATCGGCTGCGACGGGTGTGCCACTCATGCAGCAACTGTGGACCGGCGTCGGGTCGGGCAACAAGAGCCCGCCTCGGACGACTCATCGGTGGTTCCCTTGCCGATGTTCGGCACTGACGTGCGTCGCTCTTGTCTGCAGGACCCCCTGCGGGTGACGCGGTCTCAGCTCGAGCCGAGGATCCTGGCGGCCCTGAGGGCGATCTCGAGGACGAAGCGGTGCTCAGGCTCCCGAGGCGAGTAGCCGGTGAGCTTGGCGACCCGTTGCAGGCGATACGTGACGGTGCGAGGGCTTACGTGCAGGCGGCGAGCCGTCGAGCTCACGTTCGTCGACTCAGCGAAGTACGCCTCTATGGTCTCGATCAGATGTTCAGGACCACCCCGGGCAGATCTCAGCGGCCCCAGGATCTTCTCGACCATCTCGGCGGACGCCATCTCGTCCCGAACGAGGATGCGATAAGGAAGCAGGGACGCCAGGGGGACGACGGGATCGACAACCCCGAGGCGGGCGGCAAGCCCCAGAGCCTCGCGGGCCTCGTCGTAGGAGCGGACGACCCCTCCGAGCTCCGGATACGGCCGGCCGACCCCGAGCTGCCACGGGCCCTCGCCGCTGTCTTCGAGAACGCGACCCAGCTCGATCGCGGGATCGACCGACGTGCCGGGGAAGATGCAGGCGAGCAGGCCGTCTTTCGTCGCCACCACGACGTCTCGACCGCCGAACCTTGCGAGTACGTGGCTCTCCACCCGCGCGTGGATCGGCCCTGCATCAGCGAGTGACCGATCCGTCCGGCAGACCACCGCGATGTGTGCGCCGGCGAGGTTGAATCCGAACCGTGCCGCCCGCTCGTCGAACGCCTCGCCCCCTCGGCCGCCGAGGAGGTCGTCAACGAACTCCCGCCGGAGAGCTTCTTCCCTACGGATCGCCTGCCTCTGAGCGGTCTCGTAGCCCTGCGCGAGAGCCGCCACCGCATCGTCAGCGGCCCTGAACATGACCTCTGCGGCCGCGCCGAGGATCTCGGGTGTGGTGGTCTCCGATCGGGAGCTGATCTCCTGCCACAGACGCCAGGTGGCGCTGAGATAGAGATCGAGGAGGGATGCGAGCGAGCTTCCTGCGGCGGCAGCCTGCTCGCCCGATCCCCGGCAGCCTTGAAGGTCCGCTCGGGTGAGTCGACGCCGCGCTTGAGCTGCGGAGAGGACGTTCTGCAGGTACTCGCCCAGCAGGGATCCGTCGATGGAAGCGTCCGTTCCGGCCGACGAGGCGATGCGACCCGTGTGCGCCTCGGCCGGCTGGACGAGCCGGGCGAGGTCGCGAACGATGTCGGCTGATCGGTTCGGCTGCCGAGCGCTCGATCCGGTTCCCACGGTCGAACAGTCTGCCGGATTCTGTCTCACGGGTCTGCGATCATCGGAGCCGCACGGATCTCCTCGGTCGAACCAGGCTCGATGGTGAACCCCTCGTCGCCGACCCCAACGCGGAAGATCGGACCGGTGCCGCCCTCCTCCGGCCGCATGCGCACTTGGCCATCGATGACTCGGAGATCGATCCATCGCCCTCGGTAGTGGAGGTCGAACTCCAGACCAGCGAGCTCGTCCGGCAGCTCCGGGTCGAGCCAAAGGGTATCGTCGTGCGTCTCGATGCCGACGTAGCAACGTTGGACGAGATCGACAACGCCGGCCATGGCGCCGAGATGGATCCCCTCCCGCGTGGTGCCGCCTTGAGCGTCCGAGATGTCGCTCTCCAGCGCCTCCGTCAATAGCTGCCACGATCGCTCACGATCGGAGCGGGCCAGAACCCACGAGTGAACGACCTTGCTCAAGGTGGAGCCGTGTGAGGTACGTCGCGAGTAGTAGTCGGTGTTCTTCGGGATCGTGTCCTCGCCGAACGGGTACCTGAGGCGCTCGAAGATCGAACGAAGCTCCTTCGCAGGGAGGAGGTAGAGGAGCATCAGGACGTCGGCTTGCTTGGACAGCTTGTATCGGTTCGGCGAGTCCCCCTCCGCGTCGAGGATCCGGTCGAGGCGACGGATGTCTCCGTAGCGCTGGCGATACCCGTCCCAGTCGAGCTCCCGCAGCCGCTCGTAGCCTTCGAACTGGCTGATGATGCCGTCGTCGTGGAAGCAGACCTGCATCTTCCGGCTGATCTCCTCCCACCGCTGGAGCTCCTCCCAGCGAAGGGCGAGCCGCTCCCACAGTTCCGCGCGCCGGCGCTCGGGCAGGAGATGGGGGATCTCCAGCGCCCGGCAGAGGACCCAGGCGGTCATCACGTTCGTGTACGCGTTGTTGTCGATCCCGGGCCGGCCCGCGCCGGGGTAGCCGTCGTGGTACTCGTCCGGCCCCATCACGCCGCGGATCTGGTAACGATCTCGCGCGCGGTCGTACTCGGTGAGGCTCACCAGGGAACGCGCGATCTCGAGCATCATCTCGGCCCCGTAGAGGGAGAGGAAACCCCGGTCGCCGGTGGCCTCGTAGTACCGCCAGACGTTGTAGGCGATCGCCACGTTGATGTGCCGCTGGATGTGCGAGTTGTCCGAGAGCCAGCGTCCCGACTCGGGGTTCAAGTGGACGACCGGGGTCTCTTCGCGGCCGCTGCTACCGCTCTGCCACGGGTACATCGCGCCCTCGTACCCGGCCTCCCGTGCTGCCCATCGTGCCTCCGGGAGTCGACGGTACCGGTAGCCCAGGAGGCTGCGAGCGAGCTCGGGCAGGTGCAGGTTGAGGAAAGGGAGCACGAACAGCTCGTCCCAGAAGACGTGGCCCCGGTAGGCCTCGCCGTGGAGTCCGCGCGCGGGGACGCCCACGTCGAGGTCGATGGTGTTCATCGACACGGTCTGCAGCAAGTGGAACACATGGAGGTTGAGGATCATCGAGACCCGCTCGGGACCCTCGATCGTCAGTGCACACCGGCGCCACAGATGCTCCCAGGCGAGGGCATGACCTCGCAGGAGCTCCTGGAAACCTGCGGCTCGCGTCACGGCGATCCGCGCCGCGAGGCCGCTATCGGAGATGGCGCGGTCGCGTGACGTGAACAACGACACGACCTTCTCCACCGTGATCGAGCCACCCCGCTCCAGGTCGATCGAGAAGGTCTGGGCCACGTAGCCGGGCTCCTCGATCGTTTCCGGCTCGGCTGCCAGGCGCTCGGTATCGCGGAACAGGCGCGTCCGCGAGGCCTGGGAGATCTCGATCCTCGACTGAACGGTCATCACCTGCAGCAGGATCGTGTTGTCCCCGAGGATCCGCGTTCCGATCGGTCGCAAGTGCCGCCCGTTCAGTCGCCGGTAACGGGGCACGCCGGCATTCACGACCCGGCCGTCCAGCGCGGAGCGGATCTGAACCTCGCCCGACCAGTCCTCCGCGAGCAGGGTGGTCTCGAGGGCGGCCAGGTGGGCATCCTCCATGTGGACGAAACGCCGTTGCGTCAGCTGGCTCGTCCGACCCTGCGGATCGCGGAAGCGCATCGTCCGGGTGAGCACGCCCGCACGCAGGTCGAGCGCCTGGTGGTACTCGAGCACGTTCACCACCCTCGCGTCGAACCAGTCTCCGCCGGCGATGCGGAAGGTGAGCGGCAGCCAGTTGGGGACGTTGACGAGATCCTCGTTCTCCACCGTTCGCCCGGCCAACTCGGTGCTCAGCCGGTCGTAGCACCCCGCGACATAGGTTCCTGGGTAGTGCACGTCATCGGCGTCGCGCTCGGGTGCGGCGCCGCGGGTCGCGAAGTATCCGTTCCCCAGCGTGCAGAGCGATTCGCGCAGCCCCTCCCCAGCCACGTCGAACCCCTCGTACTCGAGGGACCACACGCTCATCCCTCTGGCACCCGCTCACCGCGTTCGCCGCCCGGGCTCGGCGGCGAGCCGCGACGGGTGAGCGCTGTTGCGGGCAGCTCTGAGAGGTCCCTCACGACGATGTCCGCACCGGCGGCGGTGAGCTCGTGGCCGAGGCCGCTCCGATCCACGGCGATGACCAGCGCGAACCCCCCGCGACGACCCGCCTCGACCCCCGCGAGAGCGTCCTCGACGACGGCCGCTCGTGCTGGCTCGACCCGCAGCCGGCGAGCCGCCTCGAGGAAGACGTCCGGCTCGGGTTTGCCTCGCAGATCCAGGGCATCGGAGTGGGTACCGTCGACCCTCACCTCGAAGAGGTCGGCCAGCCCGGCGGCCTGCAGCACTTCCGAGGCGTTGCGGCTCGATGAGATGACCGCGGTCCCGATCCGAGCGCGCTGCAGCTCTCGAACGAGCCGAACGGTCGAGGAGAACGCGGCCGCCCCCACGGACCGCAGGTGCTCGAGGAAGTACCCGTTCTTCAGGCTGCCAAGGCCATGGACGGTCTCCGCTCCCGGTGGGTCCTCGGGCGAGCCCTCGGGGAGCCGGATCCCTCGCGACGCCAGGAAGTCGCGGACGCCGTCGTCCCGGGGCTTGCCATCGACGTACCGAGCGTAGTCCGTAACCAGGTCGAAGGGTCGAGCATCCACGCCCTCGCTGCCTTCGAGGTACTCGTCGAAGAGCTGCTTCCAGGCGCGCGCATGCACGTCCGCGGTCCTCGTGACGATCCCGTCCAGATCGAAGATGACGGCATCGATGCTCCCTTCCGGGTCCGGTCGGCGGGGATCCTCGCCGACCGGACCTGAGCGCGATCCCTCCCCCGTCGACCGTGTCCATCGCATCTCGGGTGGCGGATGGGCAGCTTCCTCGGTCCGCCCGCGCGGCAGCAGCAGCACCGGCACCGTGCTCCGCTCCACCACGCGCTTCACGACCATGGCGCGACCGGGCGCCAGGTCCTGCGCCCACCCCAGGACGATCAGGTCCGTCGCCGTTTCCTCGGCCACCCGGAGCACATGGTCGGCGGGCAAGCCGGCGCGCAGCTCGACCGACACGTCGACGGCTGGCGGGCAGTTCCGGAGCAGGAACTCCTCGACCCATGCCCTCGTTTCGTGCTGCGGCTGGTCGTTGAACATCGGGATCGCGTCGGGGGCGACCACGTTCAGAACGACGATGTCGACCCCGCATCCGCACGCGAGGGCGAGGGTCGATCTCACGGCATCCGCGCTCTCGGGGGTAGCGTCGAGCGGGACGAGCATCCGTTTCAAGACGAACGGCACCGCGACGTTCGGCGGCGTGACGATGAGTGGCTTCGGAACAGCCTGGAGGAGCCCCAGGGCGATGTGCCCCGCCGGGCGGGCACCGCCCGGACTCGCGCGACTGCCCACCACGATCGCAGCCACGTCGGGCGCGCGCGCCTCCGCGGCGAGGGCCTCCACCGTGGGGCCGATCAGCACGGTCAAGGGCGCCCCCGTCGCCTGCGCGGCGCGTCTCGCGCCGCCTTCGGGCCCGTCCTCTTTCACGTGCGCGGCGATAACCTCCGCCCTGAAGAGCGTGGTCGCGATCGAGTCGGCAACCGACAGTACGCACGGTGCCACCGGACTGTCGTCGATCGCGGCCATCACCTTGTCGCTCACGGTCGCCCACCTCCTTGTCTTCGGAGCGGAAGCTCGATGCCGGTCGGCGTGACATGGGCCGGCTCGCGGTCGCCGACCCGGACCATGATGGGCCGGTCAGCGCTGATCAGCACGCGGCTGTCGTCAACCTGCACGAGGACGCGGCTCGATCGGAAGGACACGACGACGGAGAGCGAGCGCCATCGAGGCGGGAGCCGAGGATCCACCTCGAGGACGTCGGCCTGGGGGCGCAGCCCGGCGATCCCGAACGCGATCGCCTGCCACAGGCTCCCCATCGTCGCGAGATGCAGTCCGCCGGCCGTCGTCTCGGTGAGGTCATCGAGATCGATCCGGCTCGTCAGATCCAGGGCCTCAACGGCCTCAGCGAGGCGCCCGGCCCGGGCGAAGAGCGACGCGTGCACCCCGGGCGAGAGCGAACTGCCGTGCGCCGTCCGTGGTTCGTAGTACTCGAGGTTCGGCACCAGCGACCCAGGTGCCACCTCGTCCGGCACGAGGTGATGCAGCATCAGGACGTCCGCCTGCTTGACCACCTGCGCCCGGTGGACTCGGTCGTAGCCGAGCAGCAGGTCGCCGGCGATCGGTCGGCGTGGCGCGACGTCCGCGATCACGAGCGGCTCCAACCCGAAGAAGCCGGCGAACTGCTCGTACAGGCCGGTGGACGGGTCGTAACCGTCGACCAGCCCCTCCGCCAGATCGACCCAACGCTCGGCCTCGGCTTCCTCGTCGGGACCGCGCGCAGCGCTGGCAGCGCGCCGGAGGTTCCACCGAGCCATCACGTTCGTGTAGGCGTTGTCGTCGACCTGCTCGTGGTACTCGTCGGGCCCGATCACGCCACGGATGTGGCCGCGCCCCTCGCGGTCGGGCTCGATGCGCGAGGCCCAGTACCGCGCTGTCTCGAGCAGCAGCACGCGCCCGGGCCCGGCCGCGAAATCCTCATCCCCGCTCCAGGCCTCGTACTGGGCAGCCGCCCATGCCACGTCCGCGACGATGTGCTCCTCGTACTCGCCCGTCCGAACCAAGATCTCGTTGCCCGCGCGATCGCGCGCAGAAGAGGGCGTCACGTCGTCACCGGTACGAGCAGACTCCCACGGGAAGCGCGCTCCACCACGCCTCTGGGTGATCGCCCTGCGGTTCGCTGCGCCGAGCCGGCGGATCCGGTACTCGAGCATGGCCCGCGCCGCCCGCGGATGGGTGGCCGCGAGGAAGGGAAGGACGAACACGTCCGCGTCCCAGAACACATGGCCTCGATAGGCATGCCCGGACAGACCACGGGCACCCACCGGAGCCTCGCCACCGTCCGACACCGAGGCCATCAGGTGGAAGAGGGCGAACCGCACCGCCCGCTGCAGTCGGTCGTCACCCTCGATGCGGACGTCCGCGCCGCGCCAGCGCTGCGCCCACGCGTCGCGGTGCTCGACGAGGAGGCGCTCGAAGCCTGCACGGCGCGCGCCTTCAGCTGCCTGGACGGCGTCGGCGACCGCCGGCCGAGAGCGACCATCCAGCCTGTACGCGGTGAACCGGTCGAGTGCCTCGGCATCGTGAGTGAACCGCCGCTCGTCGATCCCGGCGGCCACGACCCCGCCTGGAGAGGCGTCCGCGGCCATCCATGCCGCACCGTCCGTACTCCCCGCGCTCCTGATCGACCCGCCGGGAGGCTCCGTCAAGGACGAGCCCGGATCCAGGAGATCCGGCGAGCCGTGGGTACGCAGAACCGCGGTCCCGGGTCGCGCGAGCGAGGAGAACGCGACGGCCTGCGCGGCGCCTTCCTCTGTCGATACGTCGGTCCAGAGGAGCCCGGCGCGCAGGTCGAGCACCCGTCGGAGCTCGGCTCCCTCCGGGAGAGGACGCCAGGCCAGGTTCCACAGGGGACAGGGCAGGAGCTTCGACCGTGCCCCGTCACCGTCGTAGAGGACCGCGAGAACGCGCGGAGCCGAGGATTCGTGAAGGCTGGGAGGGTTCCCGCTCGTGCCGATGCGGCCGTCGCTCAACGTGCACAGCGTCTCGTGGGCCGGTTCGAGGTTCGGGTCGAACCCGTCCACGGCCAGGCTCCACAGAGGGTCGTGATCGACCGCCGGCACCTCGTGGGCGGATCGCCGCGCGAGCTGATCTTGGAGCAACGCGCGGAGCGTCGCGGATCCTTCCTGGCGGATCGCGTCGCCTTCGGACCTGCCGGGCTCTTCCCCGATCGATACCCAAGTGGCTCGCGCCTCCGAGCCGGAAGCCGGAAGCAGATCGTGCGCCCGGTCCCCGGGGTTATCGCCGGGCGCCCCCACGACGAGCACGGCGCCGAAGCTCACACCGTGGCGCGAGAGGGTGTCAGCGATCATGGCGGCGGAGTCCGCCGACCCCTGTGGGTCCTGCCGCGGTGGTACGGGGTGGGGACCGGCCTCGTCAACCTCGAACGCCTGGGCGCCCCAGTCGGGAACGACGTACAGGCGTCCAGGACCCGGCGGTCGCGCTCGGAGGCGGCGGTCGACCGCGTAGACGTCCGGGCCACCCGCGACGACGACGTGCAGGCCGCACCGGCTCAACCCCTCGAGCAACTCTCCGATCCGGGCGCCGCCCATGTCGCCGTCCCGCTCGATCACGCGTCCGTCGAGCACGACGGCCTCGAACCGCCGGGCCAGCCCCCCGGTGAGCGGCCCAGCCATCGACTCACGCCGCATCGGAGGCCGCGGCCGCCTTCCTCACGATCGCCCTCCGGTAGACGGCCTCGTACTCCGCCACCATCCGGGAGGCGTCGAACCGCGCAGCCGCTCTGCGCCGGCAGGCGCGTGGGTCGATGCGTTCCACCGAGCGCAACGCGTCGGGGAGCTGCGCGGGGTCGCGGCACACGAAGCCGGTGACCCCGTCCTCGACGATCTCCGAGACCGCCCCGCCCCGCAGTGCAACGACAGGGGTTCCGGAAGCCATCGCTTCGACGAGCACGAGGCCGAACGGCTCCTCCCACCGGATCGGGAAGACGAGCGCACGGGCGTGGGCGAGCAACTCCTTCTTGTACGCCGCGTCGGCCTCACCGACCCATACGGTGTCCCGCCCGAGCCGGGGACGCACCTGGTTCTCGAAGTAGGCGTGCTCCCTCGGCTCCGTGCACTTGGCCGCGATCACGATGGGGTAACCCGCCTCGCGCGCCGCGTCGATCGCGATATGCGCGCCCTTCTCTGGGCTCATCCGGCCGAGGAACAGCAGGGATCCCTCCTTCCGGTCGCGGAAGATGTAGTCGGCGACCGGGATCCCGTTGTGTACCCGACCGAACCAGGGGAGCAGCGGCGCCGCCAAGCGCTGCGCGTCGGAGATGGCGACGAGCGAGACCGCTTCCCCGACGTGCCGGAGGTAGCTGCCCCAGTCCCCGCAGACCGGTCCGTGGGCGGTGACCACCGTGGGGATCGTACGGGTGCAGGCCAGCAGCGGCCCGGCGAGCGTGTGATCATGCACCACGTCGAGCTCGAGGCCGTCGAGCGCTCGCTGGGAGGCGGCGGCCTGGATCAGTTCCGGGAGGGCCTCGCCCACCCGCGCGCTCGGCGCCGACTCGTACGTCTGTACGAACCGGGCGGGCGTCGCGTTCCGACCGGCCGCGATCAGCGTGACCTCGTGCCCGCGCTCAACCAGCCCTTCGACGAGCCAGGATACGAGCAACTCGATGCCGCCGTAGCTCCGCGGCGGCACCTCGTACCACGGTGGCGCCACCACACCGATACGCATCGTTCCCCCCCTTCCGTCGCCGCTGGCGTCCAACGTCTCTGAGGCTTGACCCCAGCGTCCTCTCACATCCCTAGCATCCCGAAGGCCAGCCTTGCCACTCAGGGTCTATGAGCCCTCTTCGGACGGGTCTCTTCGCTCTCAGCGACGCTTCTCTTGACGGCGACGAAGCTGTCGGGCGTCACGGAGATCGAGTCGATGCCGGTCTCGACGAGGAACCTGGCATAGGTGGGGTCGTCGCTGGGCGCCTGCCCGCACAGCCCTACCTTGCGCCCGTGTGCATGCGCGACCTCGATCAGTCGCGCGATCGGCGCCAGCCGGCCGATCATCTCGCCCAGTGAAGCATTCTTGCCTCCCACGATCGGGACGTCGGCGGACCCGAGGTCCGAGAACCAGAGAACGCGACGATGCTCCTGGGTCGTCATGACGGTACCTCCCCGGGGTCACCCTTGCCGACGACGCGCGACGAGGGCAGCGCGGGCGTGCCGCGCCATCTTGTCACTCACCGAGCCCATGACCCAACGATCGACGAGGCCCTTCCCGCGCGACCCGACCACCACGAGATCTGCGGAAGACTTCTCCGCCTCCTCCAGCAATCGAAGTGCGGCCGAACCGAGCACCCACTTGACCTCGGTGGGGAACCCGACCTCTCGCAGCATCGCTCCCGCATCCTGTGCATGACGCTGCGCCGAGGCGGTCAGCTCTCGCTCGATGTCCTTCGTGTAGGCGGTCGTCGCATACGCGACGCCGGGGCCGCCGGCGAACGTGGGGTACGGTACCTGGGCGACAGAAAGGACCGTGGCTTCGCAGGTTTCCGGGTCCGCCATCCTGCTCAGCACGTCCAGCGAGTGTTGCGAGTCCGCGGAGCCATCGGCCCCCACCAAGATCCTCGTTCTTCCCTCCTCGGGCTGTGCCTCGTGCACGATCAGCACGGAGCACGGAGCGCCGTGCAGCACGCGTGTGCTCTGGCTCCCCAGGAGAAGGCGGTCGTACCACCGCTTGTTCCCGGCGCCCATCGCGATCAGGTCGAAGGAACCGCGGTCTGCCTCCGCCACGATCTCCGCAGCCGGGTGCCCACGGGTCGTGCGCCCGTCAGCCTTGAAGCCGGCTCCGAGGAGCCGCTCGACCGCCCGATACACGGTCTCGTCGGCTCGGCGAACATCGTCATCCCTGTCAGCCGGCGCGCCGGCCACTGACAGAGCGGTGATCTCGACCGCGTCCCTCCGCGTGCTCTTCTCCAGCAACGAGAGGGCCGCGATGGCGGGTTCCTCGCCGTCGGTCGCGTACAGGATCTTCAGCATGGATCTCACCGTTCCTTCCGCTTCACGTTGGGCAGATGTCCACCCCGCCGGATCCCCCGCCGCAGGTGCACCCGGTTGGGCAGAACCCCCCACCGACGGGTCGGGCGGAGCCGACGCCCGAAGGCCCTCACGAACGATGGCTTCAGGGTCATCACCGTTCGGCTCATGGGAAACGCCTCCCTCGTCGAAGAGAAGATCGCCTGCGGTGGTCTCGCCTCCCCAGTATCGTGTGCGGCCCTATCCGGCAACAAGAGCCCGACTCGGCCGTCTCATGCCTATCGTCATTTCCGAGACTCGGCAGTGGTATCGAGACCCCGTCGTCTGACCCCACCGCAACGCGTCGACCGAGCTCGAGGAGCCTTCCGGTCATCGGGCGAAGAGTGCGGCGGCCACCACCATGACCGCGGTGAGCGCCAGCACCAGCCGCCGCACCTGCGTGTGGCGGGGCCCGATGGCTCCGGCCGCGCCGATGTCGAACCGTTCCGATCCGATCCTGCTGAGCGGGATCCCCATGTCCAGCAAGGATCGCTCCACGGACTCCATCATCGGTGGCGGTCCGCAGAGCACGTAGTGCCAGCGATCGGGCGCCTGCTCCGGGAGGTGCCGAGCGATCAGCTCGGTCGTGACGAAACCCGTCTCCCCACGCCAGCCGGCAGGCGGTTGCGCCAAGACGTGCACGACACGGAGGTCGAAGCCATCCCCCGCAGCAAGCCGCCCCAGCTCGGCGGAGAACGCGATGTCCTCGTGCCGGCCGTTCGCGCAGATCAGGACCACGGGCCCCCGATGACCCTCGTCGTGCAGGGTCCGCAGCATGCTCATGATCGGGGTGATGCCGATCCCCCCCGCGACCAGCATGAGGCCCGCGGTTGGGTCCTCCGGCAGCGTGAGCGCGCCGTAGGGGCCGTCCACATATGCGCGCGCCCCGATCCTCATCGTGCCGATCCGGCCGGTGAGATCCCCGAGCTCTTTGATCGTGAAGTCCAGACGAGGACCACCGTGCACGCTCGACGCGATCGAGAACGGGTGCTGCTGGAGCGAGAAGGCGCCGTCATCGAGGATCAGGAAGGCGAACTGACCGGCCCGGAACCGCAACGTTCGATCGGTCTCGGGCTCCACGCTCACCGTCCAGATCCCGAGCGCCTCGCGTTCGACGGCGACGACCCGGTACGGCCGCCGGCGAAGCGTCAGAGGCTTGACGAGACGAACGTAGGCAACACTGAGCATGGCCCCGGCCACGATCACGGTCCAGAGCAGCTGCTTCCATGGATCGCCCAGGTAGTAGTGGACCCTGAGGATGTGGACCATGCCGACGGCGAGGATCATCACGGCGAGGACCCCGTGCCCCAACCTCCACCACTCGTACGGCAGGCGGAGCTGCTTCCGCCAGAGCGACGTCACGATGAGCGCGGGCAGCGCCACGAGCACGAAGCCGAGCTCCAAGGCGCGAGAGAGATCGATGCGCGGGTCGAGGAAGGACGCGTAGCTGGGCTTCGCGAGGAGCAGGATCACCGGGTGCGCGAAGATGAAGACGAAGGCGACGATCCCCGCCTGGCGGTGGAACTGCAGCAAGGTGTCCTGGCCGAAGGCGGCGGACACCCTCGGATACCTCGCCGTGAAGATCGCTTGCAGCCCGAGCATCGCCAGCCCGATGAACCCCAACCCGACCGCGAACTCGACCCAGAAGCCGCGGTCCGGGGCGAACAGGCCGCGGCCGGGCGCGACGGGGCCGACGAGGATCACGGCCAGCGGCACGAGCGTGATGGCCAGGTAGACACCGGCCCACGCCAGCACCTTCCTCGGCAGGGTCATGTTGACCCGTTCTTCATCACCTTCAGCCCTCAGTAACCGAGCATAGGCGAGCGATCAAGCGTCCAGGATGTCGTCCTGGATGCGCCGATGTTGTGAGTTAGAGGCTCTCGATGGCGGCGGTGACCTTCTCCAATCCCTCGCGTGCGTCGGCGAGGAACATCATCACGTTGTCCTTGGTGAAGAGCGGGTTGTCGATCCCCGCGAACCCGGGCGACATGCTGCGCTTGACGATCACGACGGTCCCGGCCCTGTCCACCTCCAAGATCGGCATGCCGAAGATGGGGCTCGACGGGTCGTCCCTCGCCGAGGTGTTCACCACGTCGTTCGCGCCCACGACCACGACGACGTCGGTGTGCGCGAGCCGTGGGTTCGCGACCTCGAGGTCGAGCAACTGCTCGTAGGGGACGTCCGCCTCCGCGAGCAGCACGTTCATGTGGCCCGGCATCCGTCCGGCTACCGGGTGGATCGCATAGGCCACCTCGACCCCTCGCTCCTCGAGCAGGTCGGCCAGGGCACGGACCGCGTGCTGCGCCTGCGCGGCAGCCAGCCCGAAGCCGGGGACGAAGAGGACCGAACCCGCGTATGCGAGGGCGACCGCGACGTCCTCGGCTTCCGCGCGCTTGACGGCGCCGCTGGCGGTGACTTCCGACCCCTCGCCCCTCCCACCTCCGAACGCGCCGAACAAGACCTGAAGCAGCGATCGGTTCATCGATCGGCACATCTGCACGGTGAGGGTGAAGCCGGCCGCGCCCACGAGCGCGCCACCGATGACGAGGACCGAGTTCCGGACCGCGAACCCCGTCGCGGCCGCGGCCAGACCCGAGAACGAGTTGAGCAGAGAGATCACGACCGGCATATCGGATCCGCCGATCGATAGGACCATGAGCACTCCGACGAGGAGGGCTATCCCGCCCAGGATCGCCACGGCGACCGGCTCGCGCGAGACGATCGCGTACACCCCGATGGCCCCGGCGGCGATCGTGATCACGGATGCGACGACGTATCGGGCGGGGTAGACGATCGGTCGCTCGCTCAGGATCCCCTGGAGCTTGCCCACCGCGACGGCGCTCCCGGAGAGGGTGACCGTGCCGATGGAGATCGAGAGCAGGATGGCGACGACGATCTCGAGCGGAAGATCCGAGACGCCGAGCCCGAGCACCTCGGAGCCCGCCACCAACGCGGAGGCCGCCCCGCCCGATCCGTTCAGGACGCCGACCATCTGCGGCATGGCCGTCATGGCCACCCGTTCCGCGGCGACGGCCCCGATGACCGCGCCGAGCGCAGCGGCGATCGCCAGGAAGCCGAGGTTCACCTCGACCCGGACC
>CAZZND010000020.1:0-29158 GCA_964655465.1 uncultured Actinomycetes bacterium
CCGAGTGCTGATCGAGGCGGCGGCGCGCGCGGCAGCGCGCGCCGCCGCCCTGGCCGACGACCCTGCAGGTGCCGCCGCGGCTGCCGCCGCGGCGGCACCGGGGCTCGATCCGGCGGCGCTCACCGTCGTCACCGAGCGAACCGGCGGCCGCGGCGACCCGGTCACCGTCCACGTGACCTACGCCGATCCGGTGAGGGTGCCGCTCGTCGGCTGGCTCCTCGGCGACGGCGTCACGATGCGCGCCGACGCGACGCTCCGGCAGGAGTTCGGGTGAACGGCGCGGGCGGGCATGACGAGTGCGGGTCGGTGTCCGTCGTACTCGCGGCCGGCGTGGCCGCCACGCTCGTGCTGACGATGGGCGTGGCCGACCTCGCGACCGTGTTGGCTGCCCGCTCCGCGGCTCGCACGGCGGCCGACGCCGCGGCGCTCGCCGCCGCCCAGGAGCTGGGCTACCCGACCGGCGCGGACCCCGAGGCACTCGCCGCGACCTACGCCGCGGCCAACGGAGCGGAGCTCACCTCGTGCACGTGCGAGGCCGGGTCGTTCGAGGCGACCATCGAGGTCCGCGCGAGCGCGGGCGACCTGCTCTTGGTCCCGGGCGCACCCTGGGTCGTCGCCCGCGCCCGCGCGGTGGTGGACCTGCCGGCCTGACGCCGGCGACCTACCGGGCGGCCGCTACGCCTGCAGGTTGAACCAACGTCGCGTGCCCCCGGCGGCGAGCACCACCGCCGCGAACAGCGTGAGGGCGGCGAGGATGGTCGGAGCGACGGTGCGGAACCTGCGCACGCCGATCTCCGGGGGTCGGTTGCGATGGATCGTGCGCCGGACCGGCGCAGCGCGTTACTCGAGCCGGCGTGCTCGCTCGTCGCGCGTCGCTGCCGGACGGTAGTCGGGATCGGTCCGGTTCGCGAGCCACTCGATCGCGGCCCACATCAGCTTCGAGCGGGGAAAGAACCACAACGGGACGCCGGCCAGCACGATCACGCTCGCCACGATCAGCGGCTCGACGGGCACCTCGGGCACCGTGAACGCGAGCACGAGTCCGAGAACGATGATCCACACCCCGAACGCGATCATGTAGTTCAAGGTCATGGCGCCGAGGAACCCGCCCTCCTCCTGTTCGAACCGGAGCGAGCACCGAGGGCACAGCGCCTTCAGTCGGAACCAGCTCTCGAGCACGCGGCGATCGCCGCACCGCGGGCAGCGCTTGCGTGCCCCCCGCCCGATCGCGCGCAGGACTCCGGCCTCGACGGGCCGCGCGTCCGGGGAACCCGACACCCGTGGGTCCAGCGAGCCGTACGGATCGGACGTGGCGTGTTCCTTACTCATCGACCTCGACGATCGCGTAGAACTTCACGATCGTCTCGCGGATGTGCCAGGTCCCCTTCGAGCCCTTCGGGGTGACGAGCACGTCACCCGCACGGACCGTGTGCACGGTGCCGCCGGGCTCCTCGATGTCGGCCTCACCGGCCAGGATCATCGCAACCTCGTGGTACGGACGCTCGAACGACCACGTGTCCGGTTCGCGGCGCCACAGCCCCGTCGTGAGCCGGCCGCCCGCGAACACCTGCTGCTCGGCGCCGCCGGTCCCCATGTCGCCCGGCGGATCCACCAGCGCGGTCCAGCCGTCCTCTTCGCCCGACCGCACCACGCGGATCGCATCGCTCATGATCGTCCCTCTCCCGCATCCGTCGAACCGCACCGTTTCCGGTCCGTCCAGGCTACGACGGACGGGCCATCCCCCACGTCCCTGCCCGGGTGTACCATCGCCGGACCATGGCCAGGAAGCTCGCGCGGACACCGCTCACGCACTCGAAGCGGTCCCAGCTGAACGTCATCGACTACACCCTGGCCAAACGCGCGCTGCTGCGCGACGCGCGGGATGGGCTGCAGTCCTACAACGACCTGTGCGACGCCCATCCCGAGCTCATCCGCGCGGCCAGGCACATCGGCGAGCCTACGCGCGTCGACTGTCCCGTCTGCGGCAAGGACAAGCTCGTCCTCTTGGCCTACGTCTACGGTGACGGCTTGAAGGCCGAGAACGGCCGGGTGTGGTCCCTCGACACCGGTCTGCGCATGGCCGCGGCCTACCCGGGCGCGTGCTGCTACGTGGTCGAGGTCTGCCGCCAGTGCCAGTGGAATCACCTTCGCGAGGCCTTCACCGCCCGGAAGGCGGCGACGGGCTGAGGCCCCGCCGGATCGGCGGCGAACCTCCACCGAACCGCCACAGGCCCACCCGAGCCGGACCGCCCCGATCGTTAGCATCGATGCATCGTGAGCGCACGCTCGACCACCCCGAAAAGGGACACCTACGTCCCCAAGCACGGGCCCGGAAGGGTCAAGGCCCGAACCGAGCGCAAGGCAGCTGCCAACGGTGGCAAGAGGCGGTCGTTCCTGCGCCGGCGCTGGTGGCTTCTCGTGCTCGCGGTCCCGGTGCTGCTGCTCGTCATCACCACCGGCGCCATCTGGGTCGCGTACGCCCGGATCCAGCTGCCCGACACGTTGCCGCCGATCCAGACGACGTACCTCTACGACCGCAACGGCACGCTGATCACCACGCTGCACGGCACCGTCGACCGAACCATCGTCCCGCTGTCTGAGATCTCGGACCACATGATCCACGCGGTCATCGCCACCGAGGATCACGGCTTCTACGAGCACGGCGGTGTCGACGCGCGGGGCATCGTGCGCGCCGCGTGGACCAACTTCCGCGGGACCGACAACGAGACCCAGGGCGCGTCCACCATCACGCAGCAGCTGGTCAAGAACGTCTACGCGGGGGAGTACCGCGCCGACCCCGAGACCGGGCTGCAGGAGTACGTGCAGCCCGAGCGCTCGGTCGCGAACAAGGTCCGCGAGGTCCTGCTCGCGATGAAGCTCGAGGAGGAGCTCGGCAAGGACAAGATCCTCGAGCGTTACCTGAACACCGTCTACTTCGGCCAGGGCGCCTACGGCATCGAGGCGGCCGCCCAGACGTACTTCGACATCCCAGCGTCGGAGCTCACGATCTGGCAGTCGGCGACCCTCGCTGGCGTGCTGCACGCCCCCGAGCTGTACGACCCGATCGACCGGCCCGAGGACAACCGCTTCCGGCGCGACTACTCGCTCGACCAGATGGTCCTGTACGGCTACCTCGACGCGGACCGCGCCGGGCACATGAAGGGCAAGGAGTGTTGCGGCACCGTCGACGCCGTCGACCGCAACCGGCTCAGCGCCGTGGGCGACGCCGAGTACTTCGTCGACCACACACGCCGCTACCTGTTCGAGCACTACGGCAGCGCGCGCGTCTACGGGGGCGGGCTGCGCGTGACGACCACGCTGGACCTCGAGCTGCAGCGCGCCGCAGAGGAAGCCGTCGAGACCAACCTGCCCCAGACCGACACCAACCCCGACGCCGCGCTCGTCTCGATCGACGTGCAGACGGGTGAGATCTTGGCGATGGTCGGCGGTCGCAACTGGGACAGGAGCCGGGTCAACCTCGCGACGTTCCCATGCGAGGGGTGCGGACGCCAGGCCGGGTCGGCGTTCAAGGCCTTCACGCTCGCCGCCGCGCTGCAGGAGGGCTACGACCTCGACGACTACTGGTACGGGCCGAGCACGATGGCGATCCCCGGCTGCACCGACCCCGAGCAGCCCGACGGTCTGTGGCACCCGGTGAACGCGGAGGGGTCGGGCAGCTACTCGCTCGCCGACGCCACCTCCCACTCGGTCAACACGATCTTCGCGCAGCTCATCGCCCAGCTCGGTCCCGAGAAGGTCGTCGACATGGCGCACGACCTGGGGATCCGTTCCGATCTTTCGCCGTTCTGCTCGATCACGCTCGGTTCGGTCTCGGTGAACCCGCTCGAGATGACGAACGCCTACGCGACCCTGGCGGCGCGCGGCACGCGCCGCTGGGCGACCCCCGTGCTCGAGGTCAAGACCGCGCTGGGTCGCACCGACCGGTCCATCCGCGACAAGGCCGAGCCGGTCCTGCCCGAAGACACCGCCGACCTGGTCACCTTCGCGCTGCAGGGCGTGCTCACCGAGGGGACCGGCGGACGGGCAGCGGTGCCCGGTTATCCGGTCGCCGGCAAGACCGGGTCGGCCAAGGACAACGTCGACGCGTGGTTCTGCGGCTACACGGTCCAGATCGCGACGTGCGTATGGATCGGCTACCCCGAGGCCGAGATCACGCTCGAGGACATCGAGGGGGAGCCGCTCGTGTACGGCGGCACGATCCCAGCCGACATCTTCAGCGACTACATGACGGTGGCTATGACCGGACGCGAGCCGATCGCGTTCCCGACGCCGGCGTTCGTCGTCGGCGTCATCGACCCCGAGACCCCGGCTCCTTCCCCGACGCCGACCCCGAGTCCAACTCCGAGCCCGAGCGCCGAGCCGTCGCCCACCGAGGGCCCCTCGCCGACGAAGGACCCGAAGCCGACGAAGACGCCGCCGCCGTCGCCGACCGGGTCGCCGACCCCGACGCCGTGAGGCCGGGTCACACCCGGGTCGTGACGATCATGCCCGCGTCGAGCGGTATCGACGCCATGACCGCGGTCCCGCGTCCGGGCGTCGAGCGGATCGCGAACGTGCCGCTCGCGAGCTCGACGCGCTCCCGCATCGAGGCCAGACCCACGCGCCCCGTGCGCAGATAGTCACGGGCGCGCCCGGGGTCGAAGCCCTGGCCGTCGTCCTCGATCTCGATCCGCACGTGGTCGCTGTCGGAGTCCACGTGCACGATCACGTGCGAAGCGCCGGCGTGACGGCCCACGTTGGCGAGCGCCTCCTGGACCACGCGGTACGCGAGGGTCTCCAGGTCGTGGGGCAGGTCGTCGGCGACGGTCCCTGAGAACTCGGTCGTGATGCCCGTTTCGGACCCGAACCGCGCGAGCGAGTCGAGGAGCGCCGGCATCAAGCCGCGCTCCTCGAGCACCGGCGGGCGCAGGTTCGCCATCAGCCGGCGCAGCGCGTCGGCTTCGCCTGCCAGCTCATCACGGATCCGGTGGAGCAGATCGAGGCCTCCTTCGGTGTCGCCAGCCTTGATCATGAGCAGCGCGGCTTCGAGCGACAGCGAGGCGGCGGAGACGCCCTGGACCGGGCCGTCGTGCAGGTCGCGGGCGATCCGGTTGCGCTCCTGCTCGATAGCGGCGTTCGTCCGGCGCAGCAGACGCGTACGGTCCTCGTCTCGGTCCTGCAGGAACTGGAAGAGCGACCGGATGGTCTGGTCCGCGACCTTGGCTGCGGTCACGTCACGGATCAGCAGCAGGGTGCGCGGCGGGCTGGTCGGCACGCGAGAGACGCGGGACTCGAGGTACAAGGGCTGGCCGTCGGTGCGCTGCACCGTGGCCGTGCCGCCGTAGGGCAGATCGGCGAAGGCGGGATCCGCCCCGGCCACCACCTCGGCGAGCCGGCCCCAGAGCACCCCCTCGACCGCCGCGCGGTCGCGCCCGACCATCGCGCAGAACGCATCGTTCGCGCGGTCGATCGTGTCGTCGTCCCGCAGCTCGACGAAGCCGTCGACCGCCGCCTCGAAGACCAGACGCAGGTGCTCTTCGGAGCCCCGCAGGGTCTCGTTCGTCTCGCGCAGCCGGGCCATCGTTCTGCCGGTCTGGTCGAGCGCCGACTCGCGCTCCTCGAGGGCGCGGCGGACGGCCTCGTGGTCCTTCGCCGCCGCCCGCTGGCTCGTCAGGACGCGGACGACGAGCGCGGCACCGAGCACGATCAGGATGAACGACGACGGCACGCCGGCCAGGCCGCGAGCGTCGTCGACGATCGCGATCACGATCATCGCGCCCGTCGCCGTGAGGGTCGACGCGGTCGCGAGGACGGACCGGGCGAACCGCGAGACGGGCCGGGCGAGCGCCGCACCGTGGGCGACGAACAGCAGCGTCGCGGCGATCGCGAGCGGCGAGACGAACAACCCCACGTTCGCGATCGCGTTGCTGCCGTCGAACGCCCCGCCCACCCACGTCCGCCCGAAGCCGACGAGCCCGAGGCAGAGCGGGAGGTAGGCCAGGAACAGCAAGACGTGGCCTGCCGACCGCACCCACAGTGCCAGACCGGCGAACCCGGCGAACAGGCACGCCGCGATCGCCGCGAAGACCAGGGCCGACAGCGTCGTGACGGCGTCGGCCCCGGCGGGGCGCAGCGCCACGAACACGAGGGCCGTCAGGGCTAGCGCGATCAGTCCGATGTCCACCGCCGCGTCCCGGCGCTCTCCCTCGCTCAGGTGGGTGGTGGATTCGGCGCGGAGCGCGAACGCGACCGGGACGAGGACCCCGAGGAACGCGACGTCGAGCACCGAAGGGTCGGAGGCGCCCTCGCGGGTCGTGACGACGAGGAGGTAGATCGCGAGCGTGCCCGACGTCAGCCCCATGGCCCACGCGATGGCGCGGCGGCAGGGCCAGTCTCCCCCTGCGGTTGCCACGACGGCAGCGCCCGCCAGGTAGGCGAGCAGCAGGAAGGCGCCCGACACGAAGGTCGACGCGTGCGCGTTCACGTCGGTCGTGAGCTCGATGGCGAGACCGATCGAAGCGAACGCGGTCAGCGCGACGGCCACGACCGGGCGGTGGCGCGCGGCGAGTCCGTTCATCAGGCACCTATGATGCCCGTCGGCGTGGGTTCGCTCCATCACCCAGCCGGGGGTCAACCGTTGGCCCGATGGACTAGCCCGCGACGGGCCGTGACGCAGATCGAGGTCGGTGCTACTCGATCACGCGCCGGCGCAGCGCCTCGGCGACGGCAGCTGTGCGGTCGGACGCGCCGAGCTTCTCGAAGATGTGCTCGAGGTGGGTCTTCACCGTGTCCGGCGAGATGTAGAGGCGCTCGGCGATGGCACGGTTCGTGTGGCCGAACGCGAGCAGCTGCAGCACCTCGATCTCGCGCGCGGTGAGCGTTTCGGCCTTCCGGTCGCGCTCCTTCGCCGTCGAGAGCTCTTCGGCAAGCGCGACGACCAATTGCGGGTCGATCACCATGTTGCCGCCGGCGACCAGGCGGACGGTCTGGATGAGGTGCTCGGCGTCACGCGCCTTCAGCACGTAGCCCCGGGCGCCGCTGCGGACCGCCTCGACGACGAACTGCCGGTCGTCGTAGGCGGTGAGCATGATCACGCCGACCTTGGGGTGATGATCGCGGAGCTCGCGGGCGGCCTCGAGTCCATCCATCTCCGGCATGCGGATGTCGACCAGCACGATGTCGGGGTCCTCGGCGGCCACGAGGTCCAGGAGCTCCTTGCCGTTGGCGGCCTCGCCGACGACGTCGATCCCGTCGGCCATGTCCAGGTATCGGCGCAGACCCTGCCTCACCAGCGAGTGGTCGTCCGCGATCGCGACCCTGATCGTCACGCTTCCCTCCGCATCTGACCTCCGCGCTCGGCTGTCGTCGGGTTGGTCGGATACTACCCGGAACCCGGCCGTCGTTCGCGCAGGTGCCCGGGTGCCCGCCTCCCTCAGAACACGTACCACCAGGTGATGAACAGCACCGACAGCAGCCCGTAGAGGGCGGCGAACGTCCCGACGACAGCCGCCTCGGGGGGTCGGTCGCACGAGGCCGCGAGCGACCAGCCCCAGGCGAGCGGGAACACCACCACCATGAACCGCGGGACCGACAGCAGCGGGCGCCCGTCGAAGGGGAGCAGAAGGGGCAGCAGGAGCGACCCCGCCGCGTAGGCCGTGTAGGTGAGCGGGACCCGCCGCGCGGCGAGCACCACCCCCGCCACGGCGAGCGCGACGATGAGGAGGTCCATCGCCCACCAGGTCCGGTAGTCCCACGCGTGGTCGATGGCGCGCCAGATCGTGAGCCAGGGCCCCTGGGTACCCGCGGGCCGCCAGGTCGACTGCGCGTTGAGCGGCGCGAACAGGTCGCCGTGACGGACCCACCACCAGGCGAAGTACAGCAGCGGTCCGACCGCCACGGCAGCCGCGGCGATCAGGCGGGGCAGCGGTGTTTCGCCTTCCTTCCGCCACTGCCGCAGCGCCTCGACCCAGAGCGCCAAGATCAGGATCAGACCGACGCTCCGGGTGAGCGCGGCGCCCGCGCCCATGACAGCCGCCCACGCCCAGCGACCCTGTCGCGCGAACCAGAACGCCCCGAGCGACAGCAGCAGGAACAGCGACTCGGCATAGGGCGCGAGCAGGAAGACCGCGGTCGGGAAGAACGCCAGCAGGTAGAGGGTCCGCCTGGCGTGCTCCATGCCGAGCTCCAGACGGGTGAGCGCGTGGAGCACGACGAGCGCGCCGAAGAGCGCCGCGTTCGACACAAGCAAGGCAGCCGCGAGCGGACCGACACCCGGGAGCCACGCGACCACGCGCACCGCCATCGGGTACAAGGGGAAGAACGCGGCGCTGCCGTCGTCGATGCGGTAGCCCTCGGTCGCGATCCGCAGGAACCACAACGCGTCCTGTCGCTCGGTCGCTGTGAACAGGACGTGCCACCCAGGATCGGTGAGGCGTGCCGGCCAGCCGGGAACGCTCGTCGGTTGGCCATCGGGAAGCGGGATGAGCCCTACCCCGATCGCCGACAGCGCGAAGAGCACGAGCCGCACGGCCAGGAAGACGACGACGGCATCGCGCACGCCATCGCGCAGGCGCGGGCTCGTGTTCACGCGGGCACGGCCTCGGGGTCGGCCGGCGCGGGCACCGTCGTGCGGGAGCGGAACCGGATCTCGAGCGGCTCGCCCTCGGCACGGATCCAGCTGACGAGCGCGAGGGCGAGCACGGCCGCGCGCACCAGCACGGCGATCTGGAACCACGACTCGGGCCAGCCCCAGGGTTCGCCCACGTAGCCCCCGAAGAAGCGGAACCGCGTCAGGAACACGGCGATGTCGACGACCTCGAACAACGCGAAGATCCGGAAGCTCGAGATCGTGAGCGCGAACCAGGGCAGCAGCCACAACCCGTACTGGGGCGAGTAGACCTTGTTCGTCAGCAGGAACACGACGAGGATCGGGAACCCGAGTGTCCAGGGCGGGAACCCGGGTCTCCGGCGGGCCTTGATCCACCACACCAGCGCGAGCCCACCGACGAACAGCGCGGCCGACGCGATGTTGATGGTACGGATCTCGAAGGCCGCGAAGCCCCAGTGATCCGCGGCGATGTACCAGAGGCTGTCGAAGTCGGCCGGCCGTTCGCCGTTGAATCGGTAGAACTCGATCCAGCCCTGGGGCGCGACGATCGCGAAGGGCAGGTTGACGGCGAGCCAGGTCCCGAACGACCACCATAAGATCCGGACGGAGCGGTCGGGTTGACGGTCGCGGAGGCCCTGGAGGAACAGCGGGAGCACGAGCAACGCCGGGTAGAGCTTGGCAGCTGCGCCCAGGCCGAGCGAGACCCCCGACCACTCCTCTCGCTGGGCGGCGTAGGCGACGAGCGCCGCCGTGGCGACCGCGACCGCGAGCAAGTCCCAGTTGACCGTGCCGTAGACGAGCAGCGTCGGAGCGAGGGCGAACCAGAGCGCGCGTCGCCCGACCAACGCCCACAGGCCCCAAGCGGTCGCCGCCGCGAGCGCCGCCAGCACGATCGCGTTCACGTAGTAGAAGGCAGCGTAGCTCGTCTCGGAGGGCGCGAGCGACGAGAGCCATGCCGTTGCGCGCATCAGGTACATCGACGCGACCGGGTACTCGTCGCAGTTGTTCGCGCTGGGGGCGCAGGCGTCGATGAACGGGAGCCGTCCGCCGGTGAGCTGCTCGGTGACCAGCAAGGGGACGACGTCGGTGTAGCACCACAGCCGGTACTGCACGTTCTCGCCCCACTCACCGCTCGCGCAGGGAGCCTTGGACGCCGTTCCGAGGGCCATCGTGCCGAGCACGCAGGTCACGACGACACCGAGCGAGATCGCGCGGGAGGCGTGCTTCACAGCGCGCATCGTAGCCGCGGGCCGGGCACGGCCCGGCGCCGCATGGACCGTATGAGCGCGTACTCGTAGAGTGTGGACTCGTGAGGTATCGGGTCGAACAGCTCGCGGCGGCATGCGACGTGTCCGTCGACACCGTGCGCTACTACCAGTCGCGCGGGTTGCTCGCGGCCCCCGAGCGCGAGGGCCGGGTCGCCTTCTACGACGAGGACCACCTCGCGCGCATCCGGCGGATCCGCGACCTTCAGTCCAAGGGGCTGAGCCTCGCGGCGATCGGCCGGGTCGTCGGCGACGAGACCGACGCCGACCTCGCGACGGCTGTCGCAGCCGAGCTCGGCGAGGGGCAGGCCGCCGCCGGAACGCTTGACCTCGACGCGTTCGCCGAGCGCGCGGGCGTGCCGGCCTCGCTCATCGAGGCGGTCGAGCGCGAGGGCATCCGGATCGGCCGGCTCGTCGACGGGGAGATGCGCTACTCGACCGGCGATCTCCAGGTCGTGCGAACGGCGCTGCGTCTGCTCGAGTTCGGGTTGCCGCTCGCGGACCTGCTCGCGCTCGCGCGCCACGCGGACTCGGCGATGCGCGGACTCGCCGAGCGAGCGGTCGAGCTCTTCGACGATCACGTCCGGACTCCGATCCGCGACACGACCGGCGATGACCCGACGGCGGAAACCCAGGTGGTGGACGCGTTCCGCGAGCTGCTGCCCGCCGTGACGACGCTTGTGTCGCACCATTTCCGCCGCGTGCTGCTCGAGGTCGCCGAGCAGCGGATCGAGACGTGAGTCCGATGCCTGACCCGGAGCTCCCCCAGGGCGAGGAGAAGGCCGAGGCTGTCCGCGACCTGTTCGACACCATCAGCCCGCGATACGACCTCGTGAACCGCGTCATAACGCTCCGCATGGACGTCGGGTGGCGCCGGCGCGCGATCCGTGAGCTGCGCCTCGCGCCAGGCTCGGGCGTGTACGACCTCGCATGCGGGACCGGGGACTTCTGCCGCGAGCTCGCCGAGCACGGCCACCGGCCGATCGGCTTCGACTTCTCTTTCGGGATGCTTACGAACGCGCGGACGAACGCGCCGCTCGTGCAGGCCGACGCGCTCCGCTTGCCGGTGCGCGACGCGGGCGCGGACGCCGTCACGTGCGGGTTCGCACTCCGCAACGTGGTGTCGCTCGAGAGGTTGTTCGCCGAGCTCGGCCGTGTCGTGCGGCCGGGCGGGAGGATCGCGTTGCTCGAGGCCTCACGCCCCGATAACCCTGTGCTCCGAGCGGGGCACGGCGTGTACTTCGGCAAGGTCGTCCCGTTCATCGGCGGGCTCCTGTCGGACAAGAGAGCGTACGCGTACCTGCCGAGGTCGATGGCGTACCTTCCGCCCGCGACCGAGATGCTGGCGATGCTCCGGGAGGCAGGCTTCGCCGACGCGCGGCGGCTGCAGCTTTTCGGGGGGGTTACCCAGCTGTTCATCGGAACACGCGGGTGAGCCGCGTGGCGTCACCGCTGGCTCCTGCGTTCGATCTGCTCGCCGCGTATGAGCCGGGCGGGGTGCTGTTCGACCGAGGAGGTCTCGGCGTCTCGACCGGTGCGACGGGCGAGGACGTCGAGGTGGCCGATGTGACGCGGCGTCTCAAGGACACGCCGCACCGCTCGGTCGCGGCCGGTGCGCTCGCGTTCTCCGGCGGTGGCGCGCTCCGGATATCGGACCGGATCGTGCGCCGGACCGCGCCCGGCGTGACCTGGCTGGTCGGCGAGGCGGGGGCGTTCGATCGGGTGAGCAGGACGGCGGCGCCGGCCGCCGCGTTCGGGCCCTTGCAGCGTCGCGCGGTTCCCGACGAGACGGCGTACGGGCGAGCGGTCGAAGGGGTCGTGGCACGGATCGGCGCGGGGGAACTTCGCAAGGTCGTGCTCGCACGCACGCTCGAGGTGAACGCGCGGCGCACGCTCGATCCTGCCCGCCTCGCACACCGGCTCCGGGCGGTGAACCCCGGTGCGTTCACGTTCGCGGCACCTGCCCCCGGCGGCACGATCGTCGGCGCGTCGCCCGAGTTGCTCGTCTCGCGACGAGGTTCGGTCGTCCGCGCGAACCCGCTCGCCGGCACGGCGCCACGCGCCGGCGACCCGGACGAGGACCACACGAACGCAGAACGGCTCCTCGCGTCGGCGAAGGACCGCGTGGAGCATGCGATCGTCGTCGAGGCGATCGCCGAGGTGCTGGCTCCCCGATGCGAACGGCTGGCGTTCGACCCCGAGCCCCTCCTTCTCGAGACACCGAACGTCTGGCATCTGTCGACCCGGTTCGAGGGAGAGCTGCGCGACCCCGCGCCGACCGCTCTCGATCTGGCGCGAGACCTCCACCCGACCCCGGCGGTCGCCGGCATGCCGCGTGATGATGCGCTCACGGCGATCGGGGAGCTCGAGCCGTTCGCGCGCGGTGCGTATGCCGGCCCGGTCGGGTGGGTCGACGCGAGCGGCGACGGTGAGTTCGCCATCGCGCTCCGCTGCGCGGTGCTCGACGGCGAGCACGCGACCTTGTACGCGGGCGCCGGGATCGTCGCCGGCAGCGTCGCCGCCTCGGAGCTCGACGAGACCGAGCGCAAGTTCCGCGCGTTCCTCGACGCGCTCAGGTGGGGCTAGTCGCGACGCTGCCAGCGCGCCGGCTGAGTCGCGTGTCCCCGTCCCGTCGTTGCGCTCAGGGAAACACGCCGAGGTTATCCCACCAACAGCGTGACACCGACGATCAAGGCCCAGACGTGGAGCCACAGCGGGAGGTCGGACACGACGAGATCACCGAGCTTGGGCCTGCCGACGACGAACGTTCCGAGCCCCAGAACGCCCATCGCGACCGAGACCCAGCCGGCCCACGAGGGGAGGATCGAGCCGGCTAACACCGCCCACCCCAGCAGCGCGATCGCGGCGTAGGCGAGCACCATGAAGACCTGGTACATCGACTCGGCCCACCAATGCAGCGGCATCAGCGCGGCCGGTGCCACGCCCTCTGGGTCTTCCTTCAGGTGTCGGATGATCCCGATCTGGAACGCGAGGCTGCATAAGAACACCGCGACGGCGAGCACATAGAGCGTGAACGCGAGCGTCGCAAGGACGCCCTGCCCCGCTCGCCCGGCCACCTCTGCCAGGAGCCCGACCCCAGCCGCCGACGCTGCGAACGCCACGATGAACGCGCTCACGACGCCCCGCCAGGCCATCCGGTTCGTTGAGACGATCCCGAGCCGCTCGGCCGTCGGGGCCGTGCCGGCAGAGGCGAGATCCCGGTTGGCTGCCGCGAGCCCGAACCCAACACCGAAGAACGTGACCGCGGCGAGGACCAGAACCCAACCCGCCGCCGTGCTCGCATCCATCGCGAGTCATCATGCTCCCGGTCCCACCCCGTCGCCAGACCGCTTTGCGCCCTCTCGATCCGCCCCTTCCGCCACACGTGTGCGTCGTCGGGCGTTCACCACGACCTCGCCGATGAGGAGGTCCATCAGCAAGCCGTCATGCCAGGTGCCGTCCGGGCCGCGCTCGTAGCTCCGCATCACGCCGACGGGTCGGAAGCCGACTCGTTCGTACGCTTGGATCGCGGCCTCGTTGTCCGCCGCGGGGTCGATGACCAGCCGGTGGTGCCCCAGGTCGTCGAACAGGTGGCGGGCGAGCGTGCGGATCGCATCGGTGCCGAGCCCCTGCCGGTGTCGCGACGCCGACAGGAAGATGTCCACCGACGCGTGGCGGTACATGGGGTCCTCCTCCTCGCCGTACTGGATCGCCCCGATGACGTCGCCGTCCAGCGTGATGACGAAGACCTTGTCGTCACCGACGAACTGCTCCGTGGCTTCTGCCTCGTCGAAGGGCCCCCACCGCTCGGTGACCTCGGGCTCGCGGAGGATGGCAAGCAGGCGCGGCACATCGTCGGGCTCGCCGGTGCGAAGCACCACACGCTCGCCCGTAAGGATCATGCAGAGGAGCCTAGCGAGGGCTGGCTCAGCCGTTCCACCGCATGTTCATGTACACGCCGCCGCGCTCGAGCTGTCGAGCATCTGATGCAGACGTTTCTGCTCCGTCTCGGGGCGCTTCGCGCGGCCGATCCATCCCAGGTAGTCGTTGCGCTGGTAGGCGGGCCGCTCCTCGTGGGCGGCCCTCAGTACTCGCGTCTCGAGCGCCTCGCGGATCTCGGCCGGCATCGGGTTGATCGCGCGCTTCAGGTTCCCTTCGTCGCCCACGTGGTCTCCTCACGTTCCGGTCTACCGACCCTAGCGCTCGGCGGTGACACGAGAGACGGCCTCGCGCAGCTCCGCTCGTCTGGCGAGCCCGAGCTCGGGGTCGATCGCGACCTCGAGCACCTGCACCCCGCCTGCCTTCGCCGCGCGCTCCACCGAAGGCAGCAACTCGGCGCTCTCCTCGACACGCGCGTGGCCGGCGTCCGCGGCCGCGCAGACCGCCGCGATGTCGACCCCGCTCGGCGTCGCGAAGAGCTCCTCGAACTCGGGCAGGCGCCGTTGGGGAAGCAGCGAGAAGATCCGCCCGCCGCCGTTCGACAGCACCACGAGCACCGCGTCCGCGCCGCGACGTGCCGACCACAGCAGACCGCCCGCGTCGTGGAGGAACGTGAGGTCGCCGATGAGTGCGTAGACCGGCGCGGTGCTCGCCGTCGCCGCGCCGAGCACCGTCGAGACGAACCCGTCGATCCCGCTCGCGCCGCGGTTCGCGAGCACACGGACCAGGTCGCGCTGGTTCCAGATCCTGGGAGGTCGCCGGGGCGCCATGAACATGTCGAGGTCTCGCACGGGGGTCGAGGAACCCACCGCGAGCACCGAGCCGTGCGGGACGAACGACGCGAGGTCGCGCGCGACACGCCCCTCGAAGGGCTCGGTCCAGCCGTCCAGCACACGGTCGAGCGCGGCGCGCACGACGAGGTCCGCCGCGCGCCAGGTCTCGAGCCAGTCGGGATCGGACACCGCCGGCCGGTCGCCGGCCTCCGCTCGTTGCCACGCCATCGCGCCGAACAGCTCGGGGTCGACGCGGATCCGCCGCTCGGCGCGGCCACCGAGGTCCGGGTCGAGATGGTCACGGTCGAGCACGACGACGGTCTCGGCTGCTGAGACCAGCGCCTGGGTCGCCCGGGTGGTCGGTGCCGCGCCGACCTGCAGTACGACGTCGGGCTGGTGTCGGCCGAGCCACGCCGCATCACCGACCAGGAGCTGTCCGGCGGCGAGTGCTCGTCCTGCCTCACCGGCATCCAGCCGCAGTCCGGACAACGGCTCCGCGAGCACCGGCCATCCGAGCAGAGCGCCGAGCGACAAGAGGGACAGTGTCCGCGGGGGGCGCAGCGCTCCGAGCGTGACCACGCCGCGACGTCCCGCGTACGTGGTGAGGAACCCGTCGAGCGCTGCGCCCCCCGCGTCCAGATCGGGTTCCGCTACGGCCGGTGACCACGCGCCCGGATCGGGGATCTGGACCGGCTCGCCATCGGGTACCAGCGGTTCCTCGAAGGGCGCGTTCAGGTGTGCGGGTCCGGGCGGCGAGCCGAGCGCCGCTTCCACCGCGCGTCGTCCCGCGTCGCGCCAGGCCGCGACGTCGTCGGCCGACGACGGCACCGGTGGCTCGACGTAGACGCGTGCGTAGGCGCCGTAGAGATCCTCCTGCACGATCGTCTGGTTCGCGCCGGTGCCACGCAGGCGCGGCGGCCGGTCGGCGGTCAGCAACACCAGGGGGGTCCGTGACTGGGACGCCTCGACCACCGCGGGCCAGAGCTCGGCCGCCGCGGTCCCGCTCGTGCAGGCCACGACGGCTGGCGCTCCGGTAGCTTTCGCGATCCCTAGAGCGAAGAACGCGCCGGACCGCTCGTCGAGATGCACGTGCACGGCCACGCGCTCGTCGCGTGCCAGCGCCAGCGCGAGCGGGGTAGACCGAGAACCGGGGGAGACCGACGCGTGGCGGACCCCGCCCGCGACGAGGGCGTCGACCATCGCGGCCGCGCACGCGAGGGAGACGTCGCCGAGGCCCATGTTCACGTCCCCGGTATCAGTGGGCCGGGTCGCACGGTGTCTTGGAGCGCCAGTCCGAGCGCCATCGCGAGCCCGCAGACGGCGTGCACGAACGCGGTCCCGGTCAGCACGGGGATCAGCTCGCGCCCGGTGGCGCGCCCGGCCAGCTCCATGGGCTTGATCGCCGGGACCCACGCGACCAGACCGAGCAAGGCCCACGGCGTGAGCCCCGCGGAGTCGTCAACGACGTGGACCATCGCGCCCACGGCGATCAGCGCGAACGCGCCGGCCACGCACGCGCGGTAGGAACGGCGCGTGCGGGCGTCGCCGAGGCGCACCGCCAGCGTTCGCTTGCCCGCGGCCTCGTCGGTCGGGATGTCGCGCAGGTTGTTCGCGCCCAAGATCGCGACGGCCAGCAGTCCCAGCACCGAGCCCGTCCACCACGCATCCGACGTGACGGTCTCGATCATCACGAACGTCGTGCCGCAGGTCGCCATCAGGCCGAAGAACAGGAAGACCATCACCTCGCCGAGCCCGAGCCCCGCGTAGGGGCGCGGACCGCCGCTGTACAGCAGCGCGGCGACCAGGGCGAACGCCCCGACCAGGAGGATCAGCACCGGTGCGGTGGCGAGCGCCAACGCCAGGCCCGCCACCGCGGCGACGCCGATCGCGACGAACGCGGCCACGAGCACCTGGCGCGCCGTCGCGGCGCCGCTCGCCACGAGCCGGGGCGGTCCGAGGCGCTCGGACGTGTCCACCCCGCGCACGCCGTCGAAATAGTCGTTCGCGTAGTTCACGCCGATCTGCAGCCCGGCGGCGACGAGCAGCGCCGCCCCGAACCGCCACCAGATCGCCTCGCCGGCCGCGGCCGTCCCCGCGATCACCGCGACGATCCCGACCCCGAGCGTCCGGGGCCTCGCGCCCCGCCACCACAGGGCGATCACGGCCGCTTCGGGAACCGCGAGAAGTCGGGGTCCCGCTTCTCGTTGAACGCGTCGCGACCCTCCTGGGCCTCCTCGCTCATGTAGTAGAGGAGCGTGGCGTCGCCGGCGAGCTGCTGCACGCCCGCGAGCCCGTCGACCCCGGCGTTGTAGCCGGCCTTCAGCAGCCGGAGCGCGAGCGGGGACTCGGCGAGCATCTCGCGGCACCAGCCCACGGTGACGGCCTCGAGCTCGTCGAGCGGCACGACCGCGTTCACCAGGCCCCACTCGAGCGCGGTCGCGGCGTCGTACTGCCGGCAGAGCAGCCAGATCTCCTTCGCGCGCTTCTCGCCGATCTGCCGCGCGAGCAGCCCGATGCCGTAGCCGCCGTCGAACGAGCCGACCCGCGGCCCCGTCTGGCCGAACCGCGCGTTCTCGGCCGCGATCGTGAGGTCGCAGCACAGGTGGAGCACATGCCCTCCCCCGATCGCGAATCCCGCCACCATCGCGACGACCGGTTTGGGGTGACGGCGGATCTGGATCTGCAGGTCGAGCACGTTGAGCCGGCCGATGCCCTGCTCGTCGACGTAGCCGTCGCCGCCGCGGATATGCTGGTCGCCGCCGCTCGAGAACGCGAGGTCGCCCTCGCCGGTCAAGATCACGACGCCGACGCTCGGGTCGTCCCGAGCCAGGTCGAACGCGCGGATGAGCTCTGCCGTGGTGTGCGGTCGGAAGGCGTTGCGCACCTCGGGCCGGTCGATCGTGATCTTCGCGATGCCCTCGGCATCACCGGCCCCGTTCTCGTAGCGGATGTCGGTCCACTCGCCCTGCGCCTGCCATCTGATCTTCTGGCCGAACATGTGAGCATCCACTCCTAGAGCGCGAACTCGTACGGTTGCCGTTAGCCTACCGAACGTGACCGTTCAGGGGCATCGTCGCGCTGCGCCGGGGGAGTTGGTCGCGGTTGACCTCCCGCCCGGCGAGGAGTGGCTCGACATCCTTGCCGACCTGTGGTGGCGCGGCGTCTCGGTGTTCCCCGTCGATCATCGCCTGACCCCCATCGAGAAGCGGACGCTGATCGACATCGCACGGCCATCGATGGTGGTCGACGCCGTGGGCGACACCGTCTTCCCCGACGTCGGCATCACCGACCCCGAGACCTCCGCGGTGGTGATCGCGACCTCGGGAACGAGCGGCCCGCCCCGCCTGGCAGAGCTCTCGAGGGCGGCGCTCCAGGGCGCGATCGAGCGTTCGAACGCCGCGATCGAGGTGACGATCGACACGGCCTGGCTCGCCGTGCTCACGCCGGCCCACGCCGGCGGGCTGCTCGTATACCTGCGCGGGGCGATCTTCGATACACCGGTCGCGGCGCACGAGCGGTTCGAACCCGACGCGCTCGCCGGCCAGGGGAAGGTGTGCGCCTCGGTCGTGCCGACGATGGTCACGCGGCTCGTCGAGGCCGGCGTCGCGCTCGACGACGTGACGCTGGTGGTGGGCGCCGCGCAGCTCGACCGCGCCACCCGTGGCGCGGCGCAGGTGCGCGGCGCCCGCGTGTTCCAGACCTACGGGATGACCGAGACCTGCGGCGGCGCAGCGTACGAGGGGGTGCCCCTGCCCGACGTCGACGTGCGGATCGGCGATGGCGGCTCGATCGAGCTCCGCGGACCGATGCTCTTCTCCGGCTACCGGCACGACCCGCAGGCGACGGCCGAGGCATTCACGGTCGACGGGTGGCTGCGCACCCGCGACCTCGGCTCGCTCGACGACGACCGGCTGCTGACCGTGCACGGGCGCGCCGACGACGCGATCCGCACCGGCGGCGAGACCGTGTGGCCCGACGAGGTCGAGGCTGTGCTCCGCACCCATCCGGGCGTCGCCGACGTCGCGGTCGCGGGGCGGCCCGACCCCGCGTGGGGGGAGCACGTCGCAGCGTGGGTCGTGCCTCGATCGATCGACAACGCACCGACGCTCGAGGAGCTGTGCGAGCACTGCCGGGCGTCGCTCGCCCGGTTCAAGCTGCCGAAGGAGCTGTCGCTCGTGGCCGAGCTGCCGCGGACGGCAGGCGGCAAGCTCCGCCGCCGCGAACTGGCCTGAGATGGTTGAAGGCCCGAGCGAGGGAGGGGTTCGCTCGGGCCTTCGGTTCTCGCTGGCCCACCGAGGGGTTGGCGGGTCAGCAGAGGGTTCCACGGTGTTGCACCCCTCACTTCGTCGGATGGTCCGCGGTGCTGCATACCCGGCATCGGGTATCCGAGCCTAGGTGACCTGGATCGCGCCGTTCTTGACGGCGAACGCCACCGCTTCGAGCTTGGAGTGCACGCGCAGCTTCCCCAGGATGTTCCGCACGTGCGTCTGCACGGTCTGCGGACTGATGTAGAGCTGCTTCGCGATGTCCTCGTTCCGCACTCCGTGGGCGAGGAGCCCCAAGATCTCGTTCTCGCGGTCGGTCAGATCGCCGAGCAGCTTCTGCGCGTCGCGCTTCTCCTCGCGTTCGCGGGCGACCTGTGCCAAGAGCCGCGTCAGCGTCTCGGGGTCGATCAGGACCTCGCCTTCGGCCGCGGCCTTCACGGCGGCGAGCACCTCTTCGGCGGCCTCGTCCTTCGACAGGAACCCCGACGCGCCGGCCTCGACCGCCTCGACGAGCAGCCGGTCCTCGTCGTGTGCCGTCATGACGACGACCTTCGTGGAGGGCGAGGCCTCCTTGATCTTGCGGGTCGCCTCGATGCCCGTCATGCCTCCGCCCTTGAACATGATGTCCATCAGGACGACGTCGGGCAGGTGCTGGGTCGCGAGCGCTATCGCCTCGTCCGGCGTGTGGACCGGGGGGGCGATGAGCTCGAGCCCGTCCTCGAGACCGACCATGGTCGCGAGGGCGTCGGTGAGGATCTTGTGGTCGTCGCAGATCAGCAGCGACACGGAGCGCGCGGGTGTCACCTGTCTTCTTCCTCCATCGGGACCCGTAGCCGGAGCATCGTACCCCCGGCGGGGGCATCGATGAGCATCGCGTCACCTCCGTGCACTCGCGCGATGCCCCGGGCGATGAACAGACCGAGCCCCGTCCCCGTCCGGTCCTCGTAGCCGGCGGGCCGCCAGCGCGAGAACTTCTCGAACATCACGTCGCGCTGATCGGCGGGGATCCCTGGGCCGCGATCGACGATGTCGACGATCACCGCGCCGCCCTCACCACGCGAGGAGACCGTGACCGGCGTGTCCTCGGGCGAGAACCGGATCGCGTTGTCGATGCCTTGGGCGAGCGCTTCGGGGAACCACCGGGTGTCGAGCGCCGCCTCGATGCCGTCGGCGGCGTCGACCTCGATCGTTCGGTCGTCGTGCTCGACCCGCGCGAGGGCCTGATGGATGAGCGGCGCGACCTCCTGCGAGCGCCGGGTGAGGTCGAGCGCGCCTGCGTCGATCTTGAGTGCGATCGCGACCTGGTCGACGAGCCGGAGCAGACGGCCGGACTCCTGCTCGATCATGCCGATGAACTCGAGCCGCTCGGCATCGCCGAGCCGGTCGTAGCTCTTGCGGGTGGTCGTCGCGAGGCCTTTGATCGTGCCGACCGGCCCGCGGACGTCGTGCGCGATCGTCGCTGCGATCTCGGCCCGGCCTTGCATGACCTCGGCGGCACGATCGCTGGCACGTCGCATGTACGACAGAGCGGATCGCTGGGCGCCGAGCGGCGTGCCGAGCAGCATCAGACCGGCGGCAGGGACAAGCACGACCGCCCAGGTGAGGAGGGTCGACGCCGCGGACGCCGTCGTGACGAACGGATACGCGAGCGCCGCCACGATGGTGAGCGCGAAAGCGAGGGCGGCACCCGAGGTCCAGCCCGTCGGTGTCCGCGCGGTCAGGGCCCGAACCGCGGCGACGACCATGACGGCGAGGGCGAGGAGGCCTAACGCCCAGTGGGCTGGTCCCGGCTCGCGGACGAGGCCGAGCGGCCCTTCGTCGATCGATCCGGTCGGCCTCGCGACGACGAGGGATAGGTCGACGGCGAGGATCGCCCCCACCCCGGCCACGATGGCGAGGCCGGGGCGCAGCGGCGGACGTCCGCGCCGGTCCCACCATGGATGCGTGAGCAGCAGGCAGATCCCGAGCGCCAGCGAGCTGGCGAGCGCCGCGAGGGACGCGACGTCGCTCATCCTTCGCACGAGCGATATCACCACGTCCTCGTCCGTAGCCGCCCGCACGAGCGACTGGAACAGCACCGATTGGCCGGCCACGATCCCCGCACCGAGCGCGATGAACAGCATGGCCGGGTCCCTGCGAGACCGGTATGCCGAGCCGGCGACGAGCGTCGTCGCCAGGAGCGACGCGACGACCCAGCCCTGGGACTCGCCCACGAGGGACGGGCTCAAGATCCAGTCATCGGCGAGCCAGGCGGTCACCGCGATCGCTCCGGCGACGATCACGCCGCTCCAGGTGCGGAGGATGCCTGCCATGGCGCGAGTCTAGGTGCGAGGCGCCGCGACCCGGGGAGCCGTTACGAGTAGGTGTGCTCGTCGTCGGGGAACGCGCCCGCCTCGACGTCGGCGACGAACGCGGTGACCGCGCGGGTCATCTCGCCTCGCAGGTCCGCGTACTTCTTCGCGAGCTTCCGCACGTTCTCGTTGATCCCGAGCAGGTCGTTGATCACGAGCACCTGCGCGTCGGTGCTCGGGCCCGCGCCGATCCCGATCGTGGGGATCTGCAGCTCAGCCGTGATCTGCACGCCCACCGCCGCCGGCACGCCCTCCACGACGATCGAGAACGCGCCTGCCTTCTCGAGGTTGGCCGCTTGATCGAGGAGCTTGCGCGCGGCCTCCTCGCCACGACCCTGTACGCGATACCCGCCCATACCGTGGACCGACTGCGGGGTGAGCCCGATGTGGGCCATGACGGGGATGCCGACTTCGACCAACCGGTGGACCAGGTCGAGCTGCGGACCCTCGACCTTCACGGCCTGCGCGCCGCCTTCCTTCACCAGGCGGCCGGCGTTTCGCAGACCCTCCTCGGTTGAAGCCTGGAACGACATGAACGGCATGTCGCCGACGACCATGGCGTGCTCGGCGCCACGCGCGACCGCACGGGTGTGGTGCAGCATCTCCTCCATCGTCACCGGCAGCTCGTTCTCGTAGCCGAGGACGTTGCGACCGAGCGAGTCGCCGACGAGCAGCACGGGCACGCCGGCCGCGTCGAGGATCTGTGCGGTGGGGAAATCGTAGGCGGTGAGCATCACCCACCGCCGGCCCTCGGCCTTGAAGGCACGAAGGTCGTGGATCGTCGTGGTCATAGGGCTCGCACCTCCTGGGAGTGCACGGCGTCGCGACCCAACGAGTCTACGACGCGACGATCTCGAAGTCGGCGCCGGCGAGGACCTCGTAGGCGTCGTCCTCCAGCAGGTACACCGTGTACTCACCGGCCTTCAGCGGCCACCGGCCCTCCGCGTCCTCGTCCACCGCGAGGGTGCCTTCGATGGTGGCGTCGGTATAGGCCCAGACCAGGTACCAGTCGACCTCGGGGTCGGCGCCGCGTCGGTAGACGCCGATCCAGTCCCACCGGTTGCCGGGGGCCGCCGTCCACGAGACCTCGATCGGCTCGCCCTCGCGGATCGTGTCGTCGGCGATCGCGAGCTCGGCGCCCGCGCCGGGCTCGAGGACCCACAGCGGCGCCGACGCGAGCGTGGTGCCCTCGGCGGCCATCACGATCTCGTAGGCACCGGGCTTGACGTCGGTGGTATCGATCGTCGGGTCGCCGTCCGTGGGGGCGCTCGCCACCGCGACACCGTCGGCCGAGCGGACCTCGAGCGTCACCGGACCGGGCGCATGGAACCGGACGCCGACCTCGTCGCCGGCCTCCACGCGACGCTGGTCGGGCGAGACGACGACGGGCGCCGGCCCCGGTGTGACGGTGAACGTCGAGACCACGCCGCGGTGGTCGGTCGGCCATGGCGCGACCGACAGGTCGCCTGCGCCCTCCTCACCGGCGATCTGGCTCGCGACGACCTCGGACGGGCCCGCGTGGAAGACGTAGTCGATCCGGTCGGCCGCCGCGTTGGGACCGGGGTCCCAGCCGGGCACGGCCTCGGGACGCGCCGCCGGCCACGTGAGCCCGGGGTCGGCCACCGGGTCGGGGTGGACCTCGCGGTACGAATCGAGGAAGCCTTCGTCCTCGAGCAGAACCGTGACCGGCCACGCAACGGGCTCGGTGACGTGCGGCCGCGTGCCGACGGCCTCCTCGGTCCAGTCCAGGTGCGACGGGGAGTTCATATCGCCGACCAGGAACGCCGGTGTGCCGGCCTCGGCGAGCGCGCTCAAGGCCGCGGCAGCGGGCTCGATCTCGGGGACCCGCACACGCTCCTCGGTTGCGGCGATCTCGTCGGCGCCCTTGCCGTTGCGCGCCATGTTCGGCCCGTACGGCGACGAGCTCAGGTGCGCGTTCGCGAGCGCCGCCACGCCCTCGCCCACCTCGACGAGGAGATAGGTGCCATCGTCACCGGGCGGGCGAAGGAGGGGCAGGCGCGACACGACCTGGTGCTCGGGGTCGTAGTAGGGGTAGCCCATCTCCTCGGCCAGGCGCGGGATGTTCCCCCACGCTTCTTCGATCCCGATCACGTCGGCGTCGAGCGCCAGGGCGGCCTCGACCGTCGCATCGAAGTCGATGACCTCGCCCCCGTACTCGATGTTGAGTGTCGCCACGCGGATCTCGACGGGCGAGGGGGAGACCGGAGGAGGCGTCGCGGTGTCGGTGCCTCCGGTGCAGCCCACGGCTGAGAGGACCGCCACCAGGGCCACGAGCGCAACCTTCATCGGCGCGATCATAGGGCGGGGTGGCCGCGCGGCGATAGGGAGCGCTCGCATGTCAGAGGCGGCCGATAGGTTACGCCCATGACCGCGAAGGAGGCGATCGACATGACCACCACCACCGCAGCTACGCCGTGGGCCAAGGTCCTCAGGCTCGGGGATCAGCGTTTCGGCATCCTGGTCGGCGGGCCTTTCGACGGGCGCTGCTACCCGCTGCACGACACGCCCCCGGTGCTCGATGTCCCGGGCCTGGTGGCGGGGGCCGATCCGGTGCGCTACGTGCTCCGCGACGGCTACTACCGGTTCGACGAACAGGCTGTTTCAAGACCCACGGCGGCCTGAGCCGCCCCACCGCGCGCGCAGGCAGGGCGGGCACGGTGGGGAGACCTGGTGCCGCTCCCGTACACTGCTGGGCAGCCCTCTCCTTCTGCTCCCCTTCGTGGGGGGCCGTCCAGACCAAGGGAGGTGAACGTTGAGGGAATACGAAGTCATGCTCATCCTGCCTGCCGAGGCCGACGAGGCCGCGGTCAGCACCGCCGTCGAGCGCATCAACAAGGTGGTCTCACCCGCGGGTGGCGCCATGGGGTCGCTCGATCGGTGGGGACGCAGGCGCTTCGCCTACGAGATCGACCGCAAGCACGAGGGGTACTACGTCGTGGCGCGGTTCACGGCGGAGCCCGCGGTGCAGACCGAGCTCGAGCGTGTGCTGAAGCTCGCCGACGAGGTGGTCAGGCACAAGATCGTGCTCGTGCCGCTGGTCAAGCCCGCGAAAGCGTCCGAGTCCGACAAGGCAAAGGCTTCCCCCGCGACCGCCTGAGGCGGCCGCGACACTCATCGAAGGGGGATACCGCTCATGGCGAGCGACAACCAGATCACGATCGTAGGCAACCTGACCGACGACCCCGAGCTGCGCTACGCGGCGAACGGGGCGGCGGTGGCGAACTTCCGCGTGGCGTACTCCACGCGTATCCGAGACGCGGCCGGCAACTGGACCGATGGAGAGACCTCGTTCTTCACCATCAACTGCTGGCGCGCGCTCGCGGAGAACGCGGCCGAGACGCTCACCCGGGGCGCGCGCGTCGTGGTCACGGGGCGCCTCAAGCAGCGCTCCTGGGAGAACCAGGAGGGCGAGAAGCGCACCGTCGTCGAGATCGAAGCCGACGACCTAGGCCCGAGCCTCAAGTGGGCCACCGCCAGCATCACGAAGACCAGCCGATCCTCGTCCTCGTCCTCGGGCGGGGATTGGGGCGCCGCGGTCGCACCGGTCGGTGGCGGGTCGTCCATGAACGAGGAGACACCACTGGATGCCGAGTAAGCCGGGACCGCGCCGCAAGCGCGAGAAGGACGACAAGGCCTGGCAGAAGAAGGGCAAGCGCAAGTTCTGCATCTTCTGCAAGGAGCGGGTCGACTTCGTGGACTACAAAGACGTCATCACGCTTCGTAAGTTCGTGTCCGAGCGCGGCAAGATCCGCGCCCGGCGCGTGTCGGGCAACTGCGTGCAGCACCAGCGTGATGTGGCCACCGCTGTCAAGAACGCCCGTGAGATGGCCCTGCTCCCCTACAGCGCGCGATGAAGATCATCCTTCAGAAGCCCGTCGAGAAGCTCGGGAACCCCGGGGACGTTGCCGAGGTCGCCGACGGCTACGCGCGCAACTACCTCATCCCCAGGGGGCTCGCCATCAAGGCTGAGAAGGGGGCGCTGAAGCAGGTCGAGACCCTGCAGCGTTCCCACGTTTCACGCCTGTCCAAACAGAAAGGCGAGTACGAGGCCATCGCGTCCAAGCTGATCGCGGCGGGGACGCTCACGATCGCTGCCCGGGCCGGTGACGAGGGCAAGCTCTTCGGCTCGGTCACGGCCGCCGACATCTCGGCGGCCGTGCAGGCCCAGTCGGGGGTCGAGGTCGACAAGAAGGACGTCCACCTCGATGAGCCCATCCGCTCGGTCGGTACCCACGAGGTCCGCGTCAAGCTGTTCCACGAGGTCGAGCCCGTCCTCATCGTCGAGGTGACGGCCGAGGCCTGATCACCTCGATCCGAGATGCCGGAAGGGCGCCCCACGGGGCGCTCTTCCGTGTCAGAGGGCCTATCCACACTTGTCCACATGGCTATCCACATGGGGAAAACCCTGGTCAATGCCGGAGTGACGAAAAACTTCGAGCGCCCACCTGCGATCGGGCAATCCACAGAGGTTCTCCACTGTCGGGCCCGGTGTGTGAGGCGTAGCGTCCCCGGTCGGAGTCCAAGGCCGGGAGGGAGGTTCATGGGTGGCACGCGCGGCTGAGGACATCGTCCGCCTTCCCGGCGGCGAACGCGTGCCACCTCAGAACCTCGAGGCCGAGCGATCGGTCCTCGGGGCCATGATGCTCTCGGCCGACGCCATGGCGCAGGTCGTCGAGCTCCTCGAGGCCGACGACTTCTACCGCTCGGCCCACGGGACCATCTACGCGGCGCTTCGCGATCTGTTCGCCCACGGTGAGCCGATCGACACGATCTCGGGGGTCGAGGCCCTCCGCAAGAAGGGGCTCCTCGACCAGGTGGGCGGCGCGCTGTATCTGCGCGACCTCGTCGAACAGGTTCCCACCCCCGCTGGCGCCGCGCACTACGCGAAGATCGTTGCCGATGCGGCGCTCCGCCGCCGTCTGATCGGCGCGGCGGCCGACATCATCGATCTGTCCTACGAGGGCGCGCAGGAGGCCGACACGATCGCCGACGGTGCCGAGCAGCGGATCTACGACGTCGCCCGTCGCGAGGACAAGGAAGAGGACGCGATCATCGGCGACCTGGTCAGCCAGGCCATGGTCGACCTCGAGTCCATCCAGAACCGCGAGTCCGCCTACACCGGCATCCCGACAGGGTTCCGCGATCTCGACGACCTGACCTCGGGGCTGCAGGACGGCAACCTCGTCGTGATCGCCGCGCGTCCCGGCGTCGGCAAGTCCTCGCTCGCGATGAACATCGCCCGAAACGTCGCGGTCGGCTCGCACCCCGTCGCGGTGTTCTCGCTCGAGATGTCGCGCACCGAGATCGGCATGCGCTTGCTCTGCTCCGAGGCGCGCGTGCCGTGGGACCGGATCCGCAACAAACGGGTCGGCCCAGAGGACTGGACCCGCGTCGTCCAGGCCGGCGAGACCCTGCACGACGCGCCGTTGCACATCGTCGACTCGGGCAACGTCAACATCGTCGATATCCGAGCCAAGGCCCGCCGCATGAAGACCGGACGCCAGGGACTGGCGATGATCATCGTCGACTACCTGCAGCTGATGACCGCACCGGGCTCGCGGCGGCCCGACAGCCGCCAGCAGGAGGTCGCCGAGATCTCGCGGTCGCTCAAGCTGCTGGCGAAGGAGCTGTCCATCCCCGTGGTCGCGTTGTCGCAGCTCAACCGCAACCCCGAGGCCCGCGCCGACAAGCGACCACAGCTGTCAGACCTTCGAGAGTGTGTGCCCGGGGACACGCTCGTGCACCTCGCCGACGGTCGAAGGGTGCCCATCGCCGAGCTCGTCGGGACCGAGCCCGACGTGCTGGCGGTGACCACGACGGGACGGATCACCGAGGCTCGCTCGGACAAGGTATGGGCGGTGGGGAAGCGCCCGGTGTTCGAGGTGCGGCTCGCGAGCGGGCGAACGATGCGCTGCACGGCCGAGCACCGACTGTACGGGGCCGATGGTTGGGTGAAGACACGCGACCTGCAACCGGGGGACCGGCTCGCGATCGCCCGGCGGCTCCCCGAGCCCGCCCGGACGGTGTCGTGGCACGACGACGAGGTCGCGCTCCTCGGCCAGCTGATCGGCGACGGCAGCTACCTCCTCGGCAAGTCGCTTCGCTACACGACCGCCTCCGAGGAGAACAGCGAGCTCGTGAGTCGCACGGCAACCGAGCGGTTCGAAGCCAAGGTCTCGCGGATCAAGGGTCGCGGTGCCTGGCACCAGCTGTTCATCGGTGGGAACGGCAACCGGTGGCACCCGGCCGGGGTCAACGCGTGGCTCCGTGGTCTCGGTGTCTTCGGCCAGGGCTCGCACGACAAACGCATCCCCGAAGCAGCGTTCCGCTTGCCCGACCCTCAGGTGGCGATCTTGCTTCGCCACCTGTGGGCTACCGATGGCTGCATCCACGTGCGGAAGGCAGGCACACGAGGCAGTCACCGGGTCTACTTCGCGACCGCGTCGCGAGGGCTCGCGTTCGACGTGGCGGCGCTTCTCCTGCGGCTCGGCATCGTCGGCCGGATCCGGCGCGTGGAGCAGCGGACGGGCCATCCCGTGTGGAACGTCGACGTCTCCGGAGCCATCGACCAGCGATGGTTCCTCCGGGAGGTCGGGGCCTTCGGGCCGCGAGTCGCGCCGGCGGCCCGTCTCGCAGCCATGCTCGAAGGCGTCGTGCCGAACACGAACGTTGACACGCTTCCCTCGGACGCCTTCCAGCTCGTGCGCGAGCGGATGGTTGCCCGGGGCATCTCGACGCGCGAGATGGCGAGCGTGCGTGGGACCGCGTACGGGGGATCGAGTCATTTCAGCTTCTCCCCGTCGCGACAGCTGGCGGCCGAGTACGCCGAGATCCTGAACGATGATGAGCTCCGCGCTATGGCATCCAACGACCTCTACTGGGACCGCGTGCTCGACGTGCAAAGGGCAGAGCCTGAGTTGGTGTATGACCTGACAGTGCCTGGCCCTTCGAGCTGGTTCGCAGGTGATGGAGCCCTCGTATCTCATAATTCGGGAGCTATAGAACAGGACTCAGACGTCGTGATCTTCATCCACCGCGACGACGGCGACCAAGAGCGCAAGCGCGAGGCCGAGCTGATCATCGCGAAGCACCGCAACGGGCCGACCGGCAAGGTCACGCTCAACTTCGAGCCGGCGCTCACGCAGTTCCGAAACGCCGCGCGCCAGCAGGCCGAGTGAGCCCCGACCCGGCGCTGCCGAACGCCACCGGGAGGCGCGTCCGCGCCATCCACGACCGGCTCGCGAAGCGGTTCGGCCCGCTCGAGCCCCCACGCGCCCCCGACCCGCTCGACGAGCTGATCTTGACGGTCCTGTCCCAGCACACGAGCGATCTGAACGCCGAGCGCGCGTACGCGGACCTCCGGTCCGCGTACGCGACGTGGGCCGAGGTGACGGCCGCACCGCCGGAGCGGATCGCGGACGCGATCCGCTCCGGCGGCCTCGCCAACACGAAGGCGCCGAGGATCCAGGCCATCCTGCGCGAGGTCCGCGAACGCGAGGGCGCGTACGACCTCGGCCGGCTACGCGACCTGTCCGACGCCGACGCCCGTTCGTACCTGACGTCGCTTCCCGGGATCGGGCCCAAGACCGCGGCCGTGGTCCTCAGCTTCGCGCTGGACCGCGACGCCATCCCCGTCGATACCCACGTGCACCGCACGACCCGGCGTCTCGGGATGGTGCCGCCCAAGTCCTCGGCCGAGCGCGCCGACCGCCTGCTGCACGACCTGGTGCCCGAGGGCCTGCGCACCCCCCTGCACGTCGGGCTCATCCGGCTCGGCCGTGAGATCTGCAAGGCACCGACGCCCCGGTGCCGGCAGTGCCCGCTCAAGAACCTGTGCCCGACGGCGCCTCGCTACCTCTGAAAGCACGAGCGGCGCCGCGGACGCGGCGCCGCCGAGAGAGCGGGTGAGGGGAATCGAACCCCCGTTTCAAGCTTG
>CAZZND010000021.1:0-9476 GCA_964655465.1 uncultured Actinomycetes bacterium
CCCGCGAGGGTGGTCGCCGTCTGGAGGAGGCCGAGGCCGCCGGCGATGCCGTGCGTGCCGACCTCACCCGCGTGAGCGGCGAGCGCGACGGGTTGAAGGAACGGACCGACCAGCTGCAGGCGGGCAGCACCGAGCTCCAGCAGCGGCTCCAGACGCTCGAATCCGCGGCTACCCGGTCCGCAGGCGCGGCCGAGGTACTGAGGACCGACTTGGATCGAGCACGAGCCGAATCCGAGCGCCTCGGTGCCGAGGTCGACGACCAGGTGCGGCGACTCACCGGCGTCGAGGAGGCATCCGCGTCGGCGGTCGCGGACCTGGAGGCCACCCGCGCTGAGCTCGCGGTGGCTCGGGCGGCTGCCGGCGAAGCGACGGCGGTCGCCGCCAAACGGGACGAACGGCTCGCGGAGCTCACCGCACGCCTCGAGCAGGCGGAAGCGCGTGCGACAGTCTCCGAGGACAAGCTCGCCGCCTCGACCGCCGAGCTGGCCGCGGACGCCGAGAGGGTCGCCGCGGAGCTCGAGGCCGCGCGAGAGAAGCTCCGGCTCGCCGAGACGAGGTCCACCGATGCGGAAGGCCGGGTCGCGGCAACCGAGCAGCGTGTCGCCGAGCTGGAGCAGCACGGGTCCTCGCTCGCGAACGCGCTCGAGGAGGAGCGCGTCAAGCGCGAACAGGCGGGTCAAGGTGCTACAGAGGAGTCGGAGCTGCGTGCCGCCGCAGAGCAGCGTGTGCAGGAGCTCGAGACGTCGCTGACCGCGGCACAGGCAGGTGGCGAGGAGGCCGCGGAGCAGATCCGCGCAGTGCTCACCGAGGCAGAGGAACGGAACGCTCAGCTGCAGGCCGCCGTCTCCGAGTCGGAGGCCACCGTCGCACAGCTGCGGACGGTGCTGGAGGCCGCCGGCGAGACGGCCGGTCAGCAGGAGGAGCTGGCGGCGTCGTTGCTCGCCGCCCAACAGGAGACCGAGCGGACCGCCGGGCGGGTCGCCGACCTCGAGACGTCGCTGGCCGCGGCGCAGGCAGGTGGCGAGGCGGCCATCGACCAGATCCGCGGACAGCTCGCCGAGACCGAGGAACGGAACGCGCAGCTGCAGGCCGCTGCGTCCGAGACCGAGGAACGGAACGCGCAGCTGCGTACGGCGCTCGACGCAGCCGGCGAGCGAGCCGGCGCGCAGGAGGAGCTGGCGGCGCAGCTCCAGGCCGCCCAGGCCGAGCTCGTAGAGCTCCGCGCGCGCGTGGAGGCCGGCGTGGCGGACGCGGGCACCGAGACGGCGGAGCTCACCGCGGGGCTGTCCCACGCCACCGAACGGGTCAGCGAGCTGGAGGCGGCGGTCGCGGAGCTGGAGGCGAAGCTCGCGGCCGAGTCGCGGCTGGCCGAGGCGGTCGCCGCCGGCGAACGTCATACCGAAGCGCCAGCCCCCTCTGGGGACGCCGACGATCGGCTCGCCGAGCTGGCACGGGAGAACGCCGAGCTTGCCGACGATCTCGAGCAGATGGGGATGCGGCTTCGTCGCGCCTACGCCGACGCCGAGGATGCACGGGCGCAGCTCCAGTTCGGTCCCGCCCAGACGGCAGCGGCCGTCGCTGGCGGGTCGGCGTCGGCGGACGGCATCGACGAGGTCCAGCGTCTGCGGCTGGAGCTCGGCCGCACCGTGGAGCGAGCCAACGCGGCTGAAACGAAGGCCTCGCGCCTGCAGGCCGACCTGACCGAGGCGCGCGGCGGGGCCGCGCCGGCGGCGCAGGAGTCTGAGGAACCCGAGAACGAGGCGGAGACCGGCGAGGACGAGCCGAGCTTGCGGTTCCGTCTCGCTCGCAGTGCCGCTCGGAAGAAGGGTCCCAGCGACGGCAGCATGTGGTCCTGACCGCCCGCGCCTCGGCGTGCGAAGATCGGGGATGCGGTACGCACGGCTCGTCGTCTCGAGCGCGCTCGGCGTCTTCGTCGTGGCCGGCGTAGCCGAACCGTTCGCGGTCGCGCGAGACGGCGCCGCCGCGATGCGCGCGCCTGCCTACGAGGCCACCATCCACAGGCTGCCGGTCGCCATCAAGGATCTGATGACGGGCTCGTCGTGGCGCCCTGGGTGCCCCGTGCCGCTCCAGGATCTCCGGCTCATCCGCCTGCGCTACTGGGGCTTCGACGACCGCGCCCACCGTGGCCGGCTGGTCGCCCACCGCTCCTGGGCCCACGGCATCGCGAACGCGTTCGGCGATCTGTACGAAGCTCGGTTCCCGATCCGGCGGATGCGCCTGGTCGATCGCTACGGCGCCGACGACATGCGGTCCATGCGTGCGGACAACACGAGCGCTTTCAACTGCCGCTACCGGAGCGGCGTGTGCTGCGTGTGGTCCCAGCACGCCTACGGCCGGGCGGTCGACATCAACCCGGTCGAGAACCCCTACGTCGGGCCGTGGGGGGTTTCACCCCCCAACGGAGCGGACTACGTGGACCGCACCCCGCTCCAGCGGGGCATGATCGGGCCGAGAGGCGCGGTCGTGAGGGCGTTCGCGGGGATCGGGTGGGAGTGGGGCGGCACGTGGTCGTCCTCGAAGGACTACCAGCACTTCTCGGCCAGCGGACGCTGACGCTCCCACCCTTCGCTCCGCACCGGATACCCTGTCCCAGGACAACGTAGGAGGGAACCCATGTCACGAGAGATGCTGAACGAGAAGACGTTCGCCTCACCGGAGCTTGCCCCGGTCGACCTCGGCACGGCCGCGCCGCGCGGGGTCATGACCGTGCGTGGCACGGTCGCCCGGGCCTTCGTGCTGCTGTCGATCACGGTCGCCGCCGCGACCGTCGGGTGGAACAACGCCGGGTCGATCCTGGCGACCGCGAACGGCGTGCTGTTCATCGGGCTCATCGGTCTGATCGTCCTGTCGGTGGCGACGGCGCGCCGGCCGCAGATCTCGCCCGTCACCGGTCCGATCTACGCCGTGGTCATGGGACTCTGGGCGGGGGCGATCTCGGCGCTCTACGAGGCTGCCTACCCCGGCATCGTGCTGCAGGCCGTCTTCGCGACGTTCTCGGTCTTCCTCGCGTGCCTGGTCCTGTACGTCACGAGGATCGTCAAGGTCACCGATCGCTTCGTGTTCATCGTCGGCGTCGCGGGGGCGGGCATCTTCCTCACGTACCTCGCCGCGTGGGCACTGTCGGTGTTCGGGATCGAGATGCCCTTCATCAACTCGCCGTCGCCGCTCGGCATCGCGATCTCGGTCGGCATCTGCATCGTGGCGGCGATGTTCCTGTTCATCGACTTCCGGTTCATCGAGGAAGGCGCCGCGAAGCGAGCGCCGGGTTACATGGCGTGGTACAGCGCCTTCGGGCTGCTGGCGACGCTGATCTGGCTCTACCTCGAGATCCTGCGTCTGCTGGGCAAGATCAGGGGCTGACCGGCAGGCAGGCCGCGGCCAGCAACAGGTACGGGTCGATGGCCGAGCCACCCCCGGGGTGCCACTCGAGGTGGTCGTGCGGGGCGGTCGCGTCACCCGTTTCGCCGACGTAGCCGATCACCTGTCCGGCGCGGACCGGGCCAAGGTTGGCGACGGCCGCGAGGTGCGCGTTGTACACGTAGCCGAGCGAGCCGTGCACGCGGACTTCCCGGCCGCCGAGCTTGCCCCACGACGCGCTCGCATACCCGTCGAACGGGGCGAGGATAGGGCTCAGAGCTGGCGCCAGGATGTCGTTGCCCATGTGCCGATGGACCGGCACCTTCGGCAGTCGCACCATCTCGCCGAAGTTGTCGAAGATGGTCGTGTGGCCGGGGACGGGACAGACCCGGAACACGACCGTGGTCTCGAGCCAGATCCCCAGGCGGTCGCGCTGATGCCCCAGCGCCTCGACCCTCGCGCGGATCCGCTCCTTCGCCAGGTCGAGCGATCGGGCATCGCGCGTGGCGTTGCGGCGAGAGGTCTGAAGGATGCGTGCCCAGCGGGTATCGTCGAGCCCGCGGCCCTCTCGGGCGAGCATCACGGCCGCGAAGGGGACCCTCGAACGCACCCGAGCCTGGTGGTCGTCGAGCAGCCCACGCAGATCCCGGACGATGACCGTGGTCTCGCGCCGGCGTTCGAGGGCCCGTTCGACCGCGGTCGTCGTGGCGGCAGCGGGCGACATCGACGACAGCACGGCGCAGACCGTGACGGCGGCGACGAAGAGACGTCGGTATCGTGGCATGGCAGACCTCCCGGGAACCGGTCCTTCACCATCGGCACGTCCTCCGGGGGTCCTTGATGCTCGGCGAGCGATTCAAGAGCCCAGGTCAGATGACGAGAACCTCTGTGATGGATGTCATCGACCGCTGGACGCATGGCCGGACGAGCCGCTACCTGTGGGTGGGCCTGTCGGTTGCGTGCCTCGGGTTCCTGCTGCTGGGGCGAGCCGTTCAATCTCGCGAGCTGGCCCGCCAGGTCGAGGCGGCCACCGGGCGCGCCCAGACCTACGCCGCCGTCGTGGGGCGCCAGGTCGGCGGCATCGACGACGGCTCGATCGGGGGGTTCGCATATCGCGCTCTGTACGTGACCCTTCGCGCCGAGGTGTTCACCGACGCGACCGCCGCACGCATGCGCGTCTTCGGCACCGACGGCACGCTCTCGTTCTCGACCGACTACCAGAACCGCACCGGCGTCGTGAGAGCCGCCGAGAGCCCCGCGGTGAACGCCGCCATCGACGGACTGGTCGTGACGCAGACGGTTCGGCAACCGTTCACGTGGTCGACAACGGGTGAGCCGGGGGCTGAGACCGAGCTCCTGCAGGTGTTCGTGCCGCTGCGGTTGTCCGACAGGGTCCAGCCTGCCGGCACGGTCGAGGTCGACTTCCTGATGGACGAGCTCCGTGCCGCGACGCAGGGCCCGTGGCCGACCGTGCAGCTCATCGTCGGCGCGTTCCTGCTGCTGTGCATCGCGATGGCGGTGCTGTCGTTCCGCGCAGCCGCCGGTCCTGCCCGAGGGGCCCGGCCGGCCGAGGCTGGGGTCCGGCCGAGGTCGCGCCGCGAGGCCATCAGCGCCGTCCGCGAGGAGGGTACCGACGACGCCGAAGCGACAGCCGGCGAGGATCTGGATCGGGAGCTCTCGGAGACGAAGCGTCAGCTCGCGGACGTCCGGGAGCGATTGGCTGAGCGCGAGCTCGACGCACTCGGGGCAGCAGCAGAGCCCGAGCCCGAGCCCGAGCCGGACGACGAGGTCGCCCTCGTCCGCGCCAGCGTGACGCCGGTCGAGGATCGCCCCGCGCTCTCGGACGAGGAGGTTTCCGATCTGCGTGCCCGGCTCGCCCATGCTGCCGCCATGAAGAAACAGGGCACCTCGAGCTGACGCCGCGCCGACGTCACCAGATCAACGCGTCGACGGCGTAGGTCTCACGCAGCCGCAGATCCACCTGTGCGGCGGGAAGCAGTCTCCGCGGCTCCATGCCGTAGCGCTGCGCCACCGTCAGATGTTGCCAGCACAGCGGGACGAGCTCGTCACGGGGGAACCACCCGACGACGGCGGGCCGGCGGCCCGACTGTCCCCACTGCCAGAAGCAGAACTGGCACACCAGCGCGAGGAGCTGCGGATAGCCGAACTCCGCCCGGTATCCAAGCTCGTGCTCGATCACCCGCCCCCACAGCGCGACTCGCCCGAGCACCGCGGGGGTCCGCGTGCGGCGGAGGATGTCGGCGGCGTGGGTCGCGTGCAGACCGCATGAGCAATCGACGTTGGGCGCCGCGTGCAGCCGGGCATGCTTGCAGGCGGCTTCTGCGGGTTCGTGCGGGCGCCAGGGCCGGGACCGGCCCGCGACCGGTCGCAAGAGCAGGTCCGATCCGTCCCGCCGTCCGGTCAGTGCCCACGCTCGCCAGGCCATGACCGGCTCCGTCGACGAACCGACCGCGAGATCGCGGCCCGCGGAGGTACGGGTGATCACGGCCGCGGGGGCTCCGCGGGCTCGGGAACCATCTCGGGGATCGCGGGGCCAGGCTCGAGGCCGGGCGCCACGGGGTCAGGCAGCGGCAACGTCTCCGGATGGATCTCGATGATCCGCTGGGGGCGACCGATGTTCATGCGAACCTCCCTTGGGGTGGGGGGGTACGACCCCGAGGTCACCCTACCGTCACTCGCGGAACCGCGCTAGGTGGTCGCCAATCGGTAGATGCCGCTCGGCCCGCTGAAGTAGATCCGGTTCTGCGGTCCGACCTCCATCGAGTAGACGACGGTACCCAGCGGCAGGAGCTGATCGGGGGCGCCCACGATCCCCGTGCGCCGGTCGTTCAGCTCCGAGACCCAGAGCCTGGCCGTGTTCACGTCGCCGTAGAACAGGGCGCCGTGGCGGCCGGCGCCGAGGCCGCAACGCCAGCAGAACGCGGCGCCGGTGATCCCGATCGTCGACACGAACCACTCCTCGGGGAGCACGCGGTTCGTGCCGTCACGGTTCGTGTCGCGCGGCGGCGGCAGCGATCCGCAGGACTGGTTGGGCCCCCACGCGTAGTTGCCGCCCTTGCGGATGAGGTTGATCTCGTCGTTGCAGCCGGGCCCGTTGTCGGTCTCCCACAGCCGGCCCGTGGCCGGGTCGAACGCCATCCCGAACGAGTTGCGGATGCCGGTCGCGTACACGCGGGTGCCGAACGGGTTCGTGTTCGGGATGGATCCGTCGGGCTCGATGCGCAAGATCTTGCCTCGCAGGTTGTCGCGCTGCTGGCTGAACGCGGGGCTCGCGTTCTCGCCCGTGACGATCCAGAGGTTCCCGTCGGGGCCGAACACGATCCGGCCCCCGTTGTGGTTCGTGGCGCTCCCGACGTTCCAGCGGAACAGCACCTCCGTGCCGGCGACGGTTTCGTTCTCACTGCGGAACCGGATGACCTCGTTGACGAGGTCGCCGTCATCGGTGCGGGTCACGTAGACGTACACGAACGGCTGGTCGGGCCAGCGCGGGTGCAGCGCGATCCCCAGACCGCCTCGCTCACCCAGCCCGTTGACCCTCGAGATGTCGGTGAACAGCCGCTGGTTGCCGGTGGCTGGGTTCAGGATGCGCACCTCGCCGGTGTTCTTCTCGATGTACCAGATCCGCCCGTCGGGCGCGAAGGTGAAGCCGGTCGGCTGCTGCAGTCCGCTCTTCACCGTGACGACCTTGAGCGCCCGGCCCCGTCTCGAGGGTGCGTGGGCGGCCGCCGGTGCAGCGACGGTGATCACGACCGCGATCGCGAGCGCGGTGCGGGCGAAGCGGTGCATCGGTTCCCCTCTCGGTCGTATGCGAGCATGGGCCGCGTGACGATCGTCCCTCCGTCGGTGTTCGGCGATCCGGCCCTTCGTTCTGAAGACCCGCGGTTCCTCCGGGGTCGAGGCCGGTACGTCGCGAACATCGAGATCACGGGCGCGGTCGCGGCGGTCTTCGTGCGCTCCATCTTCCCCCATGCCGAGATGCGGGGCGTGGAGGGCATCGAGGTGGCGGCGCGCATGCCCGGGGTCGTCGGGGTATTCACGGCCGACGAGCTCGATCTGGCGCCGCAGACCCCCTCGGGCAACGTGGAGGCCCCCGGCGGCGTCATCGACGCGTTCTACCGAGACCCGCTCGCGCGGCACCGCCTGCGCTACGTGGGTGAGCCCTTCGCGGTGGTGGCCGCGGAGACCCTCGCGCAGGCCGCCGATGCCGCGGAGCTCCTGTGGGCCGACGCCGACCCGGTGGCGCCCGTGGTGGATCCCGAGGTGGCGCTCGCGGAAGGCGCCCCGCTGCTGTGGCCCGAGTACGGCACCAACGTCGCGCACGCCTTCTCCCACGCCTGGGATGCCGATGTGCTCGCCGGCGCCGAGGTCGTCGTCGCCGGTCGGTTCGTGAATCAACGGCTCGCACCCGTGCCCATGGAGACCAACGCGATCGTGGTCGTGCCCGAGGGATCCGGGTGGACGGTGTGGGTCAGCACGCAGGTGCCCTTCGACGTGCGGAGCGACCTCGCCGACCTGTTCGAGGTCGAACGCGGCTCGGTACGGGTGGTTGCACCCGATGTCGGGGGTGGGTTCGGTGCGAAGCTCCTCATCTACCCGGAGTATCTGGCCGTCGCGAAGGTCGCGGCGCTGCTCGGTCGTCCCGCCCGTTGGCTGGAGACGCGGAGCGAGAACCTGCTGAGCATGAATCACGGGCGCGCCCAGGTGCAACGGGTCGAGGTCGGCGCACGGCGCGACGGGACGCTGGTCGGCATGCGCGCCGAGATCGTCGCCGACATGGGCGCCTACCCCGTCGGCGCTTTCCTGCCGGTGACCACCGGCGAGATGAGCCCGGGCGTGTACCGGTGGCCGGCGGTTGCCTATCGCGGGTGGGCCGTCGTCACGAACACGACACCGGTGATGGCCTACCGTGGCGCGGGCCGGCCCGAAGCAACGGCGATGGTCGAGCGGGCGATGGATCTGGTCGCCGCCGAGCTCGGGCTCGATCCCGTCGAGGTACGGCGCCGCAACTTCGTCGAGCCAGAGGCGTTCCCGTTCACCACAGCCACGGGCATGACCTACGACACCGGGGACTATATGAAGCCGCTCGACGAGGCGTTGCGCCGGGCCGGTTACGAGGATCTGCGCGTCGAGCAGCGCGCGCGCCGCGAGCGTTCGGACCGTGTGCAGCTCGGGATCGGCGTGGCGACCTACGTCGAGATCACCGCCTTCCAGTCCCGCGACCACGCGACGGTGCAGGTCGAGGAGAACGGATCGGTGACGGTCCGAACCGGCATCTCGCCTCATGGCCAGGGGCACGAGACCTCACTCGCTCAGCTGGCCGGCGGGGTGCTCAGCGTCCCGATGGAGCGGGTCCGTGTCATCCACTCCGACACGGGTGAGGTCGAGCGGGGCGAGGGCACGTGGGGATCGCGGTCGCTCCAGGTCGCCGGGACGAACGTGGCGATCGAGTCGAACCACGTCGTGGAGCAGGCGCGGTCTTTGGCGGCCGCGGCGCTCGAGGTGGACGCCGCCGACCTCGAGGGCCCGGTCGGCGGCGGGTTCCGCGTGGCCGGGGCACCGGACCGCGCGGTGACGTGGTCCCAACTCGCCCAGGTCGCCGCGCGGTCCGGCGAACCGCTCCGCTCGGCCGGGACCCGGCGCGATCCGGGTTCGACGTTCCCGTTCGGCGCGCACGTGGCCGTCGTCGAGGTCGACGTCGAGACCGGTGAGGTCTCGCTGCTCCGGCTGGTCGCGGTCGACGATTGCGGCCGGATCCTCAACCCGATGCTGGTCCAGGGTCAGCAGCACGGGGGCATGGCCCAAGGGGTCGCCCAGGCGTTGTTCGAGGAAGTCGTCTACGACGAGGACGGCAACCCGATCACGTCGAACCTCGCCACGTACCCGATGCCGAGTGCAGCCGACCTGCCCTCGTTCGAGACCGCGACGACGCAGACGCCGACCACCGTGAACCCGCTCGGCGTGAAGGGGATCGGCGAGGCCGGATCGATCGGATCCACGCCCGCCGTCCAGAACGCTGTGGTCGACGCGCTGTCGCACCTTGGGGTCCGTCACGTCGACATGCCGTGCACGCCCGAGCG
>CAZZND010000021.1:9576-28854 GCA_964655465.1 uncultured Actinomycetes bacterium
GAGCGTGTAGCGTTGCCGGATGATTGAAGCGTCCCTGTGGGAGCGGCGCTACCGTGCTCCCAAGCTGACCCTGCCGCACTGGTCGCGACACGCGCCGGACCGGGTCGTGTACGAGACCAACGAAGGCGGCATCTGGCAGGTCCACCGTCTCGACGTCGCAAGCGGCGAGACGCGACAGGTCTCCGATCACCCCGTCGGCGTGCTGCAGGGGTTCGCCTCGCCCGACGGTTCCGAGGTCGTCTACTGGCAGGAAGACACGGGCGACGAGACCGGCCGGTGGCTCACCGCGCCATGGGAGGGAGGCGGCGCCGAGCCGTTCCTCGGGGGTGTCCCCGTGGGCTGGTCCGAGGGACTCGCGCTCGCCCTTGACATCACCGCGGCCGGGATCAGCGACCGCGACGGGTTCGCGGTCTACGTTTCGATCGACGGCGCTCCTGCGACGCGGATCGCGCGGAGCGCCGAGTGGCTCGGTCTCGCCGGCGCCTACGGCGGCGCCAGCGACCTCGCCGCCCTGTCCGCCGACGCATCGATGCTCGCGCTCCAGCATGCCGAGCACGGCGACCTGACCCACCCGTCGCTCCGCGTGGTCGACCCGCGGTCGGGCGCCGTCGTCCGTGAGCGCGGCGACGGGTCGAGCGCGATCGTCGCGAACGCGTGGTCGCCGATCCCCGGCGATCAGCGTCTCGCGGTGTCGCACGAGCCCGCCGACCGGCTCACGGCCGCCGTCTGGGACCTCGCCAGCGGGACCTGGACCGAGCTTGACCACGGCCTGGACGGGGACGTCGAGCCCGTGGACTGGTGGCCCGAGGGCGGGTCGTTGCTCCTCCGGCAGCTACTCGACGGACGCCACCGGTTGTTCCGGTTCGATCTGGCGAGCGGGGCCAACGCGGCGCTCTCGACGCCCGCGGGCGCGATCGATGACGCCCGTGTGCGACCCGACGGCACCGTCTGGTTCCGGCACACGGACGGAGAGCGGAGCGCCCGCATCCTGGACGACCGCGGCGCCGAGGTGCTCGCACCATCGGAGCGTGCGCCGGCGGGCAGACCGTTCCACGACTGGCGGTACCGCAACGACGCCGGGCAGACCGTCCAGGGGTGGATCGTCGAGCCCGACGGGCCGGGGCCGCACCCGGTCATGATCTTCGTCCACGGTGGTCCGCACTGGCTCTACGAAGACCGCTACATGCCCGAGATCCAGGCTTACGTCGACGCCGGCTTCCTGGTCGCGATGCCGAACTACCGCGGATCCACGGGCTACGGCCGAGGGTGGCGCGACGCGCTGACCGGCGACGTGGGGTTCACCGACGTCGACGACGTCACGGCGGGCCTGCGCGACGTGCTCACGCGAGACGACGTCGATCCGGCACGCACCGTGATCGCCGGATGGTCCTGGGGCGGCTACATCACGTTGATGCAGCTTGGCCGCAACCCCGGGCTCTGGACGGCAGGTATGGCGGGGGTGCCGGTGGGGGACTACGTGATGGCCTACCGCGACGAGGCACCCTCGTTGCAGGCGATGGATCGCGCCCTGCTGGGAGGTTCGCCCGACGAGCGCCCAGAGGCCTACGCGCGCGGCAACCCCATCACCTACGCCGATCGCGTCCGCGGTCCGGTGATGTTCGTGATCGGCGAGCACGACTCGCGCTGTCCTCCCGACCAGGCGTTCGCCTACGTCGAGGCCATGGCATCGCGCGGGATCGACCACGAGACGTACTTGTACTCGACCGGGCACGGTTCGAACGACGCCGACGAAGAGGTCCGCCAGCACCGAGCCATCGACGCGTTCCTGCGCGCGCGGGTGCCGGGGTTGCAGCCGATCTGAGCGCTAGACGACGCCCTGCTCGAGCATCGCGTCGGCGACCTTCAGGAACCCCGCGATGTTCGCGCCGTGCACGTAGTTTCCGGGCGAGTCGTAATGCGAGGCGGTGAGCCGGCATTGCTCATGGATCGAGTGCATGATGTGGCGAAGCCGCTCGTCGACGTGCTCGCGGGTCCACACGGTCCGCTCGGCGTTCTGCGACATCTCCAGGCCGCTCACCGCGACGCCGCCGGCGTTCGCTGCCTTGCCCGGCCCGTACAAGATCCCGTCGGCGATGAACTTCTCGATCCCCTCGGGCACCGTCGGCATGTTCGCGCCTTCGCTCACGACGTAGACACCGCCGGCGAGCAGGTTGCCGGCGTCCTCGGCGCTGATCTCGTTCTCGGTGGCGCTCGGGAACGCGCAGTCGGCGGGGATCGCCCACATGGGGTTCGACGAGCCTCGCGCCTCGACCGGGGTGAAGCTCGCGTGGGGGAAGGCCTCGACGTACTCCGCGATCCGGCCGCGCCGGACCTCCTTCAGCGCCTTGACCCACACGAGCTTCTCGCGGTCGATGCCATCGGGGTCGTGGATGAACCCGCGAGAGTCCGAGAGCGTGACGGGCTTGGCACCCAGATCGAGCAGCTTCTCGACGGTGAACTGCGCGACGTTGCCCGAGCCGCTGACGAGGCACACCTTCCGGTCGAGCGTCTCGCCGCGGGTCGCGAGCATCTCGGCGGCGAAGTAGACGGCGCCGTACCCGGTGGCCTCGGGTCGGATGAGCGAGCCGCCCCAGCTGGCCCCCTTGCCCGTGAGCACCCCGCTGAACTCGTTGCGGATCCGCTTGTACTGGCCGAACATGAAGCCGATCTCACGGCTCCCAACGCCGATGTCGCCCGCGGGCACGTCGGTGAACTGGCCGATGTGGCGGTGCAGCTCGGTCATGAACGACTGGCAGAACCGCATGACCTCGGCGTTGGAGCGCGCCTTCGGGTCGAAGTCCGAGCCTCCCTTGCCTCCCCCGAGCGGCAGCGTGGTCAGCGCGTTCTTGAAAACCTGCTCGAACGCCAGGAACTTGAGCATCCCCAGGTAGACCGACGGGTGGAACCGCAGGCCGCCTTTGTACGGGCCGATCGCGCTGTTCATCTCGACCCGGTAGCCTCGGTTGATCCAGATCTCGCCCCGGTCGTCGACCCACGGGACGCGGAACATGATCACCCGCTCGGGCTCGATCATCCGTTCGAAGATCTTGGCGTCACGGTAGCGGCGCTCACGCTCTAGCACCAGCTCGACGGACTCAGCGACCTCGCGAACCGCCTGGTGGAACTCGGTCTCACCGGGGTTCTTGGCCACGACGAGGTGCATCAGGTCGTTGACGTGGTCGGACATCGCGTTCGGGACCTCCGAGGGGGTGAGGACGAGGGCTGGCGGCGCGTCGCGCGGGCGGACCAGGTGCGGTCCGGGACTCGTGCGGGTTGTCGGCGCTATCGCCTCCCCGGATGGGCGGGCGCGGGAGCGCCGCCACCGGCTCGTGCCATGCGTGAAGCATAGGACCGTGAACGGACGGTGAACAGAGCTTCGAGGCCTGCCTGGTTAGGCTTGTGGCATGCCGACCTGGCTCGTCTGGATCACCGCGGCGCTGGTGGCGTTCGTCATCTGGAAGATCGGGATCGCGACGCTTCGGGGTCTGGGGCGCCCCGCGCCGGGCAGCCTCGACGAGGAGCCGCCGCCCGCCGAGCCCGAGGACGTCGAGGATCTCGACGTGTTCCTGGTCTGCGGGGAGTGCGGGACCGAGTACCGCGTCTCGAAGCTGGGGGAGCTGCAGATTCCACGGCACTGTGGCGAGAAGATGCAGGTCGTGCGGCGTACGGCAGGTGCGTGACGCCCGGTCCGGACGCGGGAGCCGCTATTTCAGGAAGGTGATCCCGAAGAAGCCCCCGCCGATCAGGCCGAGACCCACCATGAGCAGCGAGTTCGAGGCTTCCTCGTCGCGGGTGTAGTTCCACACGATGACGAGGACCCCGGCCAGCATGATCCCGAGCATGAGCGGCGCGAACCAGCCCGGGCTCGGCCTCGAGACCTTCTTGCGTTGGGGCTCCAGCTGGTAACGCTGGCTCTTCGTCTTCCTGCGCCCACGGGACTCCGGCATGGCGAGGATGGTACCGGCTCTACGGGGGCGTGAGGGACAGGGTTGCGGGCTTGCTCGGGTCGGCAGGGCCCCCGTCGCGGTACCGACTCTGCTGGTCGTTCCAGTGCGGCGAGGCGGGGTTGCCGCTGACGCCCGAGGGCATCGCGAACGAGCCCCCGCCGGGGTCGGCGAGGTCCCAGACCATGCGCACCGAGGCGATGACCGCGGCCGTGCGCCCTACGCCGCCGTCCATCCCCGCGGCGGCGACCGTCAGCTCGTCGCCGCCGAGCGGGGCATCGACCGCGGTGAACAGCCGCTCGAGCCCCGGGATCTTCGCGAGTGGGGATGCGAGCACGAGCCGGTGGAGGTCGCCCCAGGCGGGGACCGGGTCGCCGAGCTCCGTGAGCGCGTCGTCGAGGGCCGCGCCGAGCAGGTCGGCGTCGAGCCAGCCGTTAGCGGCGCGCAGGAGCGATGGCAGCACCGCGGCCTTCCAGGTCTCTGCCGAGACCGTGTACGCGCGGAGCAGTTCGTCCCCGAGTCGCGGTCCGAGCGCCCGACGGGCGATCGCCTCGGTCCAGACCTCGTAGATCGCCGCGGCTTGCGAGCCGGCCGTGAGGTCGTGGTCCCAGGCGGCGAGCAGATCCAAGGCGGCGTCGCGGCGCGCGCCGCGCGGCGTCCGCGTCAGCAGCGCCGGGACGGCGGCGCGCGCCGCGAGCGAGACCGTGTCGCGCTGAGCCGCCTCGAACGACGCGACGTCGTGCTGGTCGCGCGCATCGAGCAGCTCGCGGATCCGCAGAGCGCGGTGCGGCTCGTGGAAGTCCACCGTGAGCAGGTGGTCGGTGAGCCCGGCGGTCAACAGACCGTCGTTCGCGCTCACGATCACGCCGTCGGGCGGGTCGAGGATCCAGGGCATCTCGTCGTCGGAGATCCACGCGTCCCAGCCGTGATCGGGCAGCGGGATGCTGCCGTCGCCGTGACGCCGGATCGGATGCCGGCCGGTGACCTGCACGCCGATGTGCCCGTCGACGTCGGCGTAGACGAAGTTCTGCCCCGGGCACCGCACCTCGAGCACGGCGCGGCGGAACGACTCGAAGTCGGTCGCGTTCGCGATCCGGATCGAGGTCGTGGGCCGGAGCGTCTCGGTTGCGCCCGTCCAGCGGAGCGCGTAGAAGGGGTCGAGGTCCTCGTAGGTGCTCGCCGTGTCGCCGAGCGGCAGGCGGTCGAGGATCGGGCCGTGGCGGGTCTCGCGGACGGTGTAGATCCGCGGCTCAGCCTCGCCGAGGACAACGATGGACTCTACGCGCGTGCCGTTGACGTCGTGGTCGCGTACGACGAACAGATCTTGAACATCCCCGGTCACGTTGGTCGCGCTCCACGCGTGGTGCGGGGTCGCGCCGAGCGCGATCCCCGGGGTGGATACGAGCGCCACGCCGCGCGCTTGGTACCCGGGGGCTCGCAGGTCGAGGGGGATCCACGCCCCGGGTTGAAGCGCGAGCAGGTGCGGGTCATTCGCGAGCAGCGGCAGACCGCTCGCGGTGTGCGACCCGGCGAGGACCCACGCGTTGGACCCGAGCGCGCGACGGCCCGAGGTCGGGGGCACCAGCGTGCGCATCACCCCCTCGCCGGCGCGGCCGCGGATCTGTGCCCGGAGCAGCTCGGTCTCGAGGTTGTTCGACAGCGCCCAGGCCAGGTAGGCCAGGCAGGCAGCCCAGGCGGCCGGATCCTCGGGGAGCTTCGGCGCGGTTCCGAGTAGCTGGTACTCGATCGGCGGGTTCGGCGCGAGCGCGAGCCAGGCCCACACGCCGTCGCGGAACCGGGCGTGCATCGCGTGATCCTCGTCGGTCCACGTCGCGAGCGAAGCCGCCCCGGCGAGATGCAGCCCGATCGTGCGCGCGAACCGGTCGGCATCGAATGTGAGCGGGCCGAACAACTCAGAGAGACGGCCGTTCGCCGCCCGGAGCGCGAGATCGAGCTGGAACAGCCGCTCGCCCGCGGTCACGAGACCTTGTGCGAACCACAGGTCCTCGAGGTTCGCGGCCTCGACGATGGGGACGCCGGCCGCATCACGCGTGACCGTGACCGGGGCGCGGAGGCCCTCGACGGTCAGTGTTCCCTCGCCCGGGAACAGGGCGTCGGCCGCCTGACCGCGCAGCATCTCGATCGGGTCGACCGCCATGGCCATCGAGCGTATCGGGTCGCCACGAGGCCGTCGGCGCGACGTCAACATGGTGACGGCTGTGACCGCCCCCCACGCCGGTTCATGTCAACAGGTTCACGACTGAGACCTAGGTTGGAGTCGTGAACAGGTTGACGATCGTCCGTGCCGCGCGCCTCTCTGCGCCACGGCCGCGCCTACGCTCGCTGCGTGTTGCCCAGCCAGCTCGCGTGAAGCGCCGAGTACACGCCCTCGCCGGCGGCGACCAGCTCGGCGTGCGTGCCGTGCTGGACCAGGCGCCCCGCGTCGAAGACGTAGACGTCATCAGCGGCCTCGGCGGTCGAGAGCCGGTGCGCGATCGTTACGGTGGTGCGGCCGTGGCTCACGCGCCGCAGCGCCTCCGTGGTCCGCCGTTCGGTCGCGGGGTCGACCGCGCTCGTCGCCTCGTCCAGGATCAGCAGCCCCGGGTCCCCGAGCTGCGCGCGCACCAACGCGACCAGCTGGCGCTCGCCGACCGACAATGCCTCACCGCGCTCGCCGACCCGCGTGTCGAGCTGCTCGGGCAGGTCAGCCACCCAGCCGCCGAGCCCGAGCTCCTCGAACGCGGCCTCGACCTCACGGTCGCTCGCGCCCTCGCGGCCGTACCGGACGTTCTCGCGCACGGTGGCGTCGAACAGGAAGCCGTCCTGCGGCACCATCCGAACCGCCTGCCGCCGCGACGCCGGTGAGACCTCGTGCAGGTCGGTCCCGTCGATCACGACCCGTCCGCCAGTGGGGTCGGCCAGGCGCGCCAACAGCTTCACGAACGTCGACTTGCCGCACCCGGTCTGGCCCACGATCGCGACGTGCGTGCCGGCCGCGACGTCGATCGAGATGCCGTGCAGCACCTCGGGGCCGGTGCGGTAGCGGTACCTCACGTCCTCGGTCCGAACGGTCAGAGCGCCCGACCCTAACGCCAGACCGTCCTCGGGCTCGACGACCTCGACCGGCAGGTCGAGCACCGCGAGGATCTTCCGCCACCCCGCGATCGCGGTCTGGGTCTCGCTGTAGATCTCGGGCAGGTCGGTGAACACGCCGAGGAAGATGTCGGCCAAGAACAGGAATGCGGTCGCCGAGCCGAACGTGAGCCCCCACTCGACGCCGAACCAGGCGCCGAGCGCGATGATCAACGACAGGGACGCCGCGTAGAACACCGTCGACATCGGCCAGAGCGTCGCCGCGCGGAAGTGGGCCACGATCTCGGCGTCGTAGCGCTTGCTGATCGCGCGCTCGACGCGCGCGTGGGTGTCCTCGTCCAGCCCGTAGGCGCGCACGACGGCCGCTCCCATCACCGACTCGCTGACCTCCGAGAGCATCTCGCCGACACGGGTGCGGGCCGCGTTGAACGCGGCCGACAGACGCTGCTGCATCGCACCCATGATCAGCAGCATCGGGATCATCAGCACCACGACGGCGAGCGCGAGCTGCCACGAGAAGAACAGCATCAACGCGAGCGCGCCCGTGGCCTGGAACGCCGAGATGATCCATGCGATCCCGCCCCACTCCATGAACTGCTGCAGAGCGTCGACATCGGCGGTCACGCGCGCCACGAACACGCCACGCTTCTCCTCGGACTGCTCCGCGATCGACAGCTCGTGGATGTGGGCGAACGTGCGTACACGGAGGTTCTTGAGCGCGAGCTCGGCGGTCGCGACCAGCCGCCGCCCTGCGGCCCGGGCAGCGAAGAAGGCGAGCGTGATCAGCACGATCGCCCCGGCGCAGCGCGAGTAGACGAACGCCGGCCGGAACTCGGGGTCGAAGCCCTCGTTGAAGATCTGCTCGATGAGCACGGGCGTGACGAGCGTCGAGACCGTCACCCCGAGCGAGACGATCACCGTGAACCACAGCCCCTTGCGGAGCTCGGGGCTCTCGCGCAGACCACGTCGGAGCACGGCGAACGAGCCGTGGAGCTCCTCGGGGATCGCGATGTCATCGTCGGCGATCAGCTCGATCGTGGCCATCAGCGCTCATCCCGTTCGTAGGCGTGGATGATCGCGGCGTAGCCCGGCTGCGTCGCGAGCAGCTCCTCGTGGGTCCCCGTGGCCTTGACGGTCTGGCCCTCGAGGAAGATGACGCGGTCGGCGAGGCTGATCGTGGACAGGCGGTAGGCGACGACGATCAGCGTCGTCGAGAGCTCGCGCCGGAGCGCCCCGAGGATGTCGGCCTCGACGGTCGGGTCGACGCTCGACGTCGCGTCGTCGAGGATCAAGATCCTCGGCGCACGGGCGAGGGCGCGGGCCAGCGCGACGCGCTGCCGCTGACCGCCCGAGAGCGTGTGCCCGCGCTCGCCGACGACCGTGTCGTAGCCCTGCGGGAGCTCGCGGATGAACCGGTCGGCGCTCGCGATCATCGACGCACGCACGATGTCGGCTTGGGTCGCGCCGGTGTCCAGGGCGATGTTCTCGGCGACAGAGGTCGCGAACAGGAAGCTCTCCTGGAACACGATCGTGACGTCACGGCGGAGCGCCACCGGGTCGGCGTCGCGCACGTCGACCCCACCGACGAGCACCCGGCCCTGGTCGGGATCGGCCAGGCGCACCAGCAGTTGCGCGAGGGTCGACTTGCCCACCCCGGTCGGCCCGACGATCGCGACCGACTCCCGCGGCGCGACCTCGAAGGACACGTCGCGGAGCACCGCGAGGCCGTCGAAGACGTGGCGGACGTCCTCGACCTCGAGACCCAGCGGGCCGCCGGGAAGCTCCACGGGCTGCGCGGGGGGCATCACGGCGGCCCGCTGCGCGAACACCTCTTCGAGCCGCGCGTACCCGACCACCGCGCGGGGCAGCTCGGCCAAGATCCACCCGATGAACCGCATCGGCCACGCCAGCAGTCCGAACAACGCGATGAACCCGACGAGCTCGCCCTCGGTGATGTCGCCCGTGGAGACCCGCCACGCGCCGATCGCGAGCAGCAGGGCGTTCGCGAGCGCCGGCAGCGAGTCCAGCCCGGCCTCGAACGTCGCCCGCACCTTGCCGCCCTCGACCCGCTCCCTCCGCAGCTCCTCGGCCCGTTCCGCGAGCTTCGCCGTCTCGGCGTCCTCGCGCCCGAGCGTCTTCACGACGAGCGCCCCGTCGATCGACTCGTGGGCGACCGCCGAGACCTCGCCGATCCGTTCCTGCGCGCGCTGCATCGGCCCCTCGACCCTCTTCGCGAACGAACGGTTCATCAGGGCGAGCGAGGGGAACAGCAGCGCGCCGACGAGCGCCAGCCACGGGTCGGCCAGCAGCAACGCGATCATCGCGAAGATCGTCATCGCGATGACCCCCGTCGCGAACGGGACCGGCCAGAACACGTCGACCGCGGCCTTCACGTCGGCCTCCATATGCGCGAGCAGCTCGCCGGTGGGGGTCTCGCGGTGGTACTGCAGCTCGAGCTCGCGGTAGCGATCGGCCACGCGCCGGCGGAGCGTCGCCATCACGCGCTCGCCCGAGACCCCGCTGAAGAACCGGCGGATCATGATCCCGGCGGCGCGCAGGATGCCGAACGTCATGAGTGCGAACACGGCGATCCAGATCGCGCTCGCCGAGACCTCGCCCTCGAAGGCCGGCCGCAGCACCTGGTCAGTCGCGCGCCCCAGCGCGGTCGTGAGGCCCACCGAGGCGACGGCGAACAGCATCGATCCCCCGACCGCCGCCGCGAACGGTTTCGGGTGCATCCGGATGTACGCCCCGACCAGCTGGAGCCCACGGCGGAACAGGCCGCGATCCTCGCGCGCCCCCGGCTCCGCACTCGGCTGTACCGCCACCGACATGCCCCCTATGATGCGACCCATGACCGACCACCGTCCGTGGTTCCGGAGGTGGCCCGCCGACGTCCCCCGCTCGCTCGCTCCCTATCCCGAGGTCTCGCTGTACTCGTTGATCGAAGACGCCGTGGCGAAATGGGGCGACCGTCCGGCGACGGCCTTCTTCGGCAAGCGCCTGACTTACCGCGAGCTCGCGGCGAAGATCGAGCGGTTCTCCGCGGTGCTCGTGGGGCTCGGTGTGGCGAAGGGCGATCGGGTCGGGCTCATGCTCCCGAACTGCCCCCAGTACATCATCGCGTTCTACGCGTGCGTGCGGATCGGCGCGATCCCGGTGGGTTGTAACCCGCTGTACACGGCACGCGAGCTCGAGCACCAGCTGAAGGACGCCGGCATCGGGGTCGTCGTCGTGCTCGATGCGGTCTACGAGCAGCTGGGGCACGTGCGCGAAGCTTCGGGGGTCCGCGAGGTGGTGGCTACGAAGATCGTCGACGCGATGAAGTTTCCCCTGAACGTGCTTGCGCCTTTGAAGTTCAAGCGCGAAGCGAAGCACGAAGGGAAGCCGTGGCCGCCGATCGCGCCGGCCGAGAAGGTTCGGTGGTGGGCCGACCTGATGAAGACCTCGGGCGTGGTGCCGCCGATCGCAGCCGTGGACCCGGTGCGCGACCCCGCCGCCTTCATCTACACGGGCGGGACGACGGGGCTCTCGAAGGGCGCCATGCTTTCGCACGCCAACCTCTTGGCGAACGCGATCCAGGGCAGGTGCCTGTTCTCCGAGGTGGTGGATGGGCAGGATTCGATCCTGTGCGTGCTGCCGTTCTTCCACTCGTTCGGGATCATCGCGATGAACCTGGCGCTCCGTGGAGGCTTGAAGATCGCGATGCTGCCGCGGTTCGACCTGAAGATGGCGCTGAAGGAGCTGTCGAAGGAGAAGATCACGCTGTTCCCCGGCGTCCCGCGCATCTACATCGCGCTCAACGAGTCGCCCGAGACGCCGAAGCACGACCTCAAGTCGCTGAAGGCCTGCATCTCGGGCGCGGCGCCGCTGCCGCTCGCGGTTGCGAAGCGCTTCGAGGAGGTCACGGGCGGCGCGCAGGTGGTCGAGGGCTACGGGCTGACCGAGTGCTCGCCCGTCACGCACGTGAATCCCGTGAAGGGACACCGTGTCGAAGGCTCGATCGGGCTGCCGGTCCCGGATACGGACCAGAAGATCGTGGCGCTGGACGACCCCGATCGCGAGGTTGCGATCGCTGAGCGCGGCGAGCTCTGTATCGAAGGACCGCAGGTCATGCTCGGGTACTGGAACAAGCCCGAGGCGACCGCCGAGATGATCCGCAACGGCTGGCTGCACACCGGCGACATCGCGATCATGGACGAGGACGGCTACGTGAAGATCGTGGACCGGATGAAGGACATGATCTTGGTGAGCGGGTTCAACGTGTACCCGACCGAGGTCGAGCAGGTGCTGTTCCACAACCCGAAGATCCTGAAGTGCTGCGTGGTCGGGCTGCCCGATGACACCACGGGCGAGCGGGTCAAGGCCTACGTGGTGCTGAAGGACGGCGTCTCGGCGACCGCCGAGGAGATGGACGCCTGGAGCCGTGACCCCGAGCAGGGGCTGACCGGCTACCGCGTGCCCAAGGAGTGGGAGTTCCGTGACGCGCTGCCCGAGACGCTGATCGGCAAGGTGCTCCGCAGGGTGCTGCAGGAGGAGGAGCGGCAGAAGGCCGCGCCGGCTTCGTGAGCCCGCTGCCGGTACCGCTCGGCGACGGTGCCGAGCTGCGCCGCTACACGATGGACGACCTCGGCGCGTTGTGGGCGGCCGTCGAGGAGGAGCGAGAGCGTCTGGGCGAGTGGATGCCGTGGGTCGAGGGGACCCGCACCATCGACGATCAGCGGGCCTGGCTCGAGCGGGTGGTGCCGGCCGAGGACCTGAACGGCACGGGGCTGTTCGTGGAGGGGGAGCTGGCCGGTGGCATAGGGCTCACGGTCGGTGATTTCGGGGTCGCCGCCGAGATCGGGTACTGGATCCGGCAACGGTTCAGCGGGCGTGGCATGGTCACGAGCGCCGCGCGTGCGCTGACCGATCTGGCGTTCCGCGAGTTCGGGGTGCATCGCGTCGTGATCCGCGCGGGTGTGAACAACGCGCGGAGCCGAGCGGTGCCCGAGCGGCTCGGGTACAGGCTCGAAGGCGTAGCCCGTGGCGACGGCAAGGGGGTCGGCGGGTTCTACGACCTGGCGGTGTACGCGGTGCTGGAGGACGAGTGGCCTACCTCGGCGTGACGGGCCCCCTCCGGGCCGCGATCTTCGACCTGTTCGGCACGCTCGTCCCGGAGTTCCCGCGGAGCGGGTTCTACGACATGGTTCGACATGCGGCCAGGACCCTCGGGGCCGACGAAGACGCATTCCTCGAGGCCTGGTACGAGACCGCGCTCGCAAGGCAGACAGGTCGGTATGCCGGTGGCATGGCCGAGAACGTCCGGGCGATCGTCGCCTCGCTCGGCCTGCCCGAACCGAGCCAGCATGCCGTCGACGACGCGCTCGCCCCTCGGATGGACATGTACGAGCGGTGGTTCGTGCCGCGGCCGGGCGCGCTGGAGACGGTGACGGCGCTCCGCGACCGGGGGATCCCCCTCGGCCTCATCTCGATGTGCGCTCCCGACACGCCGCCCCTTTGGCGCGAGTCGCCGTTCGCGAACCTTTTCGACGTCGAGGTGTTCAGCTCCGAGGTGGGCTTGCGCAAACCAGACCCCGCGATCTACCGCTACGCCCTCGACCGGCTCGGGGTCGAGCCCGCGAACACCCTTTACTGCGGGGACGGTGCATACGGCGAGCTGACAGGGGCCGTAGCGCTCGGCATGACCGCCGTCGAGATCCGGGACCCCGAGGTCGTGACAGCCGAGCAGCTCCGCCCCGAAGGTGAGGACTGGGACGGCGCGCACGTCGCCGACCTGCGCGAACTGCTCGCGTTCTTCGAACCTGCGTAGACGGGTTCGCGGCAGAGGCGGCTCGTCTGTGGCGGGCCGTGTTCGCCTACACCCAGGACCGGTCCCCGCGCCATCGATGGAGCGGGTAGAAGTCCCGATCCGGGTCAGGACGCCGCGGGCGTTCCTATCGGAAGGCCTGCCGCAGCTCTGATCGTCGCCACAGCCGCGACCTCGCGCGGGATCGCCGCCACCGCCCCGACCACCAATGTCGCCGGCGGACCCATCCCCGCTGCGGCAGCGAGCGCCGGAAGATCCTCGAGCGTCCCGACCACCGATCGTTCTTCGGGCGTGGTCGCCCACATCACCAGCGCGGCGGGCTCGTCCAGGGGGCGGCCGGCCGCGACCAGCGCTGCGCAGATCTCGGGCAGCCGGCCGGCCGCCATCAACAGCACGAGCGTGTCCACGGCCGCAGAGACCGGGCCCAGATCAGGTGTCCCGTCGCCGTGGGCGGTCGACGCGGTGATCACCGCGAACGAGCGCGCGACGTCGCGGTGCGTGACCGGCACGCCTGCGGCGGCCGGCGCCGCGATCGCGCTCGACACGCCGGGCACCACCTCGACGGCGACGCCGGCCGCCGCGCACGCCAGCACCTCTTCGCCGCCGCGACCGAACACGAACGGGTCGCCGCCCTTCAGCCGGACCACCGTCAGGCCCTGGAGCGAGCGGTCGACCATCACCGCGTTGATCTCGTCCTGGGACAGCTGCGCCCGACCCGGCTCCTTGCCGGCGTACACATGCTCGGCCTGGAGTGGGCAGAAGTCGAGCAGCTCGGGTGCGACCAGCCGGTCGTAGACGACCACGTCCGCGCTCGCCAACGCCTTCGCCCCCTTCAGCGTGATCAGATCCGGGTCGCCCGGGCCTGCGCCGACCAGTACGACGCGGCCGGTCACGGCGCCTCTACTCGGCCCACGAGCCGCTCGGTCAACCGCGCCCGGAGCTCGTCGACCCGGCCCTCGCGCACCAGCGCGGCGGCCTCGTCGACATCGAGGGCCTCACTCCAGCGCCGCGCCCGCTCGGCGAAGTCGGGCAACGACGCGAACGTCGCCTCGCGGACCTCGCGCAGCACCCGGAGCACCTCGGCCCACTCGGGCCCGTACTCCGTCTCCAGCCGCTGGCGCAGCTGCTTCGACAGCGACGGCGATACGCCACCGGTCCCGATCGCGAGCAGAAGATCGCCACGTCGCACCACCGACGGCATGGCCCAGTCGCAGTTCGGGATGTCGTCGACCACGTTGACGAGCGCCCCTCGTGCACCAGCCTCGCGCGCGATCTCTTCGCGCACCTCGGGAGCTGGGTCGTGCGCGATCGCGAGCGTCGCGCCATCCAGGTCCTCGGGCCGCCAGGCACGACGTTCCACCGTCACGCCGTCGAGCGACTCGAGCTCGTCTAGGCGCGTTGCCGGTCCCGAAGCGACCACCAGCACGTCCGTCGCGCCCCCCGCCAGCAAGGCCTCGACCTTGCCCTCGCGCACGGGGAGCACTCCGATCACGACGCACCGGCGCCCGGCGAGCTCGAGGAGGACGGGGAACCCGAACGGCATCAGCAGGCCACCGTGTAGTGGTGCGAACGGAAGGGCGGAGATCCCACCGGCTCGCGGTCCGTCCCCTGGTGGATCTCCTGGTGCTCGGTGTAGCTGATCCACAGCGGGCCCTTGGGGTCGTACTCACGCTTCAGGTTCTTCTTCGCGCGGTCCAGGTTCCGCAGAGCCAACCGCTTCACCGCCGACAGGTCCTCGATGGGGGCGTCCTCGAACGCGCCGGCCGCCTTCACCCAGGCGTCCATCCCGGCCTCGGTCCGCAGCAGCACCGTCGAGGTGCCCGGCTCCGAGCCGATGTTGCCGATCACCATGTCGGCGCCGAGCGCGGCGAAGTCGGCGCACTCGTCGCACCCGCGGAGCGACGCCTCGTGGAAGTCCTTCACGGGCTTCTCCATGAGCGCCCCGCCCTCGGCGTCGGCCGCGATCAGCTTGCCCTCACGGATGTCGATCTTCTTGACCTGGCCGAGGTTCACGCCCTCGCCCGCGATCATCGGGATCAGCTTCTTCGGGTCGAACGAGCGGGTGCAGAACAGCCCGATCGCGAGCGTGACCTTGGTCGCGAGCGTCGCGCGGTTCTCCCACGGGAACTTCTGGATCGCCCGCAGACCGCTGATCTGGCACGGCGTCCCGACGAACGCGATCCGCTCGACGCCCTGGGGTGCCTTCTCGTTCATGATCGCGAGCGTCTCGGACTGGTGGTAGACGCTCCCGGCACCGGTGCGCACCTGCTCGGGCGTGGTCGCGAGCACCGGCGTGCCGATGAACGCGTCGAGCTTCTGCGTCTGGATCACCGCGTCGATCACGCCGCGCTCCATCAGCGTCGCGAGCAGCGCGGTCACCGCGCCGCCGTCCTGGGCACCGTCGGGCCGGGCGACCGCGCGTGCGGACAAGGCCTCGAGGACCTCGCCGACCGGGTTCTCCTCGTCCTGGCCGTTCAGCTTCTCGACGCGTATCCCGGCCATCGGGCAGTAGTCCCAGCACGCCGAGCAGCCCGTGCACATCCGGACCAGGGTCGGCAGGCCGTCGCTGCCCACGCCGATCGACTGCGACGGGCAGGCCGCGATGCAGGCGCCGCAGCCGACGCACCGGTCGGCGTCGATCACCGCGGACGCGGTCTTGTGGAACCAGATCTTGTCGAAGAGCTCGGGCGCACCCGAGGCCTCCATGATGTCGTCGCGGATGTCGCGGGCCGGATCGCGCAGCGGCGCGTCGGGCGTGCCCACCCGGTCGGCGGTGTCGACCATGCTCAGTTGCCCTTCTCTTGGAAGTAGTGCCCGACCCCTGCGGGGGTCAGGTCGTCGAGGCTCAGCTCGCCGGCGCACACCGCGCGGAGCACCTCGGTCACGGAGTCCCATGCCTCCTCGACCGGCTCCTCGCCGCGGACCCACTGGCCGATCCGCGAGGCGCCGAGGTCGCCGCCGAGCGCGACGTCGAGCGCCTGCTCGTAGGCTTCCTCGTCCTTCGTCATCGTCGCGCGGAACCCGATGTGCGCGGCCTGGATCTGGGCGCAGCCTGCCTTGCAGCCGCTCATGTGGATCCGGAGCCCGGTGAGGCGCTCGCGGCCCTCTTCGGGCAGCTTCTCCTGGAGATGCGCGACGAGCTTGCGGCCGTTCGTCTTCATGTCGTCGATCGCGAACTTGCAGAACGGGCTCGACGTGCACGCGATGATCGCGCGCTCGAACGGGTCGGGCTCGGGGCGGTAACGCTCCAGGAACGGCTCGGCGAGCAGACCGTCCACGTCGGTGATCCCCGTGAGCATGAGGTTCTGGCGCTGGCTCATGCGGACGTCGCCGTGGCCGTAGGTGCGGGCCAGGCGCGCGACCTCGAACCACTCCTCGTCGGTCAGGCGCCCCATCGGGATGCACAGGCCGACGTAGTGGGTACCGTTCCCGTCCTCGTGCACCCCGAGGTGGTCCTCGCCCTCGCCGGTCCACAGCGACTCGCCGCCGCCGAGGGTCTCGGAGGGGATGCGCGCCTTCAGCTCGTCGGTGATCGTGTCCGGCCCCAGCTGGTGCACGAGCACGCGGAACCGGTTCACGGCCTTCAGGTCGAACTCGCCGAGCTCGCGGTAGACCTGCAGGGTCGCCCGCACGGTGTCGGTGACCTGGTCGGGTCGAACGAACAGGTCAAGCTCATCGGCGATCCTGGGCGAGTCGGACAGGCCCCCGCCGGCATGCACGTTGAACCCGAGCGTGCCGTCGGCTGCGCGCGCGGGCGTGAACGCGAGGCAGTGCAGCTTCACCGCGGCGCAGTCGGTGGGGCAGCCCGTCACCACGACCTTCCACTTGCGCGGCAGGAACGCCGTCAGCGACTCCTCTCGAAGGGCGAACGTTCGGAACTCGTCGAGCAGCGGCGCGACGCTCAGGTACCCGCGGGTGTCCTCCCCGTCGACCGCGCACGCCGTTGGGTTGCGCATCGAGTCCCCGCAGGCCTGCGCGCTGGTCAGGCCGACCGCGTCGTAGCGGCGCCAGACCTCGGGCAGCTCGTCGAAGCGGATCCAGTGGATCTGGATGTCCTGACGGGTCGTGATCTCTCCGAAGCGGTCCGGCTCGACGTGGCCCTCCCAGCCGTTGCCGAAGTCTCGGATGACGCCGGCGACGCACTCGAGCTGCTCGACGCTGATGCGGCCGCCCGGGATCCGGGTGCGCAGCATGAACCGGTTCTCCTGGCGGTCGTCGTAGACGCCCATCAGCCGCATGCGCCCGACGGCGACGACGCCCTCACGAGCCTCGATCTCGGCCCACGGGTCGATGTCGTGCTCTTCGACCGTCGTCTCGACGGCCTGACGGACCTGCATCGGTCCCTGCGACCGATCGAACACCTGGTCGCTCATGCGTTCGCCCCTTCCGTGGCGTTCTCCCGGTCGGTCGGCGTGCCCAGCAGCTGCACCGAGCAGTGGATGCCGCACTCCTTGTTGGTGTTCTCCTCCCACCACCAGCGGCCGGCGCGCTCGGACTCGCCCGGCAGGACGGGGCGCGTGCACGGCGCGCAGCCGATCGACGCGTAGCCCGCGTCGAACAGCTCGTGGTAGGGGACCTCGTGCTCGTGGACGTAGTCCCAGACCTGATCGGCGGTCCAGTCGGCGAGCGGGTTGAGCTTCACGATGCCGCCGTGGTCGCGGTCGAGCTCGACCTTCGCGATGTTGCGACGGCTGACGAACTGCTCGCGTCGCAGGCCCGCGATCCACGCGTCGAGGGCGATCAGCTTCCGCTTCAGCGGGTCGACCTTCCGGATCTGGCAGCAGAGGGTCCGGAGCTCGAGCGAGCGGTACATCAGGTTGGGGCCGTGCTCGGTCTGGAGGGCCGCGACGGACGCGCCGTCGGGCGTCTCGAACTCGACGGCGATGCCGTAGTGCTCGCGGACCTCCTCGAACAGGGTGTAGGTCTCGGGCGGGAGGCGACCGGTGTCGAGGGTGAAGACGCGTATCGACGGGTCGATGCGCCAGGCCATGTCGATGATCGCCATGCCGTCGACCCCGCCCGCGGCGCTGATCGCCAGGCGGGGGTGGAACGTCTCGATCGCCCAGGCGAGCAGATCCGGGGCTTTCGCGTCCTCGAACCGCTCCGCGGCGTCACGCACCCACCCGGCCTCCTCCTCGACGACAGCGAGGGCCGGTTCGTGGATCGGCTGGATCGGATCTGCGTCTGCCATCGAGGCTCCGGGTCGGGTTGGCTGGTCCGGGGAAACGGGAAAGGCCGCCGGATGCGGCGGCCTGGTGGTGCGAGGGGATTCGGGTGGCTACCGCATGGCGTGGGGGACGCCCATGCAGGGCATCCCGGCCTCGCGACAGCAGCACAGACGCGACGGCACCATGGCCGCGACCTCCCCTGCTGCGCGTGTGCGGATCATCGTTCGTCCCCGAACTAGGTCTGACCTGCGGTGTTGCAGGTGCAACAGGCTAACACGGCGCGCGGGGAGGGCGTCAACGGGGCGCGGGTGCGCTCCTCGTAGCAGAATCGCCTCTGGGAGGTTCATGGATCGGGATGGGAGAGCCGATCCAACTCGTGACGGGTGCAGGACACCGCGTGGAGGCGGTGCCTCCGTTCGAGACGTTCGTCACCGATCACCAGACCCGCCTGTTCGGCGCGCTGTGCCTGATGACGGGCGACCGCTTCGAAGCCGAGGAGATCGCACAGGAGGCCTTCCTGCGGGTCTTCGAGCGATGGGATCGCGTCGCCGCCATGGACGACCCCGCGGGCTACCTGTTCCGGGTGTCGATGAACGTGTTCCGGACCAAGCGGAGGAGGGCCGCGATGGCGCTGCGTCGAACGGTCCACGCCGCTCCCCAGCCCGACGCGTTCGACGTGGTCGAGGACCGAGAGATCGTCTTCCGCGCCCTGGCACAGGTGTCCCGCGATGAGCGCGCGGCGCTCGTGGTCACCTCGCTCTACGGCTTGAGCTCGGACGAGGCCGCTCGGCTCCTCGGGGTCAAGCCCTCGACGGTCCGAACCCGTGCCACGCGTGCCCGGGCGGCGCTCCGCGACGCGATCGGAGATGACCGATGATCGACGACCGCGAGCTGCTCGAGCGGGCGCTGCGACGGTTCGAACCCGATCCGGGGCTCGCGGAGCGCGTCATGCGCCGCCGCGACCGGAAGCGTCGGAACCAGCGGATCTCGGCCGGTGCACTCGGGATCGCGATCGTGATCGCCGGCGTCGTCGCCGTCGCCACCGTCGCGGGAACCGACCCGGTTCCTGCGGACACCGTCACGCCCGCGCCCACCGACGAACGGGTCGGTTTCATCGGGGTGCCGCCCGAGGGCGCACAGCCGAGCACGCCCGTCACCGGCGACCTCGTCCTGAGCCTCGACACCACGGTCTCCGGGGGCGATCCCTACAAGACCACGCTGTACGTGTACGCGGACGGCCGGATGATCTGGGAGCGTCACGCCG
>CAZZND010000022.1:0-28517 GCA_964655465.1 uncultured Actinomycetes bacterium
CGTTCACCTTCGTCCAGGTCGGCGAGCCCCTCGTACCGCTCGTCGTAGACGACGCGATCGGTGAGCTGCAGCGACGTCTGGCTGATCGGCGCCAGGTGGAGGTCATCACGCATCGCGAGGGCCGTGGTCCACGGTTGGTGCGTGTGCAGGACGACGGTGGCCTGCGGGCACAGGCGATGGATGGGCGCGTGGATCCCGATGCCGGTCGACGGTGCGGTGCCGCTGACCGGCGTGCCGTCGGCCTCGACCACGGCCAGGCTCGAGGCTGTCACCTCGGAGAAGTGCAAGCCGAGCGGGTTGATCAGGAACCGGTCCTCGCGCCCGGGGATCAGCATCGAGAAGTGGTTCGAGATCCCCTCGTGGAAGTCGAAGAGCACGGCGATACGGAACGCCGCCGCGAGCTCGATCCGGGCCTCACGTTCATCGACGGGCGGGTTCATCGTGTCGTAACGCTATACCCTCCTCCCGAGCCGTGGCCCAGCGCAGCTCGGGTCGTGTACCGGAGGACGACGCTCCCGAGGGAAGGTGCAGCGTGACACAGCCGGACATCGGGATCGACCGGGCGCGGGAAGCGCTTGCCGGCGGTGCGTGGGCCGAGGCCTACGAAGGGTTCGCCGCCGCCGACCGGTCGCTGCTCAGCGCGAACGATCTCGAGGGGCTCGCCGACGCCGCCTGGTGGATCTCGAGGTTCGACGACTCGCTGGATGCGCGGCAGAAGGCGTACGCGGCCTACGCGGCCTCGGGGGACGAGGTCGCGGCGGGCGCGGTCGCGGCGCGTCTGTCGATCGAGCATTTCGTGCGCGACGAGCCTTCCGTCGGCGCTGGCTTCCTGATGCGGGCGCAGCGCCATCTGAAGGACCGGCCGGCGTGCGTGGAGCAGGGGTTCCTCGTCATGGTCGAGGCCAACATCGCTCGGTTCGCGGGCGAGCTCGATCATGCGCTCGGGTCGGCCCGCGATGCCACCCGGATCGGCCAGACCTTCGGAGACGGCGACCTCGTCGCGATGGCGATCCACACCGAAGGACTCGTCCGGGTCGACGCGGGCGAGGTCCACGAGGGCATGGCGTTGATGGACGAGGCGATGACCGCGGTCCTCGTGGGCGACCTGAGCCCGTACTTCACCGGCCTCATCTTCTGCAACCTGATCCAGGCCTGCCTGGAACTGAACGACGTCCGCCGCGCGGGTGAGTGGAGCGACGCGGCGCGCGTGTGGTGCGACGCCCTCCAGCCCGGCTCCCCGTTCCCGGGGATGTGCCGTGTGAACCGTGCCGAGGTCGCGCGGCTGCGCGGCGCATGGCCCGAAGCCGAGGCCGAGGCGGTGCTCGCCTCCGAGGAGCTCGTGAACACGGAACCGGGCCTCGCGGCGTCCGCATTCATCCAAGTCGGTGAGATCCGGCGACGAACGGGCGACGTGGACGGCGCCGAGGCAGCGTTCGCGCGGGCGCAAGGGTTCGGCGCCGATCCCCAGCCCGGCCTGGCGTTGCTCCAGTTGCAGCAAGGCAAGATCGAGGCCGCACGGTCGGGGCTCCGGCTGGCCTTGGCGAACGAACAGCAGCGCCCTCGGCGCGCACGACTGTTGTCGGCGAACGTGGAGGTCCTGATCGCCGCGGGAGCGCTCGACGAGGCACGCACGGCCGTCGACGAGCTCGAGGCGAGGGCCCGCGAAGCGGGGACGCCGGCGTTCGAGGCCGCGGCGGCCACGGCCGCGGGCGCGCTCCACCTCGCCGAAGGGGACACCCCCGCCGCCTCGGAGGTCCTGCGCCGTGCCAGCGCCGCGTGGCACGAGCTGAAGCTCCCCTACGAGGCGGCGAAGGCCCGCGTGCTGTACGCCGAGGCGATCCGCGCCGGCGGCGATGCCGAGGGCGCCGAGCTCGAGCTGCGAGCGGCCCTCGCCGCGTTCGAACGGCTGGGCGCCGCGCCCGACGCGGCGGCGACCGCGCTGCTCCTCGGCGAGCCCGAGGCGCTGCCCGCAGGGCTCACCGCACGAGAGGCCGAGGTGCTTCACCTGCTTGCGGCCGGGAAGACGAACCGCGACATCGCCGTCGAGCTCGTGATCAGCGAGCACACGGTCGCCCGCCACCTGCAGAACATCTACGCGAAGGTCGGGGTGTCGACCCGGTCGGCCGCGACCGCGTTCGCCTTCGGACACGGACTCGCCTGACCCCGCGTGGTTCGTTCGCACCATGCGGCCGTTCGGCCGCTTTGGTGCGTCCCGTCGATGCGGCTCTCCCGTCGCAAGACCTACCGTCCCTTCCGATGACGAGCGAGGGGGTCACGGAGATGGACACGGAGCGGCTCGACACGGTGGTGATCGGTGGAGCGCAGGCCGGGTTGTCGGCCGGGTATCACCTGAAGCAGGCGGGACGCTCGTTCGTGATCCTCGACGGGAGCGAGCGAGTCGGCGACTCGTGGCGCACCCGCTACGACTCACTCCGCCTGTTCACGCCCGCTCGGTACGCCTCGCTCCCAGGCCGGCCCTACCCGGCGACAGGCTCGGCGATGCCGACGAAGGACGAGATGGCCGACTACCTCGAGGCCTACGCGAGCAAGCTCGGGCTCCCCGTGCGCAACGGGATCCACGTGGACGGGGTCCACCGGGAGGTCGACGGCTACATCGTCACGGCCGGCGAGCGACGGTTCGAAGCCGCGAATGTCGTCGTCGCGTCCGGCGCCCACCGGGAAGCTCGGGTTCCGGTGATCGCGCGCGACCTGGATCCCGAGATCGTCCAGCTGCACTCCACCGAGTACCGCAACCCGTCGCAGCTCCGCGACGGCGGCGTGCTCGTCGTTGGCGCCGGCAACTCGGGCGCCGACATCTCTATGGAGGTGGTTGGCATCCACCCGACGTGGCTCTCGGGTCCCGAACATAGCCACGTCCCGGTGGACATCGACACATGGTTCGCTCAGCACGCCGTCTTCCCTATCGTCCGCTTCGTCGGCACGCACGTCCTGACGCTCAAGACGCCGTTCGGGCGGAAGGCGCGCCGCGCGTTCCACGAGAAGGGGGACCCCCTCGTCCGCGTGAAGCCGAAGCAGCTGCTCGCCGCCGGGATCCAGCGGGTGCCGAGGACCGTCGCCGCGGAAGGTGGCGTCCCGGTCCTGGAGGACGGTCGCGTCCTCGCAGACGTGACGAACGTGATCTGGTGCACAGGGTTCCGCCACGACCTCTCATGGATCGCGCTGCCGATCTTCGGCGAGGACGGCGCGCCGATGCACGAGCGTGGCGTCGTCACCAGCGAACCGGGGCTGTACTTCGTCGGGTTGCCGTTCCAGTTCGCTGCGACCTCCGACGTCCTGCCCGGCGTGGGCCGGGATGCGGCGTACGTGGTGAAGCAGCTCATCCGGCGGAACGGCGTGGAGCGCGCGAGGTCGGCGGTCGCGGCCTGACGCCGGCGAACCCCTCGCCAGAGCTGGGCCCTCTGCTCTTGCTGGGCTTGTCTCTTAGGGACCCCGCGCAAGGCGGTCGACCTCCCTCGTCGACGATCTCCAGCTCGAGGGCTTAGGATCGCGATCACGGAGCGGGACCCACCGCTCATGCAAGGGGAGGCGCACATGGGAGCGATGGCCGTACCGATCGTGCCCGGCAAGCTCGAGGCATGGGAGGCCTGGATCGCAGAGCTGAACGGTCCGCGGAAGGCCGGGTTCGACGAGATGAACGAGCGCTACGGCATCACCGGGCATCGCGTGTGGCTGCAGCAGACGCCCGACGGCCAGCAGTTGGCGATCGTGGTGCTCGATGGCCCCGGGGCCGACGAGCTCATGGGCAAGCTGGCGTCCTCGGAGATCGGGTTCGACGCGTGGTTCCGCGGTCGCATCGAGGACGTACATGCGATGGACTTCTCGGCGCCACCGCCCCCACCCGCCGAGCAACGGGTGTAGCCCGGCCTCGACCGCCACCGCGGACTGCGAGGGCGGAGGGACGCGCCTATCCTCGGGTCGATGCCCACGACCGTGCTCGGTGCCGGTTTCGGCGGCTCGGAGCTGTCCACCAGGCTGTCCGAGGCGTCGGTGACGACGTCAGACGGGAGCGACGATGCCGAAGGGGATCTTGGAACGGCTGGCCGAGGGACCGGTGCTCGGTGACGGCGGCTACCTCCTCGAACTCGAGAAGCGCGGTTACGTCCAGGCAGGCCCGTTCACGCCCGAGGTGGTGATCGAGCACCCCGACGCGCTGGCGCAGCTGCACCGCGAGTTCCTGCGCGCCGGGGTCGACGTGCTGCAGACGATGACCTTCTACGCGAGCGAGGACAAGCTCGCGACCGTCGGCATGCAGAGCAAGGTCGACGACATCAACCGCACCGCCGTGCGGGTCGCCCGTGAGGTCGCCTCCGAGGGCGACGCGCTCGTCGCGGGCAACCTCTCCCTCACGTGGGCCTACGACCCCGCCGACGCGGCCTCGATCGATCACGTCCGGGCACTGCTCGACCGGCAGCTCCAGGACCAGCTGGACGCGGGACCGCCCGACTTCTGGATCGGCGAGACGTTCTCCTACCTCGGCGAGGCCCTCTCGTTCGTCGAGCGGGCGAAGGCGACCGGGCTCCCCGTGATGGTGACGATGTCCTTCGAGCAGCCGACGCCGCGGTCCTACGAGGGTGACACCCCCGGCGAGTGCGCGAGCAAGCTCGCCGATGCCGGCGCCGACATCGTGGGCGTCAACTGCCTGAACGGCCCCGGCCAGCAGCTTGCGATCGCGAAGGAGATGCGGGCGGCCGTGAGCTGCTACGTCGCCTCGCAGCCGGTCGCCTATCGGACGACCGCCGAGAAGCCGGATTTCACGTCCTTCGACGCCTTCCCCTACGAGCTCGATCCGATGCAGCTGTCGCGTCAGGAGATGGCGGCCTTCGCGCGTGAGGCGAACGAGGCGGGCGTGAGCTACATCGGCTCGTGCTGCGGGAGCGTCCAGGCGCACGTCCGTGCGATGGGCCAGGTCCTGGGGAAGCTCCCCGGCGAGGAGCGCGAGTGGCGCTCCCCCACGGGCAAGGCGATGTCCGCCTACGAGTACCACCAGCACGACGAGACCGGATCGGGGGGCTGAGCGGCCCGCTACTCGGGAGCCAGGCTCATCCGGTAGACCTCGGTGCCGTCGCCGGTGTCGCGAAGCGCCACGTCGGTCGTCCCACCCTTCGAGAGCGACTCCCAGCTCGTCCCGAACCACGACTCGGCATCGGCCTGCGTGCCGAACGGCTCCGACGTCCCCGTCTCGGTGCCCTCGGCGTCGATGAACACCCACTCGACCATGTCCTGCCTCCTACTCAGCGTGGGACGGTGCGGCCTGGCGCGGTGTGCGCCCGGCTGATCGCCGCGCCCCAGCGTCGCATCTTGGCGATGTAGGCGCGTCCGGCCTGCACCGAGGCCTCCGGCACCTCGATCCCCAGCGCGGTCATGCGCTGCTGCGCCCAAACCTCGGCGTCGGCCTCCATCTGCCAGCGGCGACGGCCACCCTTCGCCGTGTGCCCGAGCACCACGTGGGCCACCTCGTGCAGGCCGCGGTACAGGGTGCGCCGGGTCCCGATGGCGGCGTCCAGGTGCACGGTGTCCGCCGTCGCGAACCCGCGGCGGTGGCTGTTGCGGTACCGGCACCCCCCGGCGCACCACGCGATGGCTTGACGCGCAAGCTCGGCTTCGAAGGTCGCCCGCAGGGTCATGCTCGATGAGTGTCCCAGCCGAGGTGGCGTGCGTGGAGCGGTCACCGCGCCCTATAGCCGAACCGGGAGCACCACCGCGCACATCCGGCGTGCCGGCCCGACGCGCGCCATCGTCGCCCCGCGCGCTGATCCACCCGGACCGTCGACACCGCCTACACTCCACGCCGTGCGATGCACCGCGTGTGGCGCCGACAACGAGCTGGGCCGGAAGTTCTGCGGGGAATGCGGCGCGCCGCTGGCGCGGACGTGCCCGGCGTGCGGTTCCCCGAACCCGTCACCGGTGAAGTTCTGCGGGGAATGCGGGAACCCGCTCACCGAGACGGCTGCCCCGGCCCCGCAGCCCGCGGTCGCCGTCGCCCCCTCCGCCGAGCGCCGGCTCGTCAGCGTGCTCTTCGCGGACCTGGTGGGATTCACGACCCTCAGCGAGGGTCGGGACGCCGAGGAGGTCCGGGAGCTCCTCGGGCGGTATTTCGACACCTGCAGGACGCTGATCGAGCGCTACGGGGGCACGGTCGAGAAGTTCATCGGCGACGCGGTCATGGCGGTGTGGGGCGCCCCGGTCGCGACGGAGGACGACGCGGAGCGTGCCGTCCGCGCCGCACTCGAGCTGACCGCCGCAGTCGCCGCGATGGGTGAGGAAGCGAAGGTGCCGGAGCTCCGGGCGCGCGCGGGCGTCCTTACCGGCGAGGCGGCGGTGAACATCGGCGCTGTCGGTCAAGGGATGGTCGCGGGGGACATGGTGAACACCGCCTCCCGGATCCAATCCGCCGCCGAGCCGGGGGCGGTCTATGTCGGCGAGTCGACGAAACGCTCGACCGACGCCACGATCGTGTTCGAGCCCGCCGGCGAGCACGAGCTGAAGGGCAAGGTCGGGCTCACGCCGCTGTGGCGGGCGGTTCGGGTGATCGCCGGTGCACGCGGGACGCTGAAGTCGACCGGTCTGGAACCTCCGTTCGTCGGTCGGGACCGCGAGCTCCGCATGATCAAGGAGCTGTTCCACGCCTCGGCCGACGAAGGCAAGGCGCACCTGGTTTCGGTAACCGGCGTCGCCGGGATTGGCAAGTCGCGCCTGTCATGGGAGTTCTACAAGTACTTCGACGGTCTGCAGCTCGTGAGCTTGTACCACCGAGGTCGCTGCATCTCCTACGGCGAGGGCGTCGCCTACTGGGCGCTCGCCGAGATGCTGAAGATGCGGTGCCGGATCGCCGAGGAGGAGGACCCTGCCTCGGCATCGGCGAAGCTGCGCTCGACGCTCGACTCGTTCGTCGCCGAGCCCGAGGAACGGAAGTGGATCGAGCAGCGCCTCGCCCACCTGCTCGGGCTGGAGGAGCGCGCTGCCGCCGACAAAGAGGACCTGTTCGCGGCCTGGCGACTGTTCTTCGAACGGATGGCCGAGCAGGACCCGGTCGTGATGATCTTCGAGGACCTGCAGTGGGCCGATGCTGCACTGCTCGATTTCATCGAGTACCTGCTCGAGTGGTCGCGGAACCACCGGATCTTCGTGCTGACGCTCGGGCGCCCCGAGCTCGCGGAGCACAGGCCGAGCTGGGGCGCCGGCAAGAGGAACTTCACCTCGCTGTATCTGGAGGCGCTGTCCGAGGAGCCGATGCGCGGCCTGCTCTCGGGTCTGGTCCCCGGGCTGCCGGATGAGGTCGGCGCGCAGATCCTCGAGCGCGCACAGGGCGTGCCGCTCTACGCGGTGGAGACCGTGAGGATGCTGCTCGACCGAGGGCTGCTCCATCAGGAGGGCAACGTCTACCGCCCGACCGGGCCGATCGAGAAGCTCGAGATCCCCGAGACGCTCCACGCGTTGATCGCCGCGCGACTCGACGGGCTCACGCCTGAGGAGCCCGAGTGGTCCAAGACGGCGCGGTCCTGGGCAAGACCTTCTTCAAGGAAGGCGTCGCGCGCATCGCCGAGCTCCCGGAGCCGAAGGTCGAGGAGATCTTGTCCTCGCTCGTTCGCAAGGAGATCCTGACGGTCCAAGCCGATCCGCGCTCGCCCGAGCGAGGTCAGTACGGGTTCCTCCAAGACCTGCTGAAGACCGTTGCCTACGAGACCCTGTCCAAGCACGACCGCAAGGCGAAGCACCTGGCGGCCGCGTCGTTCATCGAGGCCACGTGGGTCACGGACGAGGAAGAGATCGTCGAGGTGCTCGCTTCCCACTACCTGAGGGCCTACGAGGCGGTCCCCGGGGCGGATGACGCGGCCGAGTACAAGGCCCGGGCCCGGGACATGCTCATCAAGGCCGGTGAGCGAGCGGCCTCGCTGGCCGCAAGTGTGGAGGCTCAGCGGTACTTCGAGCAGGCGATCGCGCTCTCCGAAGACGATCGGGAGCGGGCCGGGCTGCTCGAGCGGGCGGGTCGGATGGCGCACTACGGGACGCGGTACGTCGAGGCGGCCGAGCGGCTGGCGGAGGCCGCGGCGTTGTACGAGCGCATCGGCGAGCCTCGGTTGCACGCCGCGGCCTCGGCCGCGCTCGGCGAGACCGAGTGGTACGGCATGGCGAAGATCGAGGAGCCGCTGCGGCGGATGGAGGCAGCGTACGAGGTGCTCTCCGGAGGCGAGCCCGACGAGACCCTGGCCGCGCTCGCGGGGGAGATCGCGCGGTTCCAGTACTTCGCCGGCCACGTCGACGAGGTCCTGCCATGGGTCGAGCGCGCGTTGGAAATCGCGGAGGCGCTGTGGCTCCCGGAGGTCCTGTCCCACGTGTTGAACACCAAGAGCACTGCGCGGCGATCGACCCACCCCGAGGAGTCGTTCGGCCTTCTCGAACGCGCAGTCGTCCTCGCCGAGGAGAACGGGTTCGCGAACGCGCACATGCGCGCGCTCAACAACCTCGCCGTCCACCTCGCCGAGGTCGATCGCGTAGATGAGGCCATCGAGGTCTTCGCCCGACAGGCCGAAACTGCCCACAGGCTCGGCCTCGAGATAGCGGCGCTCGTGGCGCGTGCCTCCGAGCTTGGCTGCCGGGTGGAGCTCGGAGAGTGGGACGAGGTGCTCGAGATCGCCGAGGACCTGTGGCCCGAGCAGGAGCGCGCGCCGCGCGACGTCTCAGACCTGCTGAGGCTCGTGCTCGTCCATCGAGCCCGTGGCGAGCCGGAGCGCGGCAGAGCCGTGATGGATGCGTTCGCCCCGTTCATGTCAACCGACGAGTCCCAGATCCGTGCCGCCTACAACGCGGCGAACGCCTGTCAGCTCCTCGCGGAGGGTCGGGCCGAGGAGTCGCTCGCGGCCGCCGAGCTCGTCATCGCCGACGCAGAGATCGTCGGGATCAACTCTGACCCCTCGAAGTGGGCGTACACCATGGGGATGGAGGCCGCGGCGAGCCTCGGCGAGCTCGGCCGCCTTGAGGCGCTGATCGCGACGATCGAGTCGATCCCCAGGGGACTGCGTGCGCCGCACCTCGGCGCCCAGGCCACCCGCTACCGGGCGCACCTGACCGCGACGGTCGGCGAAGGGGATCCCTCGGCAGGGTGGAAGGCCGCGGCCGGTGCGTTCCGGGAGATCGGAGCGACGTTCTGGGTCGCGGTCACCCTGGTCGAGCACGGCGAGTGGCTCGCGAACCACGGGCGGGCGGAGGCTACCGAGATCCTGGCGGAGGCTCGGATGATCATGGAGCAGCTCCAGGCACGGCCGTGGCTCGAGCGTCTCGAGCAGGTGCCGGTCCCCGGCATCAACGCGGAGGCCGCGTCCTGATCCTCATAGGAGAGATCGAGCCTCTTCCTCGCAGGCCGCTCAACCATGACGGTGTTCTATCCTTGGGTCCGTGACCACATCCGTGCTCGTGCTCGGTGCCGGCTTCGGTGGCCTCGAACTGTCCACCCGCCTGTCAGAGGAGCTCGGTGACGAGGTCGAGGTCACGCTGATCGACCGCGCCGACGCCTTCGTGTTCGGCTTCTCCAAGCTCGACGTGATGTTCGGCAAGCGAGCGCCCGAAGCGGTCCGCCTGTACTACCGCGACATCACCACTCCCCACGTTCGGTTCCGCCAGGAGACCATCACGGCGATCGACCCGGAGGCCCGGCGCGTCACGACCGACCTCGACACCTACGAGGCCGACGTGCTCGTGGTGGCCTTGGGGGCCGACTACGACGTGGGCGCAACACCGGGCCTCGCCGAGACGGGGAACGAGTTCTACTCCGTCCCGGGCGCCGAGAGGCTCCGGGAGGTACTCCCCGGGTTCGCGGCCGGCACGGCGATCGTCGGGGTGTGCGGCCCGTCGTTCAAGTGCCCTCCCGCGCCGAGCGAGGCCGCGCTCATGCTCGACGAGTTCCTGCGCAAGCGCGGTGTCCGTGATGCCGTAAGGATCCAGCTCGTGATCCCGATGGGCACGCCGATCCCACCCTCTCCCGCCACCTCGGATGCGATCCTGGCTGCGTTCGCCGAGCGCGGCATCGAGTTCGTGCCCGATCAGCGGGTCGTCGCTTTGGATGCGGGGGAAGCCATCCTCGGGGACGGCCGGCGCCTGCCCTACGACCTGTTCCTGGGCATCCCGGTGCACTGCGTCCCGGAGGTCGTCGGCGCCTCGGGCATGACGGTGGACGGATGGATCCCCGTCGATAAACGAACCCTGGCAACCAGGTTCCCGGGTGTCTACGCGGTGGGCGACGTTACGAGCGTCGGCACGCCCAAGGCCGGGATGTTCGCCGAGGGCGCGGCGGCCGTCGTGGCCGATCAGTTGATCGCGCGGATACGCGGAGCGACCGAGCCTCCCGGCTATGACGGCACCGGCGCGTGCTACATCGAGTTCGGTGGCGACGAGGTCGCACGAGTCGACGTGGACTTCTTCTCGACACCCGGCCACCCGACCGGCACGTTCGTCGAGCCCTCGCTCGCGACAGCCGCCGAGAAGGCCGACTTCAGGTCCAGCCGGGCCGCGCGCTGGTTCGGCGCCTGAGCCTGCGCCGCGGCTGCGAGGTGACGGCAGATCTCGGCACCCCCACTCCGGACCGGCTCGTATCCGGCCCCCCGGAGTGCGACACTGACCGGGTCATGAGGGGGGCTCCCACGGCCCGACCCGCCCGGACGCGCGCGCGCGATCTGGTCGCCTCGACGCCCGACACACGAAACCGCTACATCGATCTGCTGCGGGTGGTCTCCATCGCCGTCGTCGTCCTCGGCCACTGGACGATGGCGGTCCTCGGCTACCGCGACGGGAAGTTCACGGGCTCGAACCTGCTGGAGCTCGGACCGAACCTGCAGGTCCTCACGTGGGTCTTCCAGGTGATGCCGTTGTTCTTCATCGTCGGTGGCTTCACGAACGGGACCTCGTGGATCTCGGCCTCGGCACGCGGCACCTCCTACGCGGACTGGCTCCGCGGGCGATGCGCGCGTTTGATCCGGCCAGCCCTGTGGTTCGTCGGGTTCTGGACGATCCTGCCGGTGGCGGGAGTGGCGATCGGGATCGTCCCGAGCGGCCTGGCCCGCGTCGGTGGCCAAGAAGTCTCGCTGCCCCTGTGGTTCCTCGCTGTGTACCTGGGAAGCATGGTCGCGATCCCCCCGCTCGCGTGGGCGCACCGTCTGTTCGGCCGCTGGACGATCGTCGCACTGGCCGCCGGGGCGCTCGTGATCGACGTCGCGCGCTACGGTCTGGACGCCGGGATCGTCGGCGCCGCCAACTACGCGTTCGTGTGGCTGGGGGTGATGGAGCTCGGGTTCCTGTGGGCCGACGGCTCGCTGCGCCGGCGGACGTGGGTGCCCGCGGCGATGGCGGCAGGCGGCCTAGCGACGATGGGGGCGCTGGTCGCGTGGTTCGACTACCCCGTCTCGATGATCGCGCTCACCCACGCGCCCCGGTCGAACGTGCAGCCGCCGACGCTGGCGCTCCTGGCGCTGGGGGTGTGGCAGTGCGGCGCCAGCCTCCTCTTCGAAGACAAGGCGAACCGCTGGCTCGCACGTCCGAGGGCGTGGCTCGCGGTCGTGGTGGCCAACTCGATGGTGATGACCTTCTACCTGTGGAACATGAGCGCGGTCGTGCTGGCCGCCTTGCTGCTGTTCCCCACGGGCATCGCGCCGCAGCCCGAGGCTCTCGGCACCGCGTGGTGGCTGCTGCGCCCCGCCTGGTACGCGGTGTGCGCGATCTGCCTGGCGCCGTTCCTCCTGGGGTTCCGGTGGGCGGAGCGGCCCGCCGCGACTCCCCCACCGGTGCGAACGGGCGTGCCGGGCATCGGTCAGGCGCTGGCCGGCGCGGCGGCGGCCGTGGCCGGCTTGGGGCTCCTCGCCGCGAACGCGTTCCCGGTGCCCGGTGAGGTCGTGCTCCTGCCGTCGGTCGGCGTGGCGTGCACGTTCGTGGGCGCCGCGCTGCTGCACGTCGATCCGTTCGGTCCGCTGCGCGCGCAGGCGGGCTGATCGCCCTCACAAGGAGGATACGTTGCGCGTCGTTCAGAAGGCTCCCCGCTCCCCGGTCAGGCCGAGCCCGTCGAAGATCGCCTGGTTCTGGTCCCGTGTGTGCGGGTGCCATCCGAGCGAGAGCCGGTGCCCCTGCAAGCTCCCCGACCACGTACCATCGGGGCATGGCGATCGCGATCGGCTCCCGCGCCCCGCAGGTCCCCGGCGTCGACGTGCGCGGTCCGCACGCCGTGATCTTCTACAAGGTGACGTGCTCGGTGGCGGTCATGGCCGCGCCCGCGCTCGGGCGCCTGGCCGAGGCCTACACCGGCGCCGTGATCGGCGTGGGCCAAGATCCGCAGGCCGACCTCGATCGGTTCGCCACCGGCCATGCGTGGTCGTTCGCGCAGATCCCGGACCTCGCGCCCTACGTGACGTCGGACGCGTACGGCATCGCGTCCTCGCCCACGGTCGTCGTGGTCGACGGTGGTGGCGTGGTGGCCGACGTCGTGGAGTCGTGGGACCGCGATCGCCTGAACGCGGCTTCGGGGACGCTCGCGGGGCTGCTCGGCGTCGATGCGCGGACCGTCTCGAGCCCCGACGACGGCCTGCCGACGTTCAAGCCCGGCTGATCGACACGGAACGTGCCCTCGGTCTGAGGGCGACGTGTGACAGCGGTCACGGTCCGGGCTGCCACGCCGCCGGCTTCGCGGGGGCTCCGCCCTGCCGGTCGCTCCCATTAGCGGTTCGGGTCGCGACGCGGCCGCGCCTTCCGACTCGAACTCGAACGCGAGCGACTCGCCGCGGGCTTCCCGGTGCGCTCCGGTTGCGTCGACCGCTGGGCGAGCCCTGCGTTCGAGAACTCCTTCTCGAGCTTCAGCGCCTTGGCCATGTCGGCCACGTCGCGCAGCTGCTCGGGCGTCACGAACGTGATGCCGGTGCCGCTGCGCCCAGCGCGGGCGGTGCGACCCACGCGGTGCACGTAGGTCTTGTCATCGGCCGGCGGATCGAAGTTGATCACGTGGCTGATGTGCTCGAGGTCCAACCCACGCGCTGCCACGTCGGTCGCCACCAGCACGTCGCTCCTCCCCGTGGCGAAATGCCCCAGCGCGCGCTCGCGCTGGCCTTGGCTCATGTCGCCGTGCAGCGCCCCGGCCTTGAAGCCGTCCCGCTTGAGGTTGCGGGCGAGCTTGTCGGCTCCGCGCTTGGTCCGCGTGAACACGAGCGTCAGGCCGCGGTCGGCCGCGAGCTCGCGCACCAGCGTCGAGAACCGGTCGGTGTGCGCGACGCCCACGAACCGGTGGGTCGCCGACGAGACCGTCGGACGCTCGTCGCGGATCTCGTGCCGCACGGCGTCACGGGTGGACCCCTCGGCGAGCTTCGCGATCTCACCCTCCAACGTGGCGGAGAACAGCATGGTCTGCCGGTCCCCGCGCAGCAGGGCCAAGATCCGGCGCACGTCGGGCAGGAAGCCCATGTCGAGCATGCGATCGGCCTCGTCCAATACCGCGATGCGGACGCGATCCAGACGGATCAGCTTGCGTTCCACGAGGTCGAGCAGACGGCCGGGAGTCGCGATCACCACGTCGGCGTGGCGCGCCTTCTTGGCCTGCGGGCCGATGCCCACCCCACCGTAGACGGCCGCGATCTGGAGCTGTCTCACGTCGGCGATCGCGCGGAACTCCTCGGTGACCTGGCTCGCGAGCTCGCGGGTCGGCACCAGGATCAGGGCTTGGGGCGAGCGGCCGGAGTGCTGCAGGCGCTCGACGATCGGCACGGCGAACGCGAGGGTCTTACCGCTGCCGGTTCGCGATCGCGCCTGGATGTCGCGCCCGGCGATCGCGTCACGGAGCACGAGCGTCTGGATCGGGAACGGGCCGGTGATGCCGCGCATCGCGAGGGCCGTGGCCACCGGCTCGGACACGCCGAGGTCGGCGAACCGCGGCTGGTGGTCGTGGTCGGGCGCGCGGGAAGCACGCGCGGACGTAGTGCTCATGGTCGGATACCGCCTTCTGCTCGGCGAGCGAGCGTCATCGTTCGACGCGTGCCGCGTGGCTGAGGCGGGTGCGCCGGATATCGGGCAGGAGCCTCGACATCGGTGGGTGGGAGATGCGGCGTCGAACCTCAACCGTTCGACGCGACCCGCAGAGTATACGGGAAACGAACCCGGCCACGACCGGCGCCGCACGGGGAGTGACCACCGAACGTCACGGGGGTGTCTCTACGAACCGCCCCATCCGCGTGTCTCGAGCGTCGGATCGCGCCAAGGGACGTGAGTCGTCACCCTGGTGACGCCAGGAAGATCCTCCCGCGGACGTGATCGTCAACGGGTTCACGACTGCGACCTAGGTGTTCATCGTGAACAGGTTGACGAAGGTCGGCGTAGCAGAGCCGCTCGGGGGTCAACCGGTTGACGATCGGGACCCGAGATATGGGACCGCTCGCGACCTCGCCTCCGACGTCGCGCCGACCCCGGGGCGTCGCTACCGCTTCAGGCCCGGATCCCTGAACAGGTGGCCGCAGACGCCGCATCGCATGTTCACGCGTGCCCCCGGCCCCGCGTGCGTGAAGGGCTGGGTCTTCGGGGAGGCGCAGTTGGGGCACGGCAGGCGGACCGATGGCGGCGGGCCGTGATCGCCCTGTCCACCGCGCTCTGGTTCGGGTTGGGACAACCTCGTCCTCTCGCTACTTCTTGGTGATGCTCCAGTCCGTGGTCTTGGACCCGCCGTCCTGCTTCGCCTTCTTCGCGGCGCGCTTCTCCTTGAGCGTCTTGCTCGCTGCCGTCTTGGAGCCCTTCGCGCCGCCCTTGTCCTTGCTCGCCATGGCTGCCCCTTCCGTGGGCGAGGTGTTCCCACACCATGTCACACATCAGGGTCGAGCGCCCGCTTCGGCCAGGCCCCCGTGCACCACAGCGTCGCCGCGATCAACACCGGCTGGAGCAACAGACGCCCCCACCGCTCCGCCGGCGCGTCCAACCCGAACGTCGTGGTCCCGTCGATGGCTTGCCATACGTTCCCGGGGAAGATCACGACGAAGTAACCCGCGAGGACCCATCCGACGCGGGGCCGCCAGAACCCGCGGGCTACGACGAGCGCGGCGGCGAAGCCGATCTCGACGACCCCGCTCACCACGACGATCGCCTCGCGCCACGGCAGCCACGACGGCACCTGTCCGAGGAACTCCTCGGTCGCGACGAGGTGCCCGACCCCCGCCCCAAGCAGAAGCCCGGTGAGCGCCCACCGCAGGATCGACCGGCTCGTCCTCATCCGGCCGCGACGAGCGCCAGGATCTCGTCGCCGTAGCGCTCGAGCTTCATAGGCCCGACCCCGGTGATCTCGGCCAGCCCATCCAGGTCGCGAGGCATCGCGTCGGCGATCGCACCCAGCGTGCGGTCGTGGAAGATCACGTACGCGGGCACGCCGTCGGTCTTGGCACGTTCGGCGCGCCAGTGTCTCAGCGCCTCGTACACGGGCGAGCCGGCGGTGCGAGGCGCCGGCGCCGCCTTCGTGGCCGGCGCCACCCGCAGCCCCATCTCGGCGAGGAACGGGCTCGGCTTCGCGCGGCCTTCACGCGACCAGGTCAGGAACAGGTGCCGCCGTGCCCGCGTGAGCCCCACGTAGAGCAGGCGGCGCTCCTCGTCGGGATCGGCCTTCGCGCGGCCCGAGCGGTACGGCAGCTCGCCGTCGACCAACCGCGGCAGGAAGACGGCGTCGAACTCGAGCCCCTTCGCGCGGTGGTACGTGAGCAGGTGCACGCCTCGGCCGTCGCGCTCGGCCGAGAACCGGTGCGCCAGCTCCTCGATGAACCCCGGCGCGTCCCCGTCGGGCGTCGCGTCGGCGTACTCCCCCGCCAGCGCGCGGAGTCGCGCGAGATCCGACTGGCGCGTCGCCTCGTCGTCGGCCTCGTGCGTCGTCACCGGATCGAACCCGAGCTCGTCGGTCACCTTCTCGGTCGCCGGCAGCGCTGGCTCGCCGGCGAGACGCCGGAGCTGCGCGACGACCGCGCGCGGTCCGGGCCGGGACAGGAACGCGCCGTCCTTCACCTGGTACGGGATGCCCTCGGCGGCGAACGCCTCCTCGAACGGCTCCGAGCGCGCGTTGATCCGATACACGATGGCGATCTGCTCGAGTGGCACGTTCGCCTCGTGGTGGAGCTGCCGAACGGCGTCCACGACCGCCTGCGTTTCGGCCCCCTCGTCCGAGAACGACTGCGCCGCGGGTGGCGGACCCTCGGGCTGCGTGGCCTCCAGCTCACGGGCCAGCCCCGAGCCGACGTGACGCGCGAGCTGGTTCGTGAGCGTCAGCACCTGCGGGCTCGACCGGTAGTTCTCCTGCAGGTTCACCACGGCCGCATGCGGGAACCGCCGCGCGAATCCCTGCAGGTACGCCGGCGAGGCGCCGGTGAACGAGTAGATGGTCTGGTAGTCGTCCCCGACCACACAGACCTCGTCGCGATCGTCGAGCCAGGAGTCGAGCAGCGCGGCTTGCAGCGGGTTCACGTCCTGGAACTCGTCGACGGTGAACGCGTGGAACCGGTCGTGAAGCTCTTCGGCGGCAGCCGGGTGCTCCTCGAGCAGGCGGACCGCGAGCGCGAGCATATCCTCGAAGTCCAGTCGGCCCATCGCGTCCTTGCGTCGCTCGTACCCCTCGTAGACGCGGTGCATGAGCGGCGCCGGGATCGGCGAGATGTGGTCACCCAGCTCGTCGAGGTAGCGCTCGTGCGTGATCCGGCGGCTCTTCGCCCACTCGATCTCTTGCGCCAGCTCACGGCGCGGTAGGAACTTGTGCGGCGGCGGCAGCGCGTTCGCGAACGTCGTGATGAGTGGCGCCTTGTGGTCGAGCACCTCGGACAACGGCTCGCCGGTGTACCGCGTCCACAGCCACCGCAGCTCGGCGAGCGCAGCCGAGTGGAACGTGCGGGCGTCGACGCCCTCGACGCCGAGGCGCCGGAGGCGTTCGCGGAGCTCCCCCGCGGCCTTCGTCGTGAAGGTCACCGCGAGGATGTGCTCGGGTGCGAACGCGCCGGTCGCCACCTGGTGCGCGATCCGGTGCGTGATGGTGGTGGTCTTGCCGGTGCCGGCGCCGGCGAGGATGGCGACGGGACCGCGCACGATGCTCGCGGCCTCGCGTTGGGCGGGGTTCAGGCCGGCGAGGGCATCGGGGGGGTCGGCGGGCACGCCGGCGACGCTACCACCGGGCGGTGACGCCGCCGCGGGCCTCTACCCGACCACAACCACGCCGCGCATCCCGTAGGCGAAGTGCCCCGGCGAGTGGCACCCGAACAGCACCTCTCCCCCGTCGGGGAACGTGGAGGTGGTCTCGCCGGTCGCTCCCGCGTGCACCGTGATCTCTCCCGGCTCGGCGCCGTGGTGCGTTTCCGTCCCTTCCTCGTGGATCCGCTGAACCTCAGCATCGCCCAGGATGAACTCGTGGTCGATCGGGTCGGTGTTCGTAAGCACGAAGCGGACCGTCTCGCCGGGCTCCACGTGGATCTCGGTCGGATCGAACGCCGAGTAGTGCATGGTGATGGCGATGATGCGGACCTCGCCGGGGTCGTGCGCGGCCGCAGGCGCGCACGACGCGGCGAGGACCGCGCCCATCGCGAAGAGGGCGACCCGTCGCACGGCTAGGCCACCGTGGGTCGCGGCCGCGTGGCGAGCGCCGCGGCGGCCACCAGGCCGATGCCGAGCACGATCAGCACCGGCAGCAGCTCACGGGTCGTGGGCGGCGTCGGGGCCCGCAACCCGGCGGCGACCGGGCTCGGGTTCCCGAACCCGCTGGCGTCGATCGCGAGGTCATGTTTCAGGGCGCTCGCCGGCGTGTCGATCTGGAGGTGCGAGAACCACATGCCTTCCGTGGGCAGCCACCCCATCCCGCGATCCGAGGACAGGTCGGTGAGCAGCTCGCTCGAGGCCTCCTCGCTCCGCTCGAGCACGATGCCGCGCTGGGCGTCGCGGCCCGAGGGTTCCTCGTCCTGGGGCAGCAGTGCCGGCTCGCGATCCGTCAACAGGTACACGTCGGCCTGGACGAGGTCCGTGGGCTGGCGGCCGAGCCCAAGGATCCGCAGCGGCACCCATGGGTTGGGCGTGGGGATCACGACGTGGATGGGCGTGCCCTCGCCCTCGACGACGCCCTGCTCGGCCGCGCGCGCGGCGTTGAACCGGGCCGCCAGGAAGATCGGGCTCCGTGCCGCGTAGAACTCGAGCACCTCCGGGGCATCGGGCGGCAGGAAGAACCCGTGATCGGTCGCCCAGCGTCCGACGTCGACGGCGCCACCCTCGAGCACGGTGATGTCGAGGGCGTCGATCTCGGTCTCGAGCAGGACGCGGGCGCCGTCCTCGGCGGTGGCGGCCGCTGCGAAGGCGAGTTCGGGAGCGGGCGGCTGGGTCTCGAGCACCAGGCGTTGCAGGGTCCATCTCCCCGCCGGCTTCACGTCGGTGGGCACCCCGGGCAGGGGCACGATCGAGCCGAGCTCGGCGTTCGCCTCACCGGCGAAGCTGAACGAGGTGATGTAGTGCTCGACGCCGCGGTGGTAGGCGGCGAGGGTGATGGTTCGCAGCAGGCTGACCGTGCCGTTCGGGGCGATCAGGCCGCCGCACGCGAACGCGGCTCCTGCGGGTCCGAGGACGACGATCGCGACGATGGATGCCGCGAAGGCCAGCCGGGCGGGGCGACGGTGTCGCATGGGGGACTCCTCCTCCGGTGCGGTTTCGCCTTCGGACGCATGAGCGAGGTGGCCGGTTCCCAGGTGGGGCGCGAAAGTGCAGACGCGGATGTCGGATCGGAGGCGCATCGTTCGTCGTTGAGATAGCGGCCCGGATGCGAGGGCTCGAGCGAAGGAGGGGACGCATGGCGGACTACGTGTTGGTCTACCGAGGTGGCAGCATGCCCGAGACCGAGGAGCAGCAGGCGCAGGTCATGAAGGCCTGGACGGACTGGTTCACGGAGCTCGGCGGTGCGATCAAGGACCCCGGGAACCCGACCACACCAGGCGCGGCACAGCACATCGGCGCCGACGGCGCCGTGAGCGGCGGCTCGCCGGACGTGAGCGGCTACTCGATCTTGAAGGCCGACTCGCTCGACGCGGCGGTCACGCTGTCGAAGGGCTGCCCCGTGTTGCAGGGCGGCGCCACGATCGACGTCTACGAGACGTTCGAGGTGATGTGACGGGTGCGAGGGGCGGCCGACAGGCCGCCCCTCGCGCAGGCCTACATCGTCTCGATCAGACCGTCGTGCCACTCGGGCTCCTCTTCCATGAGGGCCCGGTACTCGAGGTACATCTCGTTCTGCTTCGGGTCGTCGGCGTTCGCGTCGTAGGACGCGCGATCCTCGAATACCGCGAACAGCCAGACCACGTCGCTGTCGTTCTCGAACAGCGTGTAGGCGGTGACGTAACCAGGGATCGGTTCCGCCGACTGCGCGCTGAACACCTTCGCCAGCGCCTCACGGTTCTCGGGCTTGACCCTGGAGCGAGCCACGGTTCCGTACATCCGCATCTCCCTTCGCAACGGACTGCGCAAGAACTTACCGTAGCGCGGCGAGGTCGGGGCCGTCGAGTTCCCAGGTCGCCGCGGCGGCGTTGGCGCGAACCTGCGCCGGCGAGGTCGCGCCCGCGATCACCGAGGCCACCGGCTCATGGGCCAGGAGCCACGCGAACGCGAGCTCGAGCAGGGTGTGACCCTGTTCGGCGGCGAACGCCGCGAGCGCGTCGAGCCGGTCGAACGTCGCGTCGGTCAGCACCTCGGCGCGCTCGGCCTCGTCGTACCACGTGTCGAGGCGAGAGCCCTCGGCGACGGGCTCCTCACGACGGTACTTGCCGGTCAGCAGCCCGTTCGCGAGCGGGAAGTACGGCAGGTATGCCATCCCCAGACGCCCGGCCTCGGCGAGGCCCTCGGTGAGATCGCGGCGCTCGAGAGCGCTGAGCTCGTTCTGCACGCAGACGAACCGGGCGGCGCCGGGTGCGTCCTCCGCGGCCTCGCGGAGCTGCGGAGCGCTGAAGTTGGAGCACCCGACCTCGCGGACCTTCCCCTCGCGAACGAGCTCGTCCAGCACCTCGAGCGTCTCGGCGATCGGTGTCTCGGGCCGCGGCTCGTGCAGCTGATAGAGCTCGATCCGATCCGTCCGAAGCCGTCGGAGGCTCCCCTCGACGGCGGCGCGGACGTAGGGGGCCGATGCGCCGCCAGCGATGCCGGGCGAGCCTTCTTTGCCGAACTTCGTGGCGAGAACGACGCGGTCACGTCGCCCCTTCAAGACGCGCCCGAGGAACGACTCGCTCTCGGTGTCGCCGTAGATGTCCGCGGTGTCGAGGAGGGTGATGCCCGCATCGAGCGCGGCGTCGAGGATCTCGCGCGTCCGCGCCTCGTCGATCCGCCATCCCAGGTTGTTGCAGCCCAGACCGACGACCGAGACCTCGAGCGACCCGATGGTCCGCGTGCGCATCCGGCGTGGGTAGCGGTCCTCAGCGGCAGGTGACGGCGCCGGCGTCCGTGAACGCAGGCTCGCCGGGCACCGACACCCACCGGTAGGCGTAGGAATCGCTGCTGAGCGTCATCTCGAGCACGCCGAAGGACCTGTTCTGGGCCGCGACCAGGTTCGCCGGACGCGGCTTCTTCCCCAGCGGGTAGAGCGATCGCCCACCCGTCCCGACCGTGAACTGCCGGATCCCGTTCGGATCACTGGTGCCCTGCGCGTCCTGCGGCGCCCACCGATGGTAGATGTGGTTGTGCCCGACGAGCATGACGTCGACCCCGGCACCGTCCATGAGCTCCCACATATCGATGTACGCCTCGGTCTCGGAGCCGCCGTTCTGTGTCGTCCCGTCGGGATCGACCCACTTCTGCCACGGGCGCCAGTCGTGAGGAGGATGATGCTGGTACGCGAGGGTGCAGGTGGCCTTGTCGTGCGCACGCAGGTCCGCGGCGAGCCACTCGTACTGGGGTGAGCCTGGCCCGCACCCCGGATCGTCGCCGCAGATGTCGGAGTTGAGCGACACGATGTGCCACGACCCCAGGTCGAAGGAGTAGTAGCCCTCGGGCGGGTTCGCGGCGTCCCCGAAGTAGCCGAAGTAGCCGGCCGCGCCCGCGGTGCCGTACTCGTGGTTACCCGGCGCCGGCGCGGTGATCGCCTTCAAGCCGCCGAACTGCACGTCCCACACGCGTGCGAACTCGGTGGTCGTGCCATTGTTGTACTGGAGGTCGCCGAGGGCGAGGAACCGGTCGGGATCGAGGCTCGTGATCAGCGCGGCCACCTCGTCGGAGCGACAAGCCCCCTCACCGTCGCTCGGCGTGAGCGACTGACACGCGATGTCGCCGACGGCGACGATCGTGATCGGGTTGCCAGCGGGCGGTACAGCGGTCGCGGTCGTCATCGCGATCGCGATGAGGGCGAGCGAGACCGCGAGCGCGGCCGCGAGAGGACGTCGGGCGAAGCGGTGGGGGGTCATCGTGCACTCCTGGGGTCCGTGGGCTTCGGGAGTCAACCACGGCAGGGCGAGTCGATGCAATCAGGCGATGGGTCCAGTCGGTCGAGCAGGGCGGACGTGGGGTTCAGCCGGCGTGATGCGGTGGCGTCGTGTCGTGCCCCGCGTGCGCGGGTGCGGGCAGGCTGACCGAGGCACCGCTCGCGACCCCTTGTACCGCGCGCACGATGCCGTCGTAGCCCGTGCACCGGCACAGGTTCCCCGAGAGCCCGATGCGGATCTCCTCCTCGCTCGGGTCAGGGTTGGACGCCAGCAGCGCCGTGGCCGAGATCAGCATCCCCGGCGTGCAGAATCCGCATTGGACCCCGCCTTCCTGCAGGAAGGCGGCCTGCAGGGGGCTGAGCTCGTCGCCGTCGGCGAGCCCTTCGATCGTGGTGACCTCACGCCCCGCGGCCTGCATGGCCAGATACGAGCACGCGTTCACCGGCTCGCCGTCGAGCAGCATCATGCAGGCGCCGCACTCGGAGTCGTCGCAGCCCTCCTTCGAGCCGGTCAGGCCGACGTCCTCGCGGACGGCGCGGAGCAGCGACAGGTGGGGGTCGATCTCGATCGGGTACGTGATGCCGTTCACGATCAGGGCGGCGGGGACCTTCATCAGGACGTTCCTCCGGTGGCACCATGCAGCGCCGGGCTCGCGGGGACGGGGACGTGTTCTCCGCGGGCGCGCGTGATGGCGGCCGCGACCGCGCGACGACAGATGACCTCGGCCATCGCGCGCCGGTACTCGGCGGAACCGCGGACATCGCTGATCGGCGTCGCCGCGGCCGCCGCTGCCGCGGCGGCCGCCGCCACCGCGTCCTGGCCACCGTCAGACCCGACCAGCGCCGCCTCGGCCTCGGGCACCCGGCAGATCACCGGGGTGAGCGCCGTGATGGCGATGCGCGCGTCGGTCACCGCGCCGCCGTCGAGCGTCACCACGACGGCCGCGCCGACCACCGCGATCTCCATCTGCCGGCGGTACTCCAGGCGCACGTAGCACGAGCCGGTTCCGGGCACGGGCACGGGAACATGGATGGCGGTGAGCAGCTCACCGGGCGCGGCCGAGGTCTTCCCGGGGCCGGTCCACAGGGCGTCGAGCCCGACCATCCGCTCCCCCGCCGGCGAGCGGAGCACCGCCGACGCGCCGAAGCACAGCAGCGGCGCGCCGGTGTCCATGGCCGGGGACGCGTTCATGACGTTGCCGCCGATCGTGCCCTGGGCGCGGGTGGCGTGGGAGCCGACGATCGCCGAGGCGTCGGCGATCGCCGTCAGCTTGTCGAGCACCACGGGGTCGTGCATCAGGTCGTCGTGGGTCACGAGGGCCCCGAGCATGATGACGTCGCCGTCGTGCCGGATGCCGCGCAGCCCCTCGATCCGGTCGATCGCGACGATCGCGTCGGGCAGCGGCGCCTTCCCTTGGCGGGCCCCGACCACCAGATCGGTGCCGCCGGCGATCGGGCGCGCGCCGTCGGCCAGGGCCGCGACCGCCTCGTCCACGGTCGACGCGGAGGTGAAGGAACGGCTCACTCGTCCACCCCCGTCGCGGTCTCCCACACCCGTTCCGGCGTCATCGGGAGGCTCCGCACCTGCCGTCCCAGCACCTTCGCGATCGCGTTCGCGATGGCGCCCGCGGTCGGGACCTGCGGAGGCTCCCCCACGCCCTTGGAGCCGCGCGGACCCGCGTCCTTGGCCGGGATCTGGATCCAGTCGACCATCATCTCGGGGGCGTCGGAGCAGGTGACCAGCTTGTAGTCGAGAAGGTGCGGGTTCCTCTGGCGGCCCTGCTCGTCGAGGATGGTGCCTTCCAAGAGGGCGAGACCGATCCCCATCACGAGACCGCCGTAGACCTGCCCGTCGGCGCCCATGCGGTTCAAGATCATGCCCGAGTCGTGGGCGGCGGCCATCCGGAGCACGCGGACCACCCCGGTCTCGCGGTCGACCTTCACGTGCGCGGCTTGCGTGATCAGCTGCGGGGCCAGGAACGACTCGTTGCCGAGGCGCCCGACGCATCCACCGGCGTCGACAGGTGGCGCCTCGGGAACCTCGCCCGAGCCCTTGCCGTGGATCGTGCCCTCGGCCGCCATCTCTGCGATCGAGACCGCGCGCTCGGGGGAGCCCTTCACGCGGACGGTCCCGTCGGCGACCTCGAGGTCGTGGCGGTCGGCCTCGAGCTTGTCGGCCGCCAGGTCGAGCAGCTGCTCGCGCACGTCCGCGGCGGCCGCCAGCACCGCGCGGCCGCTGTTGAACGTCGTCTGCGAGCCGCACGAGCCCATGTCCCAGTTCGCGGCGGCGGTGTCCTGGTACAGGAGCGTGAAGTCGTCGGCCTTCATCCCGAGCTCCTCGGCGACGAACCGCGGCATCGCCATGACCGCGCCGCTGCCGTTCTCCTGCGCGCCGGTGACGATCGTGCCGCTGCCGTCCCCGTTGAGGTGGACGTAGGCCCCCGACGGCGCCGGCATACACGGCCACCAGCCGACGGCCACGCCGATCGCCTCGTCTGAGGGCAGGTCCTGGCCGTAGCCGATCATCTCGGTCGCCCGTTCGAGGGTCTCCTTGATCCCGATCCGGTCGAACACCTGCCGGGTCGGCCCTTCGGCGCCCTCCTCGATCAACGTGCGGCGCCGCAGCTCGACAGGATCCATCTCGAGGGCAGCGGCGACCTCGTCCATGTGCTGCTCGAGCCCCCAGCACACCTGCGGCGCGGTCGGCGCACGCACCGAGCCCGACGGCTGGTTGTTCGTGTAGTTCAGGAAGGACTCGACCTTCACGTTCTCGATCACGTACGGACCGCAGGCGTGCATCGCCGCCATCTGACCGAGGAACCCGCCCTCGCCGCAATACGCGCCTTTGTCGAGGACCAAACGGGCGCGCCGGGCGACGAGCGTGCCGTCGCGCCTCGCGCCCGTCTCGAACTCCATGACGATGCCCTCGCGACGCTGCGCGATGGCCTTGAACTCCTCTTCGCGCGAGAACACGAGCTTGACCGGGCGGCGCGCCGCGCGGGCGAGAGCCGCCACCTGGGCCTCGAAGTGCAGGTCGCACTTGGCGCCGAACCCGCCGCCGAGCAGCGGCACCACGATCCGGACGTTCGCCTCGGGGATCTCGAGGGTCTGCGCGACGCCGGCCCGCGCGGCGTAGGGCACCTGTGTGGAGGACCAGATCGTGACCTCGTCCCCCTGCCACTGCGCGAGCACGGCACGTGGCTCGATGGGCACGCCCTGCGACGCATCGGACACGAAGCGGCCCTTCACGACCACGCCGGCCTCGGCCATCGCGGCGTCGGCGTCGCCCTTCACGATGGTGTGATAGGCCATCGTGTTCCCGTTCGAGACGATCTCGTCGTCGCGCCCGTACGACGCCCAGCCCTCGTGGACGAGCGGTGCGCCCGGGGCCATCGCGGCCTCGAAGTCGCTGATCACGGGCAGCGGTTCGTACTCGACGTCGATCAGGGCCGCGGCCTGCGCGGCGATCTCTTCGGTGAGCGCGGCCACACCGGCCACGATCTCGGCCTCGAAACGCACGACGTCCTTCGCGAACAGCGTCCTGTCCTGGACGAAGCCGCCGAAGCGCACGTCGGGCAGGTCGTCTTGGGTCACGACGGCGAGCACGCCGGGCAGCGCCTTGGCCTTCGACGTGTCGATACGCAGGATCTTCGCGTGCGGGTGGTCCGCGTAGCGGAACTTCGCGACGGCCACCCCGATCATCGTCAAGTCGGCGGTGTAGAGACCCAGGCCGGTGACCTTCTCCTTGCCGTCGGAGCGGATGTAGGTGGTCTCGGGTGCCGCGGTGCCCGTCGCCGTCACATGTCCTCCCTGTCGCGTCGCGGTTGAAGCGCCATCATCGTGGGTCGGCCGGGGGTCCGGCAACGTCCCCCAACGCGCATCGGGCGATCGGCTCGTAGCGGGCGTGCGGTCGCTCCAGGTGGCTCTCGAAGAGCGTGAGGTGATCCACCCGCCAGGTGACGGCCCGGACGGGGGTCTCCAGCCAGGTCGCGGGTAGGTCGAGGGGGTCCGAGCGCGCGACCGTCATATGCGCGCTGAACGGGCGCGTCTCGGGCGGGAACTCCCTCGGGAGGCGTTCCTGCAGTCCCGCGGCGAGGGCCGGCAGCGCGCCGGCTGGGTCGTCGGGTCCGATCCAGAGCACCCGGGCCTTGCCTCGGTCCGGGAACCGCCCGAACCCAGCGAGGGCGAGGCCGAACGGGACCGCTGCTGCGGCGGCGGTGGCGACGACGGCATCCTCGACGTCGTCCACCAGCCGGGGCCACACGGGCCCCAGGAACCGGATGGTGACATGCCGGTTCGCTCGCGGCGACCACCGCGCCTTCGGGAACAGCGCCCGCCACGGCTCGATCGCGGCGTCGATCGCATCCTGGGCGGCCTCGTCGATCTCGACCGCGACGAACAGGCGGCGGCTCTTGGCCTCGGGACGGTCGGCCCGCTGGCTCGCCATAGCTCAGATGGTGGTCGAGGACATGGGCAGCGGCACGCCCTCGAGGTAGCGGCGGACCAGATCCAGACCGGCTTGCTCTGCCCACGTGCGGACCCTGTCGCGCTCGCCGCGGCTGACGAAGGCGCATGCGTGCTCCACGTCGGCCGCGGCGAGCGCGACGACGATCGTGCCGGGCGCGACGCCCCCGTGTGGCTCGGGGCCGGCCGCCCCCGTGAGTCCGAGGCCGATGTCGGTGCCGAAGAGGCGGCGCGCACCCCGGGCCATCGCGATCGCGCCAGCCTCGCTCACGACCCCCTGTTGCTCGATGATGTCCGGCGACACGCCGAGCACGTCGCGTTTCGCCCAGGCCGTGTAGACGACCGCCGACCCGACGAACCAGGCCGACGCGCCCGGGACGCTCGTCAGCCGCTCGCCGACGCCCCCGCCGGTGAGCGACTCGGCGCACGCGAGCCGGAGCCCGCGCTCCCCCAGCAGCCTGATCACCGTGGCCTCGAGCGTCTCGTCGGCATCGCTGAACACCACGTCGCCCAGGCGCGCGCGGATCTCGGCAGCGACCGGGGCGAGCAGCGCGTCGGCATCCTCGCGTGAGCCGGCCTTCGCGGTCAGCCGGACCTTCACCTCGCCCATCGACGCGAGGTAGGCCACCGTGGGGTTGGCCAAGCCCTCGAACAGGTCCTCGAGGATCTCGGCGACCGCGGACTCGCCTTTCCCGGCGATCCGCAGCACGCGCGACGCGATGACCTCGCCGCCGGTCCGCGCCGCGAGCTCGGGGAGCACGACGCGCTCCATCATCTCCTGCATCTCACCGGGCACCCCGGCCATCGCGTAGACGGTCGTGCCGTCGATCTCGGCCACCAGCCCCGGCGCGGTCCCCCGCTCGGGCAGCAGGTACCGGGCACCCTCGGGGACGTCGGCCTGGCGCAGGTTGGACCCGGGCATCGGCGCCGAAGAGAACCCGGCGAACTTCGCGCGGAGCATGTCCTCGAGCTCCGGGCGGCGGACCATCGGCACACCCATCGCCTCGGCGATCGCGTCGCGGGTGAGGTCGTCGCCCGTGGGCCCGAGCCCGCCGGTGACGAGGACGACGTCGGACCTCGAGGTCGCCTCGCGGAGCGCCGCCACGATCCGGCTGACGTTGTCGCCGACGACCTGATGGTGGACGACGTCGACACCGATCGCCGCGAGCTGCTCGCTCATCCACCGCGCGTTCGTGTTCGCGATCTGCCCGAGCAGCAGCTCGGTCCCGACGGCGACGATCTCGGCGCGCACCTATGCCTCCCGGCGATGACGCGTGGTCAGGAAGTACTCGGCGCCGGTGTAGAGCGTGAGGGCGGCCGACGCGTAGATCAGCCCGCTCTCGACTGTTTCGAGCCAGCCGGGAAGCGGCAGCATCGCTCCCCCGACGGCCATCAGCTGCAGCAGGGTCTTGAACTTCGCCGGCGCCGACGCCGGCATGGAGACGCCGCCGAGCCGGTCGAGGCGCCACCGCAGCAGGGTCACCGCGACCTCGCGGGCCAAGAACACGGCGGTCGCCCACCAGGGGAACCGCCCCAGCATAGAGAGCGCGATCGCCGGCACGACCACGAAGACCTTGTCCGAGAGCGGGTCGAGCCACGCGCCGGTCGAGGTGCGTTGGTCGAACCGACGCGCGAGGTAGCCGTCCAGCCCGTCGGAGAAGCCGCCCAGCGCGAAGACGGCGGCAGCCGCGACGTCGGTCGCGTCGGTCTCGAGGTTCAGCAGCAGCACGATCACCGGCAGCAAGAGCATGCGCACGATCGAGATGACGTTGGGCCATCCCAGGCCGAACGGCTCCAGACGCACGCGCTCACTCACGGCGCCTGCCCCACCTCGTAGGTCGCGGCCCATAGCTCGCCCTCGATCCCCGGCACGCCGAGCGGCTCGCCATCGACCGTGACGGTGAGGCCCCCGCCGTCGCTCGCCTCCACGCTCACACGCTCGGTGCCGGAGTGCGAGAGCGTCTCGCCCTCGTGCAGCCGGACGATCCCCTGATCCTCGCCGTCGACCACCACGCGCACCCTCACGTCGTCGAGCGCGTCGAGCACGACCTCGACGGTCGGCGGCGTCGCCTCGAGCGAGGACGGGTCGGTGGCCGTGGGGATCGCGGCGACCGCAGGGCCGCCGCGCCGCGACACGAAACCGACGCCGATCATCGCGAAGAGCACGACCACCGCCACGATCAGCAGGAACTTCTGGTTGTCGCGGATCCGCGTGGCCGCCATCGCCTTCTCGATGGGTCCCTGCGGCGCTGGCGGGGTGGGCGCCGGGGGATCGTCGGCATGTCGCGCGTACGCCTTCATGACCTTCGCCGAGTTGAGCCCGAGGTATTCGGCGTAGGTGCGCAGGACCGCCCGGGCGTAGACCTCTCCGCCGAGATCCTCGAAGATCTCCTGCTCGACCGCGCGGAGCTGGTCGGGGCGGAGCTTCGTGTCACGCGCGGCCTCGTCCACGCTGATCCCACGGATCTCGCGCGCACGGCGAAGCGCCGACCCCACCCCCATGCCACCGGCCATCCGCGCATGCTACCCCCAGGGCCGCAGCTAGACTCCGGCCATGGCTCCGCCGATGCTGCGCGTCGTCGTCGAGATCCCCAAGGGCTCGCGCAACAAGTACGAGATG
>CAZZND010000023.1:0-25298 GCA_964655465.1 uncultured Actinomycetes bacterium
CCCCCACCCCGCGCGTCGGACGTTCCAGGCGCTCCGCATCGCGGTCAACCGGGAGCTCGAGGAGCTCGCCGCCTCCCTGCCTCAGGCGGCCGAGCTCCTCGGCCCCGGTGGCCGCGTGGTCGTCATCTCGTACCACTCCCTGGAGGACCGAGCCGTCAAGCACGCGCTCCGCGATGACGACCGGCTTCAGGTGCTGACCAAGAAGCCGCTCATCCCGTCCCCCGACGAGGTGGCGCGCAACCCTCGGGTGAGGAGCGCCAAGCTTCGCGCTGCCGAGCGACGGGAGGCGGCGGCGTGAGCTCGCCGGCCCGGAAGCTCGCACCCGCCGCCATCCGCACGCCGGCGCGGGTCGCCCCTGAACGCCCGGCGTCCACGCGAGCCCCCGTGGCGCGCGCCCGGACCACCGTGACCCCGAGGGCGCACCGTGGGTCGACGTCTCGGTTCTGGGTGCTGTCCGCCGTGATCGTGACGGCCGCGGTCGTGAGCGTCACTTCCATGTCCGCGATGCTCGTTCGGTCGTCGTTCCAGGAGGGAGACCTCCGCGCGCGGCTCACGGGGATGGCCGAGGAGCAGCAGCGGTTGGCGCGCGAGGTCGTGACGCTCTCGGCGCCATCGAGGGTCGCGACGTGGGCACGGGCGGAAGGGATGGTGATCGCTGAGGACGTAGAGGTCCTGCACGTGCGGACGGGGAGGCCCGGCGCGTGAGGCGACCGCCGGCAGCGCGGTTGGTGGCGATGCTCGTCGTCACCGTGCTCGCCCTGAGCGGCGTCGCGATCCGTTTGGTTACGCTGCAGCTCGGCGAAGGCGGCCGGCTCGGGGCGATGGGGGCGGAGCAGCGCCTGCGCACGTATGACCTCGCGGCCAACCGCGGCGCGATCCTCGATCGGACCGGCACCCCGCTCGCGATGACCGTCGAGGCCCGTGACGTCTACGCCGACCCGCGGTTCGTCGTGGACCCCGCCGCCCAAGCGCTGACGATCGCCCCCATCCTCGGGATGGGGGTGGGTGAGGTCCGGGACGCGCTCTCCGCCGACGGCAGCTTCGTCTACCTCGGTCGTCAGGTCGACGTCGAGGTCGCCGGGCAGGTCGAGGCCCTCGGGCTTCCCGGCGTCGGCGTGCTGGACTCGTCGCGCCGCTACTACCCGGCAGGGACGGTCGCGGCCCAGGTGCTCGGGTTCGTCGGGACCGACGGTGCGGGCCTCGGCGGGCTGGAAGCCGAGCACGAGTCGTTGCTCTCCGGCACATCCGGCGAACAGACGGTAGAGGTCTCCGCGGTGGGCCAGGCGATCGCGGGGGGCGAGCGGGTCGAGCTCGCCCCGACACCGGGCACGGACGTGGTCCTGACGATCGACCGTGAGATCCAGTTCCAGGTCCAGCAGTACCTCCGGCTCGCGGTGAAGGAGAACGGCGCGAAAGGCGGCACCGTCATCGTGATGGACCCGGTCACCGGCGACATCTACGCGATGGCGAGCTACCCCACGTTCGACCCGAACGACTTCCTGGACTCGCCTCCGGAAGAGCGCGTGAATCACGCCGTGACCGACGCGTGGGAGCCGGGCTCGGTGAACAAGATCATCACCGCGGCCGCCGCGCTCGAGGCCGGCTCGGTCTCGCCGACGCAGCGGTTCCGCGTGCCTGCGACACGGATAGTGGGCGGCTACACGATCCACGACTCGCACCCTCACCCCGTCGAGTCCATGACGATCGGCGACATCATCTCCGAGTCGAGCAACGTCGGGAGCTCGATGCTGGCCGATCGCGTCGGCGACGACGCACTGCAGCGCGCGTTCGAGGATTTCGGGTTCGGACGGCCGACCGGCCTCGGGTTCCCCGGCGAGTCGGCCGGGATCATGCCTGAGGGGGAGTGGCAGGACATCACCCGTGCGACGGTGTCGTTCGGGGTGGGCGTGGCCGTGACGCCGCTGCAGATGGCGTCGGTCTACTCGACGATCGCGAACGGCGGGACCTGGGTCCAGCCCCGGATCGTCCGCGGCACCGTTGGTCCCGACGGTCAGGTCATCGAGATGGCGCCCTCGCCCGCGCGCCGGGTGGTGCGTCCGGACACGTCGGATCTGCTGACACGGATGCTGGCGTACGTGGTCGAGGATGGCACCGGCGCCAACGCGCGGATCGAGGGGTACCAGGTCGCGGGGAAGACGGGGACCGCGAAGAAGCTCGACCGCGAGGGCAACTACACGAACCGGTACGTGGCGTCGTTCATCGGGTTCCTCCCTGCCGCCCGCCCCCGAGTCGTCGTCGCGACCATGCTCGACGAGCCGGAAACGGTCTACGGCGGTATCGCGGCGGCTCCGCTCTTCCAAGACATCGCGCGGTACGCGATCCAGCGGCTCGCGATCCCCCCCGCGCCTCCGGTCGACCTGCCGCCACACGTCCAGGCATCACCGTGAGTCGCCGGCCACGGCGTGTAGGCTCGCCGTCGGTGGACCTGAACCTTCCCCCCGTCCCCGTCGCGACCCTCGCGCGCGCGGCCGGTGGCGTGACGCGCGACGCCCGCGACGTGCGCATCTCCGACGTCTCCTACGACTCACGCACCGTGGGACGCGGTCACCTTTTCTTCTGCGTGCCGGGCGCCCTGCACGATGGCCATGCGTTCGCGTCAGCCGCGCTGGATGCCGGAGCGGCGGCTATCGTCGTCGAGCGGTGGCTCCCGCTGCGCGCGCCGCAGGTGCTGGTGCCCTCGGTGCGGGCAGCGATGGGACCGATGTCGGCCGCGATATTCGGTCATCCGGCCCAGGCGTTGACGATGCTCGGGGTCACGGGCACCAACGGCAAGACGACCATCACGTACCTGCTGGAGTCCGTGCTTCGGGAAGCGGGTCTCCGCCCGGCTATCATCGGCACCACGGGTGCGCGCGTCGACCGCGAACCGGTGCCACTGGATCGGACGACCCCGGAGGCGCCCGACCTCCACCGGCTGCTGGCGCGCATGCGCGCATCGGGGGTGGCGGCGGTCGCCGTGGAGGTGTCCTCGCACGCGCTCGCCTACGAGCGCGTCGGTGGGATCACGTTCGACGTGGCGGCGTTCACGAACCTCTCGCAGGACCATCTCGACCTGCACGGCTCGATGGAGGCCTACTTCTCCACCAAGGCCAGGCTGTTCACCTCCGCTTACGCGCGGCTCGGGGTGGTGAACGCCGACGATCCCTGGGGGCAGCGGCTCATGGGGGAGGCGTCCGTGCCGCTCCGGAGCTTCGGCACGCGCAACCCGGCCGACCGCTTCGCGACCGACGTCGTGGTCGATGCGACGGGCTGCAGGTTCGGCGTGGGGTCCCAACGCGTGCGCACCTCGCTGCTCGGCGCGTTCAATGTGTCGAACGCCCTGTGTGCATTCACCATGGCTGAAGCCGTCGGCATCGCGCCCTGGGTCGTCGCGGACGGGATCTCGCGTCTCCAGGGTGTGCCCGGGCGGCTCGAGCCGGTCGATGCCGGGCAGCCGTTCCTGGTGGTGGTGGACTACGCCCACACGCCGGATAGCATCCAGCACGTGCTCCGGGGTGCACGTCCGTTGGCCACGGGTAGGACCATCGTCGTGTTCGGTTGCGGGGGAGACCGTGACCGCGCGAAGCGTCCGCAGATGGGTGCGGCGGCGACCTCGCTCGCCGACCTGAGCGTCATCACGAGCGACAACCCGCGTTCCGAGGAGCCCGGCGCGATCATCGACGCGATCGTCGAGGGTGCAAGGACGAATGACGGCGCGTTCGTGGTGGAGCCGGATCGCCGCGCCGCGATCGGGCTCGCCGTGCGCGAGGCGCGCCCCGGTGACGTCGTGGTCATCGCCGGCAAGGGGCACGAGTCGTATCAGGAACTGGGCGACGAGCGCCTCCCCTTCGACGACCGCGAGGTCGCTCGCGAGCAGATCGCCGCCCTGAGGAGCGCGTCGTGAAGCCCAGGATGCTTTCCGACGTGGCTCGGGCCGTGGACGGCCTTCGCATCGGAGACGACGTGGTGGTCTCGTCGGTCGCCATCGACTCGCGGGTCGCCGGGCCCGGCACGCTGTTCGCCGCGTTGCCGGGCACCCGGGTCGACGGCCATCTCTTCGTCGGCGAGGCCTTCGACCGGGGAGCGGCGGCCGCGCTGGTGCGTGACGGCACGAGGGTCGACGGCCCGGCGGTCCTGGTCCGGCAGACGTCCGAGGCGATCATGCGTCTGGCCGCCGATGAGCGCCTGCGTTTCGACGGGACCGTCATCGCGGTGACCGGCGCGAACGGGAAGACCTCGACCAAGGACATGACCGCGGCGGTCGCGGCGACCCGTCGGCGCACGCACGCCAGCCCGGCGTCGTTCAACAACGAGATCGGCCTGCCCGTCACGGTCCTCGGGGCACCGCCCGATACCGAGGTGCTCGTCGCTGAGCTCGGTGCGCGCCGTCGGGGCGACGTGACGTTGCTATGCGACGTCGTGCGCCCCGACGTGGCCATCGTGACCAACGTTGGAGTGGCGCACATCGAGGTGTTCGGATCGTGGGACGCGATCCTCGAAGCGTCGGCCGAGCCCGTGGACGCACTCGGACCCGGCGGTGTGGCGATCCTCAACGCCGACGACCCCGTCGTTGCCGGTTACGCCTCGCGCTGTCGCGGGCGCATCGTCACCTTCGGACGGTCGGCCGGCGCCGACGTCCGGGCTGAGGATGTCGGTCTCGGACCGGACGGGTGCGCCACGTTCATCCTCGCCGAAGGGGATCAGCGGGCGAAGGTGGAGCTGTCGGTCCCGGGCGATCACATGGTCTCGAACGCGTTGGCGGCCGCGGCGGCTGGATCGGTGCTCCGGATCGGGATCGAGGATCGGGCCGAGGCGCTCAGCGCGGCGACCGTGCCGCGCTGGAGGATGGAGTCCTTCGAGACCCCCACGGGGGTCCGCGTGCTGAACGACGCGTACAACGCGAACCCCGAGTCGATGGCCGCGGCGCTCCGGACCGCCCGCTGGATGGCGGGTGAGCACCGGCTGATCGCGGTGCTCGGACCGATGGCCGAGCTCGGCGAGCTCACCACGCAGGAACACGAACGGATCGGAGAGCTGGCCGCGCGGCTACGCGTCGACCGGCTCATCACCCTCGGACCCGACGCTCTGCGGATCGCCGTTGCTGGTGTCCGCGAGGGCGTCGAGCCCGACAACGTCGCGAGCTACGAGGAGCCCGATGCGGTGCTCGAGGATGTCCGTCGTCACGCGAAGCCCGGCGATCTGGTGCTGTTCAAGGCGTCCCGGGTCGCCGGGCTCGAGAACCTCGCCGAGGCTATGCGGTGATCTCGGTCCTTGTCGCCGCATCGGTCGGTCTCGTGGTCACCCTGCTCGGCACGCCACTCGCCGTCCGGGCGTTCAAGGCATGGGGATGGGGGCAGCGGATACGAGAAGACGGGCCGCACACCCACATGGAGAAGATGGGGACACCCACCATGGGCGGGATCGTGATGCTGTCGGGCCTGGTCCTCGCGTACCTCGTCTCGCGCATCACGACGCAGCGGTTCACCGTCACCGGCCTGGCGCTGGTCATCGCGGCCGTCGGGTTCGGCATCGTCGGGTTCCTCGACGACTTCACCAAGGTGCGGCGCCGCCGATCCCTGGGGCTCAACAAGCGCCAGAAGTTCATCGGGACAGCGCTCGTCTCGGTGGGGTTCGCAGCGATCGTGGTCGCCACGTCCGCCGACACCGGCACGTCCACCGACCTGTCGTTCATCCGGCCGTCGGGGATCGCCCTCGGCGCCTTCTTCTACATCTGGGCGTTCCTGATGCTGACCGGATCGTCGAACGGCGTGAACCTGACCGACGGGCTCGACGGACTTGCGGCAGGCTCGTCCATCCTCGTCTGCGCGGCGTACGTATTCATCGCGTTCTGGCAGTTCCGGCACACGTGTGAGGTCGTGGGCGGCTCTGCCGGGTGCTACGACGTGAACGGTGTCGACATGCTCGACACAGCGATCGTGGCGGCCGGCATGTTGGGTGCGGCCGCTGGATTCCTGTGGTGGAACGCGGCGCCGGCGCGCATCTTCATGGGCGACACCGGCGCGCTCGCCCTCGGCGGGCTCTTCGGGGCGCTGGCGATCGTGACCAACACGCAGCTCCTGCTGATCGTGATCGGAGGGCTGTTCGTCATCGAGACGCTATCGGTGATCATCCAGGTGATCTCGTTCCGGGGGTTCGGCCGCCGCCTGTTCCGGATGTCGCCCATCCACCATCACTTCGAGCTGTCGGGGTGGCCGGAGTTCACCGTCATCGTCCGGTTCTGGATCATCGCCGGGCTGTTCTCGGCGGTCGGGATCGGTCTGTTCTACGCGGAGTTCGTCGCGCGAGGGGGGATCGAGTGAGCGACCGGTTCGCGGGGGAGCGCGTGGTCGTCGTGGGGGCCGGGGTCGCCGGGCGCTCGGCGGCGCGCGTCCTCCGGGGTGAGGGCGCCGACGTGCTCGTCACCGAGTCCCGTGATGCCGGCGAGGTTGACCTCGATCAGATCGTGGCGTCCGGCGCGCGCGTCGAGACCGGCGGCCATCGCCCCGAGCAGCTCGACGACGCGACGCTGGTCGTCGTCAGCCCCGGCGTCCCGGCATCGGCCGAGGTCTTCGCCTGGGCCCGCGAGCGCGATCTTCCGGTGTGGGGCGAGCTCGAGCTCGGTGCCAGGCTCGCCACCGCGCCGTACCTGGCCGTCACCGGGACCAACGGGAAGACGACGACGACGGGGATGCTGACGTCGATGCTTCGCGCGGAGGGCCGCGACGCGGTGGCGTGCGGCAACATCGGCCACCCGTTCCCCGAGGCCGCCCGCGATGGTCACGACGTGCTCGTCGTCGAGGCGTCGTCGTTCCAGCTCGACACGCAGTCCTCGTTCCGGCCGGCGGTCTCGATCCTTCTCAACCTGGCGCCCGATCACCTCGATGCGCACGGATCGTTCGAGGCTTACCGCGACGCGAAGGCCAAGATCTTCGCCAACGCGTGCCCCACCGACGTCCATGTGGGCAATCGCGACGACGCGCTCGCCGCAGGGGTATCGGGCTCCGCCCCGTGCCCGACCGTGTGGTTCCGGCGCGGCGCGCCGGGCGACGCCGGGACGGGCTACGAGGGAGACGAGCTGGTCACGACGATCCGCGGCAGGGCCGTTCTCGGCACCCTCGCCGTCGCGAACGCGGGCTACCGAGCCGACGCGGCCGCGGCCGCTACGGCGGCGCTGTCCTTCGGGGTGGCAGCCGACGCGGTGCGAGACGGGCTCACGCGCTACCGACCGGCGCCGCATCGGGGCGAGGAGGTCGCGCGGATCGGCAACGTCCGCTTCTTGGACGATTCGAAGGCGACGAACGTGCACGCGGCGCTCGCGGCTATCGACGGCGTCAGCGACGCGATCCTGATCGCAGGGGGCCGCGCCAAGGGACAGGACCTCAGCCCGCTTGCGGGGGCGTCGGGCAACCTGCGAGCGGTCGTCGCGATCGGCGAGGCCACACACGCGATCGTCGAGGTGTTCGACGGACGCGTGCCCGTGGTGGTGGCCGAGGACATCGAACACGCCACTCGCGAGGCGTTCGCGCTCGCCGGACCCGCCAGCGTCGTGTTGTTGGCCCCGGCCTGCGCCAGTTGGGATCAGTTCCGTGACTACGCCGAGCGCGGCGACCGCTTCGCGGCCGCCGCGCGGGCCTTAGGGGACGGTCGTGGGTGAGCGGGTGGCGGCGCCCGACCCCGCGGGACGATCGCGTACCGCGGCACACCGACGCACGCACGAGACCCCGGCGGGCCGGCACCACCTGCACCTGGTGGGTCCGGTCGCGACGACCCCCGCGCAACGCGCGGCCCTCGCGCGGCGAGACCTGGTGCTGTTGTGGGTCGCGGCAGGCCTTCTCACCGCGTTCGGGCTCGTGATGGTGCTGTCCGCGGGATCGGTGTCGGCGACCCAGGGCTACGACGGCAATCCTTTCTGGTACTTCCAACGTCAGGGGCTGTTCGCCGCGATCGGCGTCACCGGGGCGCTGACCATCTCGCGTCTGCGTCCGTCCGCGTGGAAGGTGATCTCGGCCCCGCTGCTCGTGTCCGCTGCGGTGCTGATGCTCCTGGCGGCGCACCCGTGGTCGGGGACATCGCTCTACGGCGCTTCGCGCTGGCTCGACCTCGGGCCGGTCACCGTGCAGCCGTCCGAGGTTGCGAAGCTCGGCATGGTCGCGTTCACGGCGACGATCCTGGCCGCCCGCTGGAAACACCTGGACGATCCCCGACAGCTGTTGTTGCCCCTCGGGCCCATCGTCGTCATCATCGCGGGGCTCGGCATGGCGCAGACCGACCTCGGGACCACCGTGATCATCGTGGGCTCCGTCCTGATCGTCCTTTTCGCCGCAGGCGTGCGCATGCGGTACGTAGCGATCGCGACCCTCGTGAGCGCCATCGCCGGCGCGGCGTTGATCGCCGGCGAGTCCTACCGGCGGACGAGGCTCTTCGAGGCGTGGCTCGACCCGTGGGCAGACCCGAAAGGGGACGGGCTCCAGCTGATCCAGGGGCTGATCGCATTCGGCTCCGGGGGCTGGCTGGGGACGGGGCTCGGGACGAGCCGCGCGAAATGGGACTTCCTGCCGAACGCGCATTCGGACTTCATCTTCGCGGTGATCGGCGAGGAGCTCGGTCTGGTCGGTGCGCTCGTGGTGATCGCGGCTTTCGCGACGTTCGTCCTCGCGGGCGTGCGCATCGCGATCCATGCGACGGGCACCTTCGAGCGCCTCGTCGCCACCGGTATCACAGGGTGGATCGGCCTCCAGGCCGTCATCAACCTCGGCGCGGTCACGGGGCTCCTGCCCATCACGGGCATCCCCTTGCCGTTCGTCTCGTTCGGAGGGACGGCGCTGGTGGTGACCCTGGTCGGCGTCGGCGTGCTCGCGGCGATCGCGCGGACCCAGGTGCGCGCCGGGACGAAGGGTCGCGCGGCCAGGGTCCGGCGGTGAACGTCCTCGTCGCAGGGGGCGGCACCGGGGGGCACGTGTTCCCCGCGCTGGCCGTCGCCGACGCGCTCCGGCGCCGCGGGGCGAGGGTCAGGTTCGTCGGGGCAGAGGACGGACCCGAGGCCACGGCGGTGCCGGCGGCGGGCTACGAGTTCGCGGGTGTTCGGGTGCGGTCGGCCCAGACCCGCCTGTCATGGCGAACGGTGCGCGCCGTCGGGTCGATCCTTCGGGCAGCCGTCGCCGTGCGGTCGATCGTGCGGCAGGCCGACGTCGTCGTGAGCGTCGGCGGTTTCGCCAGCGCCCCGGCCGTCCTCGCCGCCCGGTGGACCTCCACCCCGGTCGTGCTCATCGAGCCCAACGGTGTCCCCGGCGTCGTCAACCGGTTCGCGGCGCGGTGGGCGGTGGTGGCCGCCACCGCGTTCGACGTCACGTCCCACCGACTGCCGTCGCGTCTACGGATCCGCCGGACGGGCAACCCTATCCGGCCCGAGATCGTCGACGCCGCGGCGGATCCTGGTCCATCGGCCCGCGCGGCGCTCGAGCGGTTCGGGCTCGAGCCCGGCCGGCGCACGGTGATCGTGCTCGGCGGGAGCCAGGGTGCGCTGTCTCTCGATCGCGCCGTGGCTGGGGCACTCCCGCTCCTGCGCGATCGCGCCGATCTCCAGCTGCTCGTGAGCGCCGGGCCGGCGCACGTCGATGTGGTGACCGCCGCGATCGACCCGGCCGCAGCGGTACTCGTCCGCGTCGTTGCCTTCATCGAGCGGATGGATCTGGCCCTGGCTCTCGCCGACCTCGCCGTGTCGCGGTCGGGGGGCAGCGTCGCCGAGCTGGCCGCGTGCGGCGTCCCCGCCATCTTGGTGCCGTACCCCTACGCCACGGAGAACCACCAGGAAGCGAACGCGCGTGAGCTGGCGGATCGTGGAGGGGCGCGCATGATCTTGGACCCGGACATGACGGCGCAGGTCTTCACGGCTGGCATCCTGGATCTGATGGATGACGACGAGGCGCGCGCGTCGATGTCCGCGGCCATGCGGGCGTGGGCGCATCCTGGCGCCGCCGACGAGATCGCGGAGCTGGTGCTCGAGGTGGGCGCATGAGTGAGCCGGAGGTCCTGTGGTCGGCACCCCCGGGATCGATCCCGACGCTACCGGTCCCCACGCTGGTCGGCGTGCGACGCGTTCACCTGATCGGGGTGGGCGGCGCGGGGATGCGGAACCTCGCGCGGCTGTTGGTGGCTCGCGGTCTCGAGGTCACGGGGTCCGATCTGAAGGACTCGCAGTACCTCCGAGAGCTGACATCCCTCGGCATCGGGACGCGAGTAGGTCACGATGCGGCCCTGTTGGGCGACCCCGACGCGGTCGTCGTCTCGAGCGCGATCGCCGACACGAACCCAGAGCTCGCCGCGGCGCGTGCCCGCGGGATCGCCGTATGGCGGCGACAACAGGCGCTCGCCGCGCTCGCTGGCGACCGCCGCGCCGTCGCCGTGGCGGGCACCCACGGCAAGACGACGACGACGTCGATGCTGGCGAGGGTGCTCGCGGCGGGGGGCCTCGACCCCACCTACCTCATCGGCGGCGATCTGAACGAGAGCGGGAGCGGCGCGCACCACGGAGACGGCGATCTGTTCGTCTTCGAAGCAGACGAGAGCGACGGGTCGCACCTGCTGCTTCGGCCGTGGGCCGGGATCGTGACCAACGTCGAGGAGGATCACCTCGAGTTCTACCCGGGAGGGTTGGACGAGATCGAGCGGTCGTTCGCAGCCTTCGCCTCGCGTTGCGGGCACGTGGTCGCCTGCGGAGACGATCCGGGCGTCCGATCGGCCCTGGCCCTCGCGGGCGTCGATGCGATCACGTACGGCACCGCATCCGGGAACGACCTACAGGTCGAGGTGCGCGAGCTCGGCCCGGCCGGGGCCTCGGGGACCCTGGTCATCGACGGCGGAGGCGAGGTCGACCTGACGCTCCAGGTGGATGGTCCTCACAACCTGTTGAACGCGGCGGCGGCGGTCGCCGTAGGCCACCTCGCCGGCGTGGCGCCGGGCACCGCCGCCGCCGCCCTGGCGACCTTCACGGGGGTCCACCGTCGTTTCGAGCTCCGCGGCCGCGCGCGCGGGGTCGACGTGTACGACGACTACGGCCACAACCCCACCGAGATGGCCGTGACCATCGAGACCGCCCGCCGCCGTGAGCCGATGCGGCTGGTCGCGCTGGTCCAGCCGCATCGCTACACGCGGGTCCAGGCGATGTGGCGCGAGCTGGGAGCGAGCGTGGCGGGTGCGGACCTCGTCGTGGTGACCGACGTCTACGGGGCAGCGCAGGCCCCGATCCCGGGGGTCACGGGGGCGCTGGTCGCCGAGGGCGTGCGTCTCGCCGATCCGCGGACCCCGACCGTGTACCTGCCGCACCGGCAGCAGGTCGTGGAGTTCCTCGATCGTGAGCTGAAGACGGGGGACCTCATGGTCACCATGGGCTGCGGCGATGTCTGGATGATCGGCGATGCCGCGCTCGCTCGCCTGCGCGGGAGCGAGACCGGGTGAGCGCCCCGGTCGAGGTCGCGGCGGCGATCATGCGTCCGACGGCGGGGGAGCGCCTGCGCACGGGGTTCCCGATGGCATCCCTGACGACCTTCAGGATCGGCGGGCCGGCCGCGCTGTACCTCGAGCCTGACAGCGACGCTGACCTCGCGGCTGCCGGCCGCGCGATCGCGGACACCCAGATCCCCTACGTCGTGATCGGGAAGGGCTCCAACGTGTTGGTAGGTGATGCCGGGTTCCCCGGACTCGTCCTGCGGCTCGGCCGCGGCTTCCGGTGGATCGCGCGCGAAGGGCAGATACTCGCGGCGGGCGCGTCGACCCCGCTGCCCGCGCTCGCCGGCGAGGCGCAGCGTCATGCGCTGGACGGCCTGGCGTTCGGTGTCGCGATCCCCGCGAGCCTGGGCGGGGCCGTCAAGATGAACGCCGGTGCGCACGGTCACGAGATGAGCGAGGTCGTGGGGGAGGTGGAGGTGTTCTCGCTCCTACGCCAGGAGCGGTCGACGCTTCATCGCGAGCTCCTGGGGTTCGCGTACCGGCGCTCCGACCTGGCCGAGGACTCCGTGATCGTGGCCACGACGCTTCACCTTGGCACCGGCGACCGCGTCGCGATCCGCGCAGCGATGGACGAGGCCCGCGAGTGGCGCCGCGCCACCCAGCCTCTCGCGGAACCCAACTGCGGCAGCGTCTTCACCAATCCGGCAGGGGATCACGCGGCGAGGCTGATCGAGGCGGCGGGCCTCAAGGGGGCGAGGATCGGTGGGGCTGCGGTTTCGGACAAGCACGCCAACTTCATCGTGACTTCCCCAGGGGCGACGTCGACTGATGTCCTGCGGCTGATCGACACCATCCGCGAGAAGGTGCTCGGGTCCGCCGGGGTCGAGCTCGAGACCGAGGTTCGCTTCATCGGGGTCGAGGATGCCAGCTGAGGGGCGTCGGTGGGCCGTGGGGGCGGCGCTCGCCGTGCTCGTGGTCGTCGTCCTCGCGGCGATAGCGGCCGCGCTCACGTACTCGACGGTGTTCGCGGTGGACCGGATCCGTGTCGAGGGAGCGACCCACCTCTCGGTGGCGCAGGTGATCGCCGCCGCCGGGCTCGAGGGAGACGTGAACGTGTTCCACCTGGACACCGATGCCGTGGAGACGATGCTCGAGTCAGATCCGTGGGTCGCGGAGTCGAGGGTGATCCGCCGCCTCCCGAACACCATCATCGTTCGGGTGGATGAGCGCGAACCCGTGGTCATCGTAGACGAACGGGTGCTGGCCGCCGACGCGACCGTCCTCCCTGCCGCGGACCCGACCGGTCTCCCCGTCGTCAGAGACGCGTTCGGGATGGTGTCCCCCGACGGGGGCGCGGCCGCCGCGCAGGCCGCCTCCGCCCTCGACGCCGCCCTCAGGGCCCGGGTCGCCTTCATCGTGGTGCGCATCGACGGCGAGCTCGAGCTCCGCTTGGCCGACGGGACCGTCGTCCGATGGGGGACCGGCGGTGGTGATCGAGAGAAGGCGTCGTCGCTCGAGGCGTTCCTCGACTACGCGCGCGAGCGCGGGCGCATCCCCGTCCGCGTCGACGTGTCGGTACCGGGGGCGCCCAGTGCCACGTTCGCGGATCGATAGCGGTGCGCTGGGATCGCCACGTGGACGAGAGGTACGGTACCGGCCACGCTTGACGGACCAGCGCGTTTTCAGTAACGTGCCTACCTCCACTGTACGTAGATATGGTAATAAAGCTACAGTTGAGGTTCAGAGTTAGCCCATCAGTACGTGGGACGGGATGGCGTTTCCCCAGGTAGGCGCGCCTCATGCGAGGTTCGCTCGGAGGACGAAGAGATGGATGCTCCCCAGAACTACCTCGCCGTCATCAAGGTCATCGGGATCGGCGGCGGGGGCGTGAACGCGGTGAACCGGATGATCGAGGCAGGCCTCCGGGGCGTCGAGTTCATCGCCGTCAACACCGACGCACAGACGCTGCTGATGTCCGACGCCGAGGTCAAGCTCGATATCGGGCGCGAGACCACCCATGGTCTCGGGGCGGGCTCGGATCCAGAGGTCGGCAAGTCGGCGTCGGAGGAGCACGGCGACGAGATCGAAGAGATCCTCAAGGGCGCCGACATGGTGTTCATCACCGCCGGCGAAGGCGGCGGTACCGGCACGGGGGGTGCTCCCATCATCGCGGATATCGCTCGCAACCTGGGCGCACTGACCATCGGCGTCGTCACCCGCCCGTTCGGCTTCGAGGGGCGCAGACGCGCGACGCAGGCCGACGTCGGTATCACCGAGCTCAAGAAGGCCGTCGATACGTTGATCGTCGTGCCCAACGACCGCCTCCTGCAGGTGGCCGACCCGTCCATGCCCATGGTCGAGGCCTTCCGGATGGCCGACCAGATCCTGTACCAAGGGGTGGACGGCATCACGTCGCTCATCACGACGCCCGGCTTGATCAACCTCGACTTCGCCGACGTCAAATCGGTGATGGCGGGCGCGGGGTCGGCGCTGATGGGGATCGGCATCGGGTCCGGCGCCGACCGGGCGACCGAGGCGGCGAAGTCGGCGGTCTCGAGCCCGCTGCTCGAGTCCTCGATCGACGGCGCCAAGGGTGTCCTCCTCTCGATCGCGGGTCCGACCGACCTGACCCTGCACGAGGTCAATGCGGCCGCCGACGCCATCACGAGGGTCGCGCACCCCGACGCGAACATCATCTTCGGGGCTGTGGTCGACGACGCGCTCGGTGACGAGGTCCGGGTGACCGTCGTGGCGGCGGGCTTCGACAAGGTAAGCGCCGCTCAGGACAGCCGGTTCGAGAACCGCCTGTCCCGTCTGCTCGAGGAGCCGGTCCGCGACGACGTGCGCGAGAGCGTGCCGTCGATCCTTGGCGACGACGACGTGTTCTCGTCGACCGACACCGAGCCTGCGTCCGTCTCGTTCGACGCCGAGGAGGACCTGGACATCCCGGACTTCCTGAAGAGCTAGCACCACCTTCCCGCCCTCCCGCGCGGCCCGCGGGACCGAAGGGGCGGGGAGGCCCGTGAGCGAGGAGGCGCCCTTCCCCCGCCTCTTGGCGAACAGCATGGGCCTCCCCGCCCCTTCTCTATGCTCGCCGCGTGCACGTGACCGAGGAGCAGCTGCGGACCAACCTCGCCGAGATCCGATCGACGGTGGCCGGCGCAGCCGAGCGGGCCGGCCGTTCGCCCGATGAGGTCACGATCGTGGCGGCGGCGAAGACCGTGCCCCCGCAGGTCGTTGGCTGGGCCATCGAGGCGGGTGTCACCGCCGTCGGACACAACTACGTCCAGGAGCTGCGCAACGCGCGCGCCACGTTGCAGGGCGCCGTCCGCTGGCATTACATCGGGACGCTGCTCACGGGTACCGCGCACGTCGTGGCCGATCTCGCGGATCTGGTCGAGACCGTGGCGGGGGAGCGGGCCGCCCGCCGGCTCGCCGGTCGCGCCGCGCGCGCCGGGCACACCCTGGACGTGCTGCTGGAGGTCGACTTCACGGAGGGAAGGGCGGGCCTCGATCCCGCCGAGGTGCCCGCGATGGCGGCTGTGGTCGAGGAGCTGGAGGGCGTTCGGCTGCGTGGCCTGATGACGGTGCCGCCGTTCGAACCCGAGGCCGAAGCGGCGCGTCCGTGGTTCCGGCGCCTGCGCGAGCTGCGAGACGACCTGCGGGAAGAACATCCGGCCGTGCTGGACCTGTCGATGGGGATGTCGTTGGATTACGCGATCGCCGTCGAGGAAGGCGCTACGATGGTCCGTATCGGCACCGCGTTGTTCGGTGCTCGTTCCCCATGAGGCGAGGAGGACGCACGAGATGGCCGGCGTGTGGAAGAAGACGATGAACTACCTGGGGCTCGTCGAGGAGGAAGAGGACTTCGTCGACGATCTGCCCGACACCGAGCCCGCGCCCGTGCGTCAGATGCGGCCGCAGGCCGTGCACGAGATGCGGGCGGATGCAGAGGGGGTCGTGCGGACGATGCCGTCGTCGCGGCCCGCCGGCGTCGTCCCTACGTCGTCCATCTACAAGGCCGAGCCGAAGCGGTTCAACGAAGCCCGCGAGATCGCCGACCGCTACAAGCAGGGGACGGCCGTGATCATGAACCTGCAGGGCACCGAGGACTCGATCGCACGGCGCCTGGTCGATTTCGCCTCGGGTCTGGTCTACGCCCACGACGGCAAGATCGAGCTCGTCGCGAACCGCGTGTACCTCTTGAGCCCCTCCGACGTCGAGGTCTCGGCCGAGGAGCGGGCTCGCCTCGCTGGCGACGGCTTCTACAACCAGTTCTGACCGGCCTCGCGCGTCGCGGCCGGAGCCCGCGGGCCTGCTGCTAGCCTCTCGGCCCATGGTGGGTCAGACCAACCCGGTCGAAGGCATCTTCTGCTTCCTGCTGAGCGCGGCGGCGATCCTGCTGTTGATCCGAGTGATCGTGTCGTGGCTCGAGGTCTTCGGCGCACGAACGCCTTCGACGGGACCGCTGCGCACGGTGGCCGACCTTCTGAACGACGTGACGGAGCCTGTGCTCAGGCCGCTGCGCAAGATCGTGCCCTCGACCGGAGGCTTCGACCTTTCCGTGGCGGTCGCGTTCGTGATCATCTTCGTCCTGCGGACCGCGATCTGCTGATAGGAGGACACATGACGGGTACCCAGAGCAGCGGGAACGGTCCGGCTCGGATCGGTCCGATGGAGATCCAGCAGAAGGAGTTCCGCGTCTCGCGGTTCGGCGGCTACAAGATGCGTGACGTCGACGAGTTCCTCGACGAGCTCACGACGACGATGGGCGAGCTGACGGCCGAGAACGACCGTCTACGGGCGCAGGCGACCGTTGCGCCCGTCGTGGGGTCCCCGGACCTCGACGACGTGGGCCGCCAAGCGGACGAGATCATCCAGCGGGCGCGCGACGAGGCGGCACAGATCGTCGCCGACGCTCGGGCCGGCGCCGCCGCCGCGAGCACGATCGCGGCGGCGGCGCCCGGCGATCGTGCGGCCGTCGACGCCTTCCTGCTCCAGGAGCGCGAGTTCCTGCAGGGCCTGGGCGTGCTGGTCCAGGGTCACGCCGAGTCGGTCAAGCGGATGGCGAGGGCGGCGCGGTCTCCCGCGCCCGGTCGCGCGGCCCCGACGACGCAGACACCGGCCGAGCGGGCGGAACCGGCCGCGGCGGAGGCCACCGATCGTGCCGACACGTCGACCCGCGCGCCGTCCTCGACGCCGGCTTCGTCGACGGAGCCTGTGCCGCCCTCGGAGCAGAGTGACGACGCCCCTTCCCCTGAGGCCGGGGAACCGACGATCAGGATCGACGAGCCGCAGCCGGCGACCGCGCCCGCCTCGACGGCCGATGCCGAGGGCGACGGCTCGCTCCGCGAGTTGTTCTGGGGCGAGGAAGACTGATCAGGCGGACCCCGACGGGTCGCCTGCGCGCCGGAGGCTGATCGCCACGGGGGTCCCGTCCACCGCGGTCTCCTCATGCCGCATGGGGTTCGGGAGCGGATCGGTCACCAGCTCGACCGCGAGCGTCTCGGCCGCGATCGTGGCTCCGTGCTCCACGACCGCGAGCGCGACCTCGCCATCGGTCTCGATCCCGAGGACGATCCGGTCGCTCACGGCGAGTCCGGCGGTCTTGCGCGCGTCCTGCACGAGGCGGATCAGATCGCGCGCGAGCCCCTCGCGGCGGAGCTCCGGCGTGATGGCGAGCTCGAGGGCCACCGTCACGCCACCGTCGGAGGCCACGCCCCACCCTTCGAGCGTCTCCTGGGCGAGCTCGACGTCGCCTGGACCCAGGTCGACGGTCCAGCCGTCCGCGAGGGTCACCGTGACCTGATCGCCGGCCGCGAAGCGGCCGGCGAGCCCACCGTCGTCGGCCGCGAGCGTCTCGGCCAGCATCTGCACCCGTCCGCCGAGGCGTTCGCCCAGCACCTTGAAGTCGGGTTTGGCTCGCCACCGGCCGAACACGCCGACATCGTCAGCCAAGCGGACCTCCCGAACGTTCAGCTCCTCTGCCACCACCTCGAACAGCTCGTCGAGACCGCGATGGGTTCCCGGGAGGTGGATCACGGCTTCCAGCAAGGGTTGGCGGGTCTTGGTCTTCGTCTCGACCCGGACCCTCCGGCCGAGCTCGACCACCTGGCGAGCGGACGCCATCGCGGTGTCCAGTCCGGGGTCGACCGAGGTCTCGTGAACCTCGGGGAAGTCACTCAGGTGCACCGAGTCGGGGGCGCCGTCGCGCCCTGCGGCGAGGTTACGCCACAGCACTTCGGCGATGAACGGGGTGAACGGCGCCAACAGCTGTGCGAGCGTCACGAGGCAGTCGTGGAGGGTGGTGAAGGCGGCGTCCGCGTCGGTCCCGCCCTCACCGCCGGGGTTCCAGAACCGGCGCCGCGACCGGCGAACGTACCAGTTCGAGAGATCGTCGAGGAACTCCGCGATCGCGCGGCCGGCGGCCGTCGCGTCGTAAGCCTCGAGACGGTTGCGGGCCTCCCGGACGGTGCCGTGCAGCCGCGAGCTGATCCACCGGTCGAGCGACGACGGCGTGCCGGCGGTCCCGGGCTCCCACCCCGCCGCGTTCGCGTACGTGACGAAGAAGGCGTAGACGTTCCACAGCGGCAGCAGCAAGTGGCGGACGTTCTCGTCGAGCACCTCGTGACCTATCCGGCGTGGCTCCCACGGGGAGCCGTTGGTGATCATCCACCAGCGCAGGGCGTCGGCGCCTTGGCGGTCGAGGGCCTCCCACGGGTCGAAGACGTTGTCGAGCGACTTCGACATCTTGCGGCCGTCCTCGGCGATGAGGTGCCCGAGGCACACGACGTTGCGATACGCCGTGGAATCGAAGTGCAGCACCCCTTCGGCCATCAGCGTGTAGAACCAGCCGCGGGTCTGGTCGATCGCCTCGGAGATGAAGTCGGCAGGGAACGACCGCTCGAACGCCTCTGCGCCGCGACCCAGGTCGGGGTGGTAGCCCCATTGGGCGAACGGCATCGCGCCGGAGTCGTACCAGGTGTCGATGACCTGGGGGACGCGGGTGGCATCCTCGCCGCACTCGGGGCAGCCGAACGTGACCTCGTCGATGAACGGACGGTGCGGATCGATCGCCGTCACGTCGCGACCCGCCAGGTCGCTGAGCTCGGTGAGCGATCCCACGGCGGTGCGGTGGTCGCTCGGACAGACCCAGATCGGTAGCGGCGTGCCCCAGTAGCGGTCGCGCGAGAGCGCCCAATCCACGTTGTTCTCGAGCCAGTTCCCGTAGCGCCCGCGCTTGATGTGCTCGGGGAACCAGTTCACCTCGTCGTTGACCGCGATCAGCCGGTCCCGCACCGCCGTTGTCCGGACGTACCAAGAGGCGCGGGCGTAGTAAAGGAGCGGCGTCGAGCATCGCCAGCAGAACGGGTAAGCGTGCTCGATGGTGCCGTCGGCGACGAGGAGCCCGCGTGTGCGCAGGTCGTCGACGATGGCCGGATCGGCCTCCTTCACGAAGGTGCCGCGGATGAACGCGGGCGCCTCGTCGGTGAACCGGCCGTCCTCACCGACGGGCTTGAAGACCGGCCATCCCTCGGCCCGGCCGACCTCCAGGTCGGGCGCGCCGAACGCCGGCGCGAGGTGGACGATCCCCGTCCCGTCCTGCATCGAGATGAACTCCGCCGCGACAACGGTGTGCGCGCCCTCGACGCCTGGGTAGGGCGGCGTGTAGCGCGCGCTGACGAGGGTCTGTCCCTCCATCGCCTGCTGCACCATCCACCCCTCGCCGAGGACCGCCGCCGAGAGGCTCTCGGCGAGGATCAGCCGGTCGCCGTCCTTCTCGACCAGGACGTACCTCGCATCGGGGTCGACGGCGGCGCCGGTGTTGGACGGCAGCGTCCACGGCGTGGTCGTCCAGACGAGGAGCGACGCGCCCGCGAGCCCGGGGTCCGGCGCCTCGACGATCGGGAGCCGTACGAACACGCTCGGGTCCTCGACCGTGCGGTAGCCGAGTGCGACCTCGGCGTCGGACAGCGGCGTGCCGCAGCGGGGGCAGTACGCGGTGACCTTGTGGTCCTCGACGAGCAGGCCCCTCTCGAACAGCCGCTTGAGCGACCACCACACCGACTCGATGTACTCGGTCGACATCGTCCAGTAGGCCTCGGACATGTCGACCCAGAAGCCGATCCGCTCGGTGAGGCGCTCGAAATCACCGACGTAGCGCTTCACCGACGCGCGGCAGAGTCGGTTGAACTCGGCGACGCCGAACGCTTCGATGTCCTTCTTGCCGGTCGTGCCGATCTCCTTCTCGATCTCGATCTCGACCGGCAATCCGTGGCAGTCCCATCCACCCTTGCGGCGGACCTGGTGCCCGGTCATCGTCTTGAACCGGGGGTAGACGTCCTTGAAGGTGCGGGGCTCGACGTGGTGGATGCCTGGGCGGCCGTTGGCCGTCGGGGGCCCCTCGTAGAAGATCCACGACGGCGCGCCTTCGCGCTGCGCCACCGAACGCTCGAAGATCCGCTCGGCAGCCCACCAGGCGAGCACCTCGCCCTCGAGCACCGGGAACGAGACCCTCTGCTCCACCGGCTCGAACGCACCCATCGTTCCTCCTCTGGACGCGACGAACGCCCCGTCCCCTTCGGGCGAGGACGAGGCGCCTGGTGCGGCGACCCGCGGTACCACCTCGCTTGCCGGCGACCTCACGGTCGCCGGCCGCTCACGCCCGCCTCGAAGGGCCGGCAGCCTCCCGCGATCACGGGCGGGCCCGCCTGCGCCTACCGCGGTCGCGGACGGTCCGCGACCGGTTCGGGCAGGGGCTCGGGGAGGATGACGACCGGGGTCATCCGCACCGGCTCCCACCATCCCGGCTCGCTCGTGCGACCGTGCACCCGGCGCCGTGTTCCCGTCGTCGCCGTTCCCGCGGCATGCTACCGCGATGCGACAGGTGACGGTTCGGGTGATCCCTCGTTCGACCCGTACCGGGGTCGAGCCCGGGAGGGCGGGGTGCTGGTTATCCACGACGCCTGACCTGGGTCTGCGCATCCGCGGACCCCCCTTCTGCTACCCTGCGCCGACCATGGCGGCGGCGAAGCTCTCGAGGTCCGAGCTCACCGAGCTCAAGGAGCGCCTCCTCGCTGAGCAGGCGGAGCTCGCCGAGCAGCTCGCGATCATCGAGGACGGCACCTTCGGCACGACGCAGTCGGACCTGTCCGGAGACGTCGGCGTCGACGACGAGTCCGCCGACGCGGGAACAGCCACGTTCGAGCGCGAGAAGGACCTCTCGATCGAGAACAACGTGCGCGACCTGCTGCAGAAGATCGAGCGGGCCTTCAAGCGCTTGGACGGCGGGACCTACGGCGTCTGCGAGCGCTGTGGCAAGTCGATCGAGAAGACCCGCATCAAAGCCCTGCCGTACGTGGATCTCTGCATCAAGGACGCCCAGGCGCAGTCGCGGCGATAGGCCGTGGACCCCGGGCGCCGTCACGGCGGTGCGATCGTGCTCGGCGTCGCGGCCGCCGCCTTCGCCCTCGACCGGCTGACCAAGGTGTGGGCGGAGGACGCGCTCGCCGACGGCCCTGTCGACCTGATCCCCGGCGTCGTGCGCTTCCGGTTCGCGACCAATCCGGGCGGCGCGTTCTCGTCGTTCACATCGGCGCCGTGGTTCTTCGTGACGGCGACGGTGATCGTCGGAGGGCTCATCGCGGTGACGGCGTTCCGCGCCCGTCCCCGGCTGCAGTCGGTCGCGCTCGGGCTGATCCTCGGGGGTGCGGTCGGCAACCTGTTCGATCGCGCGTTCCGGGGCCCGGGGTTCACCGGTGAGGTCGTGGACTTCATCGACCTGCACGTGTGGCCGGTGTTCAACCTGGCGGACTCGGCGATCGTCGTCGGTGCCGTGCTGCTCGCCGTCGTGTCGTTCCGTTCCACAGGTCGCGAACGCGGGAGCACCGATGCCGGAGGGTGAGCAGGAGACGCCCGTGCGGGCCGAGCCCGGGCGTCTCGATGCCGTCGTCGCCGCGCTGAGCGGCGCGCCCAGAGCCGACGTGCAGCGTGCGATCGCAGCGGGGCGGGTGCTGGTCGACGGTGTCGCGCGGCCGAAGTCCCACCGGCTCCATGGCGGCGAAGAGCTCACGGTCGATCTACGGGCCGGCGCCCCGCCCGGACCCGAGCCGGGGGTCGAGGTGCCCGTGCGGTACCGCGACGACCATCTGGTGGTGATCGCGAAGCCCGCGGGACTCATCACCCATCCGACCGCGTCGCGGCCCAGCGGGACGCTCGTGAGCCGTCTGCTCGAGATGGGGATCACGCTCGCGCCGGCGGGGGGACCGATGCGGCCGGGTATCGTCCATCGGCTCGACGCCGGTACGAGCGGCCTCATGGTCGTCGCCTCGACCGATGAGGCGTACGCCGCCCTGCGGGAGATGTTCCGCCGTCACGAGGTGAAGCGCCGATACCTGGCGCTGGTCCGCGGCGCGCCGGCCCACGACGCCTTCACGGTCGATGCACCGTTGGGCCGGCGCGCCGAGCGCATCGTTGTCGACCGGATCGATGGGAGGGCGGCGGCGACGGTGGTCACCGTGCGGGAGCGCTTCGACGGCACCACCCTGGTCGAGGCGGCCCCCGAGACCGGCAGGACCCACCAGATCCGGGTGCATCTCGCCGCGGTGGGTCACCCCATCCTGGGTGACCGCGCGTACGGAGGCGGCGGCGACGATGCCCGTGCGCTGGGGCTCACGCGCCAGTTCCTGCACGCATCCTCGCTCGTGCTGGTGCACCCGATCACGCGCGAAGCGATCGCCGTGGAGGAGCCCTTGCCGGCGGACCTGACGAACGCGCTCGCACGCGCCCGCGACGACCTGCAGCCTTGACGACTCGGTGACCTCGGCGTAGCGTCGGTCCCCCGAATGACAGCCGTGTAAGTTATCCACGATCGCGCGGGGGCGATGTGGACAACGCCGTCGGAAGGTCGCCTTGTCCGAACCGGGCTTCGTCCATCTCCACGTTCATTCCGAGTACTCGTTGCTCGACGGTGCGGCACGGATCGAGGCGCCCGCGTCGAACCCGAGCGCGCCCACCGTCATCAGCGAGGCCGAGCGGATGGGGATGCCCGCGCTCGCTTTGACCGACCATGGCGCGATGTACGGCGCCCTGCGCTTCTACGAGGCCGCGCGCCGCAGCGGAGTGACGCCCATCCTCGGTGTCGAGGCCTATGTGGCGCCCGGATCGCGGTTCGACCGCAACCCCGGTGAGTCCTCGGAGAAGTACCACCACCTCACCCTGCTCGCTCAGGACGACGTCGGGTACCGCAACCTTCTGCGGCTGGTGTCCTTGGCACACCTCGAAGGCTTCTACCACCGCCCCCGGATGGACAAGCAGCTGCTCGCCGAGCATAGCGACGGGGTCATCTGCCTATCAGGGTGCCTGTCGTCCGAGATCGGGGTCCAGCTGCTCGCGGGGCAGCATGAGCGCGCGGTCGCGACCGCGGCCGAGTACCGCGACATCTTCGGTCCCGATCGCTACTTCATCGAGGTCCAAGATCACGGGCTCGCGGACCAGCGCCGCATCCTCGCTGCGCAAGCGCGGATCGCGAAGGAGATCGGCGTGCCCGTCGTGGCCACGAACGACCTCCACTACACACGCCCCGGCGATGCGAAGCCGCACGACGTATTGCTGTGCATCCAGCAGCAGAAGCTGCAGTCCGACCCGAAACGGCTGAAGTTCGACTCCGAGGAGTTCTACCTCAAGAGCGCGGCCGAGATGCGGCGTGTGTTCGCGGAGATGCCCGAGGCCTGCGACGTGACGCTCGACATCGCCGAACGCATCCAACCGATCCCCGAGCTCGAGCGGATCCTGGTCGAGCACCAGACCGAGTACCACCTGCCTCGGTTCGACACACCGGCCGGCGAGCCGCTCGAGGTCTACCTGCGCGAGCTCGTGGCCGAGGGCGCCGTCCGACGCTACGGCGACCCCGCCCCCCCCGAGGTCACCGAGCGCCTCGAGCACGAGCTCGGCGTCATCACGCAGATGGGGTTCGCGGGCTACTTCTTGATCGTGTGGGACCTGATCCGGTTCGCCCGGGAACAGGGCATCCGGGTCGGGCCCGGCCGGGGATCCGCGGCGGGCTCCGTGGTCTCCTACGCTCTGCGGATCACCGATCTGGACCCCCTGCGCTACGGCCTGCTGTTCGAGCGGTTCCTGAACCCGGACCGGGTGCAGATGCCCGACATCGACATGGACTTCGACGAGCGCCGCCGCGACGAGGTCATCCGTTACGCGACCGAGCGCTACGGCTCGGATCACGTCGCCCAGATCGTCACGTTCCAGACCATCAAGGGCAAGCAGGGCATCCGCGACGCCGCCCGCGTGCTCGGGTTCCCGGCGTCGTTCGGCGACCGTCTCTGCAAGATGTACCCGCCCGCCCTCATGGGGCGCGACGAGCCCATCGACAGAGCGCTCGAGATCAGCCCCGAGCTCCGCGACGCGTACGCGAAGGAGCCCGAGGCCAAGGAGGTCATCGACACGGCCCGCGCGCTCGAGGGGCTCCGCCGCGAGGACTCCGTTCACGCGGCCGGCGTCGTGATCGGTGACGCGCCGCTCGTGAACTACCTGCCGCTCAAGCTGACCAAGGACTCCCGCGACGACTCGAAGAAGATCGTGACGCAGTTCGACATGGGCGGGGTCGAGCAGCTGGGGTTGCTCAAGATGGACTTCCTGGGCCTGAGGAACCTGTCCGTCATCGAGGAGACGCTCCGGCACCTGCGGACGCAAGGGGTCGACCTGGACATCGACGACGTGCCGCTCGACGACGAGCCGACGTACGCGATGCTCCGCCGCGGCGAGACCACCGGCGTGTTCCAGATGGAGTCCGCCGGCGTCCGCAACCTGATCAAGCTGCTCGAGCCCGACCGGTTCGAGGACGTGATGGCCTGCGTCGCGCTCTACCGTCCTGGTCTGCTGTCGATGGGGCAGCACACCGAGTACGCCGAGCGCAAGCACGGCCGGAAGAAGGTCACCTATCCCCATCCGGACCTCGAGCCGGTCCTCTCGAGCACCTACGGGATCATCGTCTACCAGGAACAGGTCATGCAGACGGCGGTGACGCTCGCCGGGTTCTCGATGGGCGAGGCCGACACGCTCCGCAAGGCGATGGGGAAGAAGAAGATCGAGGTCCTGATGCCGTTCAAGGAACGGTTCATCGATGGCGCGGCGGCCAAGGGGCACGACCGTCGGATGGCCGCCGAGCTGTTCGAGATGATCGTGCCGTTCGCCGACTACGGCTTCAACGCCTCGCACGCGTGCGCGTACGGGTTCGTGGCGTACCAGACCGCCTACCTGATGGCGCATCATCCGATCGAGTACATGGCTGCGATCTTGACCTCGGTGAAGGACGACAAGGACCGCAAGCCGTACTACCTGTACGCGTGCCGCGGGATGGGGATCGACGTGTCGCCGCCCGACGTGAACGAGTCCGACATGGACTTCGCGCCGGCGCCCGGCGATCGGCGCGCGATCCGCTACGGACTGTCCGCCGTGCGGAACGTTGGCGGCGGTGTGGTTGCCGGCATCCTCGAGGCACGGGCCTCGGGCGGGTCGTTCACATCGTTCGCCGACTTCTGCCGGCGGGTCGAGCCCACCTCGCTGACGAAGCGGGTCCTCGAGTCGCTCATCTTCGCTGGCGCGTTCGAGTCGCTCGGCTACACCCGTGGCGGCATGCTGCAACAGGTCGGCGAGCAGCCCGCCTTCGAGCGGGTGTCGGCGCCGATGCTCGCCGAGCGGAAGGCCGAGGCGGCGGGTCAGTTCTCCTTGTTCGGCGGGGAGGAGGGGGCCGCCGAGATCGACGAGTCGGTGCTGATCGGCGAGGAGCTCGACAAGCGGCTGCTGCTGTCCAAGGAGAAGGAGATGCTCGGGCAGTT
>CAZZND010000023.1:25308-27949 GCA_964655465.1 uncultured Actinomycetes bacterium
GCGTCCAGGATCAGCTGAAGGCTCAATGCACGTGCCAGATCACCGATCTCGAGAACCGCGACGACGGCGAGCTGGTGGTGCTCGGCGGCATCATCGGCACGCTGGCGCGCAAGTTCACGAAGCGTGGCGAGCCCTACGCGCAGTTCCGCCTCGAGGGCCTGACGGGTGGCGTCGAGGCCATCGCGTTCCCGAGCGTGTTCGAGGCGGTCCCCGAGCTGTTCGAGATGGATCGGATCGTCCTGGTGACCGGGCGGATCGACCGCCGGGGCCGCGAGCTGCAGATCCGGGCCACCGAGGTTCGCGAGCCGGCGCTGGTCGCCGGCACGAGCGGTCCCGGCGTGCTCGTCGTCGATCTGCCCGCGGCCGTGTGCTCGCCGGCCGTCCTGAACAAGCTGAAGACGCTGCTGGAAGGCTCGCCGGGCGAGGTGCCCGTGCGCCTTCGCTTCCTCTCCTCCCAGGGGGTCCAGCCCCTGTCACTGGGCGCGTTCACGGTCAACGGGCAAGGGTCGTTGCTCGACGAGCTTCGGCACCTCCTCGGGCCGGCCGCCGCCCGGCTCGAGCACGAAACCGTCTGAGCGGCCGGTATCGTTCGCGGGTGCCCTTCACGCTGCTTCCCGCGATCGATCTGACGGCCGGCCGGCTCGGTGTCTACCTGCCCGACGGACCGGTCGCGGTCGAGGCGTTCGACGGAGAGCCGATCGACGCCGCACGCTCCTACCTGGCGTCGGGTGCGCGCTGGCTGCATGTGGTCGACATGGATCGAGCCTTCGACGTCGGGACGAACGCCGAGGTCGTGCGCGCGATCGAGGCGTTGCCCGGTGCGCGCGTGCAGGCGAGCGGCGGCGTCCGCACGTGGGCGGACGTGCGCGCACTCCTGGCGGTGGGCGCATCGCGCGTGGTCGTGTCCTCCGGCGCGCTCGCCGAGGAGGACGCCGTCGCGGAGATCGTCTCGGGGGCGCGGGCGGGGGAGGTGCTGTTCGGGATCGAGGTGTCGGAGGGTCGCATCGTGGCTCGCGGCAGCGACGAGGTGGATCTCGATCTCATGGCGACGCTCGGGTGGCTCCACACGGCGGGCGCGTCGGGGTTCGTCGTGACGGCGGTCGGTCGCGTCGGGCGCGAGACCGGCCCCGACGTGGATCTCGTCCGTCGGGTCGCGCGCTCGGGTCTGCCGACGATCGGCGCCGGCGGCATCCGCTCGCTGGCAGACCTCGAGGCGATCCGCGGCACTGGCGCGGTCGGTGCGGTCGTCGGGCGCGCGGCGCTGGAGGGATCGCTCGATCTCGCCCAGGCGATCACCTGGGCCGCCGAAGAACCCTCGCCCGGGCCGCCGCGTAGGCGCGGATAGACTCCCCGGCTCATGGGCTTCCTCACCGACTTCGTCACGGAGCACCGGCGCGCGCTCCTCGAGCGACCGCTCGACCATGCGGCGCTGGCGTCTGCGGCCGCACGCGCGCCCGAGGCCCGGAATCTCGCCTGGACCCTGCGCGGCTACGCCCAGGCCGACGGCGTGGCGCTGATCGCCGAGGTGAAGCGCGCGTCGCCGTCCGCCGGCGCCATCGCGATCGAGGCTGACCCCGTGATCCAGGCGACCGCGTACGACGTGAATGGGGCGGCCGTCATCTCCGTGTTGACCGAGCCCACGCACTTCGGTGGCTCGATGGAGGATCTCCGCGCGGTGCGCGCCGCCGTCGAGCACCCCGTGCTCCGCAAGGACTTCCTGGTGGATCCCGACGAGATCCTGGAAGCCCGGGCGGCCGGAGCCGACACCATGCTGCTGATCTCTTCGTGCCTCTCGGACGAGGAGCTGATCGGGATGCTCGCCGTCGCGCGCGACCTCGGTATGGAGCCGCTCGTCGAGACCCACACCGACGAGGACCTGGAGCGGGTTCTGGCGACCGACGCCGAGGTGGTCGGTGTCAACGCGCGGGATCTGGAGTCGCTCGTCGTCGATGTGCCGGCGGCGCTGGGCCGGCTGGCGCGGATCGGCGACGATCGGGTCGCCGTGCTGGAAAGCGGGATCCGGACTCGTGCCGACGTCACGGCCGCCGTGGCGGCCGGCGCGTCTGCCATCCTGGTGGGCGAGACGCTGATGCGGGCGGCCGACCCCGGCGCCGCGATCCACGAGCTGATCCATGGGAAGGAGACCCGATGAGCACGGTCGCCACGCAGCGACCCGACGCGCGCGGCCGGTTCTGCCTCGACGGCGGCCGCTACACGCCCGAGATCCTGATCCCCGCCCTGGACGAGCTGGCGTCGGCCTGGGCGGCGCTGCGCGACGACCCGACCTTCCGCGGCGAGCTCGGCGGGCTGCTGGCCGATTTCGTCGGCCGGCCCACGCCGATCACCTACGCGGCCCGGCTGTCCGAGGAGCTGGGGCAGTTCATCTGGCTCAAGCGCGAGGATCTCGCGCACACGGGCGCGCACAAGATCAACAACGCGCTCGGGCAGGTACTGCTCGCGCGACACCTGGGCAAGGAACGGATCATCGCCGAGACGGGCGCCGGCCAGCACGGGGTGGCGACCGCGACGGCATGCGCGCTTCTGGGGTTCCCATGCGTCGTCTACATGGGGGAGGAGGACACGCATCGCCAGGCCCCCAACGTCGCCCGGATGGAGCTGCTCGGCGCCGAGGTCCGGCCCG
>CAZZND010000024.1:0-26734 GCA_964655465.1 uncultured Actinomycetes bacterium
GCCAATTCCGCCACTCGCCCGTGGTGGAAGGCAAGGGTAGCAGTGCCCCTGTCGCGCGTATCCCACAATCGGGGGACCGGGGATCTGGACGCACGGCCACTGCGCCCTGGAACACCTGATCGCCGATGTCAACGACAGAGGGGCGAGCCCAGGAGGTGCGGCAGCGGTGGTGGCCAAGACCCGTGTCGACTTCGACGATCTGATGCGGCAGCTGATGTTCGTGGGGTTCGCGGCGCTGATCGCCTGGTCGCTCACCGGGGCCGTCGGCGTCATCAGCGGTTCGTTCGGGATCGAGCCGGAGGCCGCGCTCCGGTTCCTGCTCGCGATCTTGGTGGTCGTGTTCGCGCGGCGTACCTACTGGGAGATGCGTGAGTGGGCGTGGCGCAAGACGTCCGCCGACGCCCGCTCCGGGTTCGCCTCGCCGCTGTGGGAGACGCCCCGGATGAGCCGCGAACATCCGTCGCCAGAAGCGCACACCGACGCGACCGAAGGGCCCACGGACCCGCAGTAGGATGGCGCGGGGCGCGGCGTCGGAGCCGCGTGAACGCGCGTATGCCGAACCTCCGTGACTTCGAACGACGACTGGGCGGGCTCGTGGAAGGCCTGTTCTCCAAGGCGTTCCGAAGCGGCCTGCAGCCGGTCGAGATCGCGAAGCGGATCATCCGCGCGATGGACGACCACAAGCAGGTCGGCGTCAGCGAGGTCTGGGCGCCGAACCACTTCGAGGTCTCGCTGTCGGCTGACGACGCGCCGCGCTTCACGCCGATCGAAGCCGCGCTCGTCTCGGAGCTGAAGCGGGTCATCCGCGAGAACGCCGCCGAGCGCGACTGGGGCCTGGTCGGACCTCCCGAGGTCTCGCTGTTCGTGGACGAGGGCCTGCGGAGAGGCGACCTCGTGGTCGAAGCCTCGTTGGTCGAGGGCGAGGACAAGATCGAGCCGGCAGCCACGACCAGCGCGCGGCTGCTCGTGCACGCGGGAGGCACGGTGAGCGAGGTGCCGCTCGGCGACGGCCGGACCCTGACCATCGGCCGCCTGCCCGAGTGCGACGTCGTGATCGACGACCGAGGCGCCTCGCGTCACCACGCCCAGGTGCGGATCAGCGGCGGCGAAGCGACGCTCACCGACCTGGGGTCGACGAACGGCACGCTGCTGAACGGGCGGCAGGTCCAGACCCGCCAGCTCGAAGACGGCGACAAGATCACCATCGGTTCGACCCTGATCGAGTACCGGGGGGGCTAGCCGTGCTCGCTGCCGGCGTGGATCCCCTCGCGCTTTCACTCCTGAAGTACGGCCTGCTCGCCCTGCTCTTCCTGTTCCTGTGGCGCTCGATGCGCTGGGTGATGCGCGGGCTGTCGGTCGACCAGCAGACCGCGGCGGCGCCCCCGAAGGACCGCAAGGCTGGCGCCGCGGACGCGGGCCCGCCCTCGGCGAGCCTCACGATCCACGCCGACGGCGAACGGCCGCGGACCGTCGCGCTCGACGCGAGCACCACGATCGGCCGCGCTCCGGAGTGCGAGCTCAAGATCGACGACACCTACGCCTCGCAGCAGCACGCGCGGATCTTCGCGCGGAGCGGCGGCTGGTACGTCGAGGACCTCGGGTCAACGAACGGCACGTTCGTGAACGAGCAGCAGCTGGTCGCGCCCGCCCTGTTGCAAGCGGGTGACCGCGTCCGCGTCGGCACGACGGTGCTGGAGCTCCGCCGATGAGGGTGGCCGCCGGGGTCACCTCGGACATCGGGAAGGTCCGCGAGGGCAACGAGGACTCTTTCCTCGTCGAGCACCCGCTGTACGCCGTCGCCGACGGGATGGGTGGGCACCGCGGTGGCGAGGTCGCCTCACACCTCGCGCTCGAGACCGTGGAAAGGGGTTTCCGTGAGGGTACGGGCTCGATCGCGGACCAGATCCGTGCCGCCAACCGAGCGGTGTTCGAGCGATCCGCCGTCGACCGGAGCGTCACGGGCATGGGGACGACGCTTACCGCGGCGCTCATCACGCCGCAAGGGCTGCAGATCGCGCACGTGGGCGACTCCCGCGCGTACCTCCTGCGTGGCGGGGCGCTGCGGCAGCTGACCGAGGACCACACCCTGATCAACCGGATGGTCCGCGCGGGCGAGATCACCCCCGACGAGGCCGAGGTCCACCCCCACCGCAACGTGCTCCTGCGGGCGCTCGGGACCGAGGCTGACGTCGACGTCGACGAGCAGGACATCGGGCTGCTCGACGGCGACCGCGTGATCTTGTGCTCCGACGGCCTCACGAACATGATCACCGAGGAGCAGATCCTTGCGATCGCGACAGCGGCGGCGACCCCGCAAGAGGCGGCGGACCGGCTGGTCCGGGCGGCCAACCGTGCCGGCGGTATCGACAACATCACCGTCGTGGTACTGGACGTCAGGGCGGACGACGGCGATCCGCCGCCGGTCGCCGCGGTGGTCCGAGCGCGGCCGTCCTGGCGGCGGATCGCCGTGGGGGCGGTGGTCGGCCTGGTCATCGTCGCCGCCGGGCTGACGGCGCTCCGGGCCTGGCTCGACACGCGCTGGTACGTCGGCGTGGCCAGCGGCAACGTCGCGATCTACCAGGGGATCCCGGCCACGGTGCTCGGGTTCGAGCTCTCGAGCGTGGACCTCGAGACCGCGATCGCGGCCACCGACGCGCAGGCGCTCCCGTTCTACGCCGGCATCGCCGACGGGCTGAACGTCGACAGCCGCGAGGAGGCCCTCGCGCGGATCGAGCAGATCGAGGCCGACATCGCGGCGGCGGAGGCGGCCGAGGAAGCGGCCGCCGGCGGCGGCGCAGGGCAAGGATGAGCGCGACCGCCGCCGCCGGGCGCACCCGTCCCCGGACCGGACTGCTGCTGCTGCTCATCGTCGTGGCGGCCGCGGTCCTCGCCTACGCGTTGCAGGGACTCGGGCTGGCGGAGCGGGTCCCCCGCGACCTCACCGGCTACGGCGTCACGTTCCTCGCGCTCGCGCTCGCGGGCTGGTTCGCGGTCCGGATCATGGCGCGCGGCGCCGACCCGGTGCTCTATCCGACAGCGGTCATGCTCGGCGGGCTCGGCCTGGCGATGCTGTTCCGAATCATGGCCGACCGAGGCGCCCCCGAGATCGCGACCAACCAGGCCATCTGGCTCGCGATCGGGCTCGGGGTGTTCATCGCGACGCTCTTCGTTCTGCGCGACATCCGCCGGCTCGACGCCTATACGTACACGATCGGTCTCGCGGGGTTGATCCTGCTGCTGCTCCCGATCGCGCCCGGGATCGGGGACGAGATCAACGGGGCACGGCTGTGGGTGCGCATCGGACCGCTCGCGTTCCAGCCCGCCGAGTTCGGGCGGCTGCTGATCGTCATCTTCCTCGCCTCCTACCTGGCCCAGAAGCGTGAGCTGCTCGCGGCCGGCGTGGGCAAGTTCGGGCTGCCGCGCGCGAAGGACCTCGGCCCGCTGCTGCTCGCGTGGGGGACCTCGCTCGCCGTTCTGTTCCTGCAGCGGGACATGGGCGCCTCGCTGCTGCTGTTCGGCGTGTTCGTGGTGATGGTGTGGGTGGCGACCGGGCGAGCGTCCTACCTCGTGATCGGGCTCGGTCTGTTCGCGGCCGGCGCGTACATCGGCTACCTCGCCTTCAGCCACGTCCAGGACCGCGTGGACGCCTGGCTCCACGCGCTCGACCCCGCGATCGTGCAGGACCAGGGCTATCAGCTCGCGCAGGGGTGGTTCGCCCTCGCGACCGGAGGACTCGTCGGCACCGGTCTCGGGCAGGGCTCCCCCACGCTGATCCCCTACGTCGGGAGCGACTTCATCCTGGCGGCGTTCGGCGAGGAGCTCGGGATGCTCGGCGTCTGCGCCGTTCTGCTCGGGTACCTCGTGATCGTCGGGCGCGGCCTGCGGATCGCGATCGAGCGGCGTGACGGGTTCGAGCGCCTGCTCGCCGTCGGGATCACGACGCTGATCGGGCTGCAGGTGTTCGTCATCGCCGGCGGCGTTCTCCGGTTGATCCCGCTGACGGGGGTGCCGCTCCCGCTGGTGTCCTACGGAGGCTCGAGCCGCGTCGCGACCTTCATCATGCTGGCGCTCTTGATCCGCATCTCGGCGGGGCCGTGGATGCGCGCGGCGAAGGAGACCTGATGGAGCGCCAGATCCGCCGGCTGGGGCTCACGTTCGTGGTGCTGTTCGGGGTGCTGTTCGCCCAGGTGGCCTACGTGCAGGTCGTCGCCGCCGACCGGATCGCGGCGGCGCCCGGGAACGCCGAGCGGGAGATCAGGGCCGAGTACGACACGATCCGTGGCCGGATCCTGGCCGCCGACGGCGTGACCGTGCTCGCGGAAAGCCGGGAGGCGCCGAAGGGCTCGCCCTACCGTTACGAGCGCGTGTACCCGACGGGCACCCTGTTCGGCCAGCTCACCGGGTTCTACTCGCGGATCTACGGGCGCACCGGGCTCGAGCAGGCGATGAACCCCTATCTCGCGGGCACGGCGCCGGAGCTCGCCGTCGACAACCTCGCCGATCTGATCCTCGGCCGCCCGAAGCAGGGCGGCAACGTGGTCACGACGATCGAGCCCCGGCTGCAGCGCGTCGCCCGCGCCGTGCTCGGCGACCGGCTCGGTGCGGTGGTGGCGCTCGACCCGCGGAGCGGCGACATCCTCGCCATGTGGTCGAACCCGGGATACGACCCCGAGGACCTCTCGACGGGCACCGCCGCCGAGATGCGGGCCGCGTGGGAGGCGCTGAACGCCGACCCCCGCGAGCCGCTGCTGTCCAAGGCGTTCCAGGAGCTCTACCTGCCGGGCTCGACGTTCAAGCTCGTCACGTCGACGGCTGCGCTCGAGAACGGGTACACGCCGGAGACGCAGATCCCCAACCCGCACGTGCTCGACCTGCCGTTCACCGATGACGACCTGCAGAACTTCGGCAACTCGTTCTGCAACGGCGGCAGCCGCACCGTCTCGCTCGCGATCGCGTTCCGCAGCTCGTGCAACGTGCCGTTCGGGCGGGTCGGCCTGGACCTGGGCGCGCAGAAGCTGTCCGCCCAGGCCTTCGACTGGGGGCTCTGCCCGATCCTGCCGGGGGTGCGGAACGACTGCGAGGAGCAACCGGTGCCGTTCATCCTGCCGTTCGAGAACGGCCGGTTCCCCGAGCCCGAGTACTTCGTCGAGCGGACGCCCGCGCTCGCCTACTCGGCGGTGGGTCTCGACAACGACCTGTGGAACCCGCTGCACCTCGCGCTCATCACGGCGGCGATCGGCAACAACACGACGGAGGGCGGCACGATGTACGTCCCGCGGCTCGTGACGGAGGTCCGGGACGCGACCGGTGAGGTCGTAAGGGAGTTCGACCCCGAGATCCTCGGCCGGCCGATCTCGGAGGAGACGGCCGAGTGGATGCGCCAGATGATGGTGAACGTCGTCGACACCGGGACCGGCTCGGAAGCGGCCATCCCCGGAGTCGATGTCGCCGGCAAGACCGGGACCGCGACCAACGGCGAGAACCGCCCCCCCAACGCGTGGTTCACCGCGTTCGCACCCGCGGGTCCGAACGACGTCCCCACCATCTCGGTAGCGGTTATCGTGCTGGACGGCGGCGATCTGGGGAACGAGGCGACCGGCGGCCACGAGGCCGCGCCGATCGCGCGCGAAGTGATCAGGGCAGCGCTGGGCTCGTAGGACGGAGGACGGACGGACGTGAACCAGTCGGGGCTCGGGGGTCGGTACCGGATCGAAGCGCGCATCGGCGCCGGCGGGATGGCCGAGGTCTACCGCGGGCTCGATCCCGTGCTCAACCGCACCGTCGCGATCAAGGTGCTGATGCCGCAGTTCGCGCGTGATACGAGCTTCGTCGCACGGTTCCGGCGCGAAGCGCAGGCTGCCGCGCGCCTCAACCACCCGAACATCGTCGGCGTCTTCGACACCGGAGCCGATGGTGACACGCAGTACATCGTCATGGAGTTCGTCGAGGGACGGACCCTCGCCGACGTGCTCGCGGCCGGCAGGAAGCCCACGCCCATGCAGTCCGTCGAGCTCGCCCAGCGGATCGGGCAGGCGCTCTCGATCGCGCACGCGCAGGGCATCGTGCACCGCGACATCAAGCCCGCGAACGTGATGGTCACGCGCGAGGGCAAGGTCAAGGTCATGGACTTCGGCATCGCTCGTATGCAGACGCTCGAGACCGCCCCGCAGACCTCGTCCGTGCTCGGAACGCCGACCTACCTGTCGCCCGAGCAGGCGCAGGGCCAGGCCGTCGATGCGCGGTCGGACATCTACTCGCTCGGCGTCGTCCTGTACGAGCTGCTCGCGGGACGGCCCCCCTTCACCGGCGACTCCCCCGTCGCCATCGCCTATAAGCAGGTGAACGAGACACCGCCGCCGCCGGGCACGCTGAACCCCGACGTCCCGCCGCGGCTGAACGCCGTGGTGATGAAGGCCCTGGCGAAGAACCCGGCCAACCGGTACCAGGACGCCGAGGCGATGGTCGCTGACCTCGAGCGCGTGAAGCAGGGCCAGGAGGTCGAGGCGACCCCGCTGATGGCCGCCGGTGCCGGTGCCGGCGACGCGACCCAGGTGATCGCGCGGCCGCAGGCGACCCAGGTCATGCCGCCGCCAGAGCCCGAGACGGGTGGGCGCAAGGTGTGGCTCGGCGTGCTGATCGGCGCGCTGATCGTCGCGATCCTCGGCGGCGCGGGATACCTGCTCGCGCAGACGCTCGGCGGCGAGGACACCCCCGGCCCCGTGACCGTGCCGGACGTGAAAGGCATGACGTTCGAGCAGGCGAAAGCGACGCTCGAGGAGGAGGGATTGGTCGTCGTCGAGCCTCCCCTCGAGGAGGAGACCGAGAACGAGGACGAGATCGGGACCGTCATCCGGCAGGACGTCCGCGCGAACACGACCGTTCCGCCCGAGACACCGGTCGAGCTCACGATCGGGATCCCCATCAAGAAGGTGAAGGTACCGGACCTGACGGGCCAGACCAGCTCGGACGCCAACCTCATCCTCACCGAGCTCGGCTTGGAGCTGAGCATCACGGCGGAGGTGCCCTCCGACGAGTACGAGCCAGGACAGATCGTGAGCCAGGATCCGCCGGCCGACACGAAAGTCGAGCCCGGGACGTTCATCAACGTGACCGTCGCGAGCGGTCCGTCGACGATCACCCTCGACGACTACACCTGCGACAACTTCAACAAGGCGCAGAACGCCTTGGAGAAGCTCGGCCTGGTGGTCTCCTACGGCGGCACCGCGCCCGTGCTGCCTCAGTGCCCCAACCCGACGTTCGTGGCGTTGCAGGACCCGCCATTCGGCATCGAGGTCGAGCAGGGCTCGACCGTCACGCTGTACACCGGCGGGGACGCCCCGAGCCCGACGGCAACCCCCACGCCATGACGGCTGCGTACGTTCGCGAGGACTTCTCCTCCGACGAGCGGGCGGCGCTCGCGCCGTTCTTCACCAACCTCGACGGTCCGGTCTTCGCGCTGACGAACATGCCTGAAGCCGTGAAGGGCGCGCTGTTCGCCCGATACTCGCGCACCACGAAGTCACTCCGGCGGTTGTTCCTGGATGAGTTCGCGCAAGACATCATCGAGGGCACCGAGGGACCGACCGTCGGCACGACGAAGGCCGCGGGCCTGTATGAGCGGATCTTCGTGGAGTACGGCGACGACTCCGTCGCGCAGCTCGGCGGCGTGCACCTCGCGTGCGAGCAGGCCTCGCAGCTCCTGGCGAAGGCGCTGGAGTGGGGGCGCCTGGCCGCGTACCTCGAGCAGTCGACGCGGTACATGCGCTACGACGACAGGCCCGGGGGTCGGTGGCGCGCGACGGTGCCGCCCGAGCTCGACGGCACCCCCCTCGCCGAGCTCTACCGATCGTGCCTGGACGAGCTGTTCACCATCTACGGCCGCCTGTACGAGCCGATCGAGGCCTACTGGCGCGCGGAGGTGCCGCAGCAGCCGGAAGACTCGGGCTTCATCTACCGCCAGTCGATCATGGCCAAGACCTGCGACACGCTGCGCATGCTGCTGCCGGCGGGGACCCGCTCGAACCTCGGGATCTTCGCGACCGGACAGTCCTACGAGCAGCTGCTGATGCGCCTTGCGGTGCATCCGCTCGCCGAGATGCGTGAGTACGGGGCGCTGATGTTGCCCGAGCTCCGCAGCGTGATCCCCGAGTTCCTCACGCGGGTCGACGTGGCGGAGCGCGGCGTGGCATGGAGCACCTACTGGAAGGACGTGCACGAGCGCACCGAGGACCTGGCGGAGAAGCTGGTGGGGGATCTGGTTCCGGAGCCGCGAGAGCTGGTCGATCTGGTTGACCATGATCCGGAGGGTGAGCTGAAGATCACCGCTGCGGTGCTGTATGCGGTGTCACGGCTGCCCGACGACCAGCTGCTGCGAGTCGTGCGCGAGATGTCGTCCGAGGAGCGCGCCTCGGTGCTGGCGGCCTCGGTCGGCTCGCGGTCGAACCGCCGTCACAAGCCCGGCCGCGCCTGGGAGCGGACGAGCTACCGGTTCGACGTGGTGTGCGACTTCGGCGCGTTCCGCGACCTCCAGCGGCACCGGCCGCTCACGATCGAGTGGCAACGCCTGACGCCCGAGCTCGGCTACGACGTGCCGGAGGCCGTCATCGAAGGCGGGCTCGCCGGCGAGTGGGACCGAGCGATGACGGTCTCGCGCGAGACGTGGGAGGCGCTCGACGCGGCGGGACTCCCCGACGTCGCGCAGTACGCGGTGTCGATGGCCTACCGCATCAGGTTCTCGATGCAGATGACGGCGCGCGAGGCGATGCACCTGACCGAGCTGCGATCGCAGCCGACGGGGCACCCGGTCTACCGGCGCGTGGCGCAGGCGATGCACCGCGAGATCGCGCGCGTACATCCCGCGATCGGCGCGGCCTTCACGCATATGAGCGACGAGGACGTCGACCTGGAGCGCCTGGAGGCCGAGCGCCGCTCCGAGGCGAAGCGCACGGCCCTGTCGCAGGGCTCATGAACGAGGCCGGGCGGGTCCTGGCGATCGTCCGCGCGGGCGAGATCACCGAGGTCGACGTCAGCGGCGTGGCGAACCGCGACACCGGCGAGGCCCTCACCGCCGACTCGATCTTCTACGTCGGCTCGCTCGCGAAACAGTTCGTGGCGGCGTGCGTCGCGCTCCTTGAGCGAGACGGCCGGCTGTCCACCTCCGATCCGATCAGGGCGTGCCTGCCCGAGCTCCCCGCGTGGGGCGATCGCATCACCCTCACGCACCTCGTCCATCACACGAGTGGGCTCCCGCCGCCCCCGTACTTCACCGACGGCCTACCGGCGGCCGGCGTGCCCGGGTACGGCACCCCCGACCGCCTCGCGCGGGTGCTCGCGATCGAGGCGCTGGACCGCGAGCCCGGTGAGGCCTACGCGTACACGAACCACGGCTACACGCTGCTCGGCGAGGCGGTATCGCGCGCGAGCACAACGGGCCTCGCCGCCTTCGCTCACGAGCGCCTCTTCGAACCGCTCGGGATGCGGGACACGTTCTTCCGCGACGCGCCCGGTCCGCTCCCCGAGCGCGCCGCGCGCGGGCATTTCACCGCCGCCGACGGGACGATCCATGTCGAGCCCGCTCGGTTCCACGCGGTCGGCGCGGGCGGGCTGTGGACCACGGCCGCCGACCTGGTTCGTTGGGACGCGGCGTTCTACGACGACACCAGTATCGCGCCCCAGCTCACCGCGCGAGGCACCCTCCGTGACGGCACACCGATCCACTACGCATGGGGTCTGTCCGTGCGCACGCACCGCGGCCTCCCCCTCGTGAGCCACGGCGGCAGCTTCCCCGGGTGGGAGTCGAAGATCATCCGGTTCCTTGAGCAGCGGACGACCGTGATCGTGCTCGCCAACCGCGAAGACCTCGACGTCAGCGCGATGGCGTTCGACGTCGCCGACCGAGTGCTCGGTGATGCCCTCGACCCCGCCGCGCCGCACGCCACGGCTACGTTCGACGGCACCGGTTGAGCCGGGTCGCCGGTTCCGCCGGATCGATACCCTGGGCGCCTCCCATGGATCGCGACGCGACCTTCCTGTTGAGCCTGGCCATGCTGGCCGTGGCCGCCCTGACCATCGGGATCAGCGGCTGGGTCCTGTTCGTGCGCGACCGCCGCGGGACCACCGCCGACCATCACGCGGGCGCCGGGGACTCCTGATGCTGGAGGTCCTCGACCTGCGCGAGCGGGGCGGGCGCCTCGAGCCGTCGAAGCTCGAGATCGACCCCGCCACCACCGAGACCGTGCGCGAGATCTTGCAGCGCGTCTTCGTCGAGGGCGACGAGGTGCTGATCGAGCTGTGCGCCAAATTCGACAAGGCCGATATCAGCGTGACCGGCGTGCTCGTCACCGACGAAGAGTTCGCGCGCGCCGAGCGCGAAACCCCCGACGAGCTGAAGCGCGCGCTCGGCGACCTCATCGAGCGGCTCGAAGAGCTCGCCCGACGGCAGATCCCGGCCGAGTGGTGGGACGAGCGCGACGGCGTCCGGTTCGGCGAGATCGTCCGGCCCCTCGCCTCGGTCGGCTGCTACGTGCCCGGCGGTCGCGCCGTGTACCCCTCGAGCGTGTGCATGACGGTGGTGCCGGCCGTGGTCGCCGGCGTCGGCGAGATCGTGCTCTGCACCCCGCCGGGATCCGACGGCTCGATCCCGGCCTCGGTGCTGTACGCGGCGAAGGCCGCGGGCGCCACCTACGTGGCGAAGGCGGGCGGCGCGCAGGCCGTGGCCGCGATGGCCTACGGGACGGAGTCCATCCCGAGCGTCGACCGCATCGTCGGACCGGGCAACGTCTACGTCACCGAGGCCAAGCGCCAGGTGGCCGGGTTCGTCGGCATCGACGGGCTCGCGGGGCCCTCCGAGCTCGCGATCGTCGCTGACGGCGACGTCGACCCTCGGATGGCCGCGCTCGACCTCATCTCGCAGGCTGAGCACGACCCCGAGGCCCGGACCTTCTTCCTGACGCCCGACCAGGCGCTGCTCGAGAAGGTAACCGCCGCCTTCGAGCAGGAGCTGCCGAACGCGGGACGGCGCGAGATCGTCGAGCAGGCGCTCCGCCACACGAAGATGATCCTGGTCCGTGACCTCGTGCAGGCCGCCGAGGCCGTGAACGACATCGCGGCCGAGCACGTGCTGCTGCTGCTCGACGAGCCCGACGCATTCCTCCCCGGGCTCCGCAACGCCGGCGCGGTCTTCCTGGGGCACTGGACCGCCGTGCCGTTCGGCGACTACGGCGTCGCCTCGAATCACGTCCTGCCGACCGCGGGGACAGCGCGCTTCTCGAGCGGGCTGCGCGCCGCCGACTACGTCACCGTGTCCTCGGTCGTGCAGATGTCGGCCCAGTCGGCGCGGCGCTACGCGCCCGGCGCGTCGGTGATCGCGAACGCCGAGGGACTGGTCGGGCACGCGAAGGCGATGGACGCGCGCGTGGACGAGGCCGATGGGTCATGACCGCCGATCCTCGCCCCGGCCTCCGTGAGGTCGCGCCCTACGTCTCGCCCCAGCTCGACGTCGCCGTGCGGCTGAACACCAACGAATGCCCCATGCCCCTGCCGGCGGGATTCACCGACGACCTCGCCGAGGCCGTCCGCGACCTGCCGCTCAACCGCTACCCCGACGGCCAGATGCGGCGCCTCCGCGAGCGGATCGCGGTGCTGCACGGGCACCGCTTCGAGGGCACGTGGGTGGCCGGCGGCTCGAACGAGGTCTTGATCCAGCTGCTCTCGGCCTACGGCGGCCCCGACCGGCGCGCGGTGACGTTCGAGCCGACGTACCTGCTGCACTCCCGGCTGTGCTGGCTCACGAACACGGCGCACACGGGGCTCCGCCTGCCCTCAGACTTCGTGCTCACACCGGCGCAGGTCGGCGAGGCGGTCGCCGCCGCGCCGGACGTGGTGTTCGTCTGCTCGCCCAACAACCCGTCGGGCAACGCGCAGCCGGTCGAGATCGTGGCCACGTTGGCGGTCTCGTTGCCGCGCGCCCTCGTGATCGTTGACGAGGCGTACGTGGAGTTCGGGGGCGAGTCGGCGCTGCCCATCGTCGCGACCCACCCCAATATCGCGGTCGTCCGCACGTTCTCGAAGGCCTTCGCGATGGCCGGCGCGCGGCTCGGCTACGTGCTCGCCGACCCTGCGGTCGTCGAGGATCTGCAGCGGGTGCGTCTGCCCTACCACCTGTCGGCGCTCTCGCAGGCCGCAGGTCTGGCCGCCCTGGCGCACCGAGACGAGGCGCTCGCGTTGCTCGACGCGATCTGCACCCAACGCGACCGGATCCTCAGCGCCCTCCGCTCGATGCCCGGCGTTACCGTGTACCCGAGCGACGCGAACTTCGTGCTGTTCGTGCCTCCCGGCGACGCGGTCGCCGTGTGGCAGGGTCTCTTAGACCGCGGCGTGCTCGTGCGCGATCTCACCGCGGTGGTGGCGAACGCGCTCCGCGTGACAGCCGGGACCGAGCACGAGATCGATCTGTTCCTGAAGGCACTCGAGGAGGTACTCGCCTCATGACGCGGACCGCGACCGTGACCCGCACGACGAAGGAGACCGACATCGCCGTCGAGCTTGACCTCGACGGGTCGGGAGCCGTCACCGCCGACACGGGCATGCCGTTCTTCGATCACATGCTGCAACAGCTCGGCAAGCACGCGGGGTTCGACCTGAGCGTCACCTGCAAGGGTGACCTCGAGGTCGATGGACACCACACGGTCGAGGACTGCGGGGTCGCGGTCGGCCAGGCGCTCAAGGAAGCGCTCGGCGACAAGAACGGTGTGCGCCGGTTCGCGTCGATCGTGGTGCCCCTGGACGAGGCGGCGGTGGAGGTCGTGCTCGACCTCGCGGGGCGCAACTTCGTGATGCACGAGGTCGACGTGCCCTACGAGACCATCAACGGCTTCGACACCGGCCTGCTCGAAGACTTCGTGCGAGCGTTCGCGCAGGCCGCCGACCTGACCGTCCATGTCCACCTGCGCTACGGGCGCTCGCCGCACCACATCTGCGAGGCCGAGTTCAAGGCGCTCGCGAAGGCGCTCGGCGACGCGTGCTCGCTGACCGGACGCGGTGGGGTCCCCTCGACGAAGGGCACGCTGTAGGTGGGCAAGCCCACGATCGCCGTCCTCGACTACGGGATGGGCAACCTCCACTCCGTGTCGCGAGCGCTCGTCAAGGTGGGTGCCGACGTCGTCGTGGCCGATGCGCCCGATGAAGCGCTCGACGCCGGCGCGATCGTGGTCCCGGGCGTGGGGCATTTCGGGGCCTGCGTCCGTGCTCTGCGGTCCGCGGGGCTCGAGGACGCGGTCCGTCGAGCCGCCGACGGCGACCGGCCTGTCTTCGGCGTGTGCGTCGGCATGCAGATCCTGTTCGAGGGGAGCGACGAAGACACCGACCCGGGGCTCGGCATCCTCCCCGGCCGGGTCCGCCGCCTCCCCGAGACCGTGACGGTCCCGCACATGGGTTGGAACACGGTCGCCTGGACCGGACGGCAGCACGCCTATACCGCGGGGCTCCCCGACGGCTCGTACTTCTACTTCGTGCACTCGTTCGCGCCTGATGTTTCGGCCGAGACGGTCGGGGCGACCGACCACGGCCGCACGTTCGCCGCCGCGATCGCGCGCGACAACGTGTTCGCGACGCAGTTCCACCCCGAGAAGTCCGCCGACGCGGGGCTCTCGCTGTACGCGAACTTCGTCCGCGAGGTGCGCGCCGCATGATCGTCATCCCCGCGATCGACCTGCGCGGCGGCCGGGCGGTCCGCCTGCGGCGCGGCAACCCCGAGGACGAGACGCGCTACGCCGACGACCCCGTCGAGGTCGCCGTGCGCTTCCAGGAGGAAGGTGCCCGGCGGCTGCACGTGGTCGATCTGGACGCGGCGCTCGAGCAGGGCGAGAACCGCGAGACCATCCGCGCGATCTGTCAGGCCGTCTCCGTACCGGTCCAGGTCGGCGGTGGCGTGCGCACGCTCGCCGACATCGAGGCGATCCTCGAGCTCGGCGCCGCGCGCGCGATCTTGGGCACCGCGGCGGCGCTGGACCCGTCGTTCGTCGCGAACGCGGTCGAAGAGAACGCCGAGCGGATCGTCGTCGCGGTCGACGTGAGGAACGGCCACGCGATGGTGAAGGGCTGGCAGGAGGAAGGCCCGCCGCTCGAGGACGTCGTCGCTGCGCTGAACGACGCGGGCTGCCCCCGCTACCTCGCCACCGCGATCGCGCGTGACGGCACGCTCGACGGCCCCGACCTGCGTCTGTACAAGCAGTTCCTCGCGCTCACGGACCGGCCGATCATCGCGAGCGGCGGCGTTCGCACGGCCGATGACATCTGGACGCTCCGCGACGCGGGGTGCGAGGCGGCGGTCACCGGCAAGGCCCTGTATGAGCGCACGCTCAAGCTCTCCCAGGTGATCAGGGGCTGAGGGCGATGCTCGCGAAGCGGATCATCCCGTGCCTGGATGTCGACGCCGGCCGCGTCGTGAAGGGTGTGCGGTTCCGGGAGCTCCGTGACGCCGGCGACCCGGTCGAGCTGGCCGCGCGCTACGACGCCGAGGGCGCGGACGAGCTCGTGTTCCTCGACATCACCGCGACGCTGGAAGGCCGGGAGTCCACGTACGAGGTGATCAGCCGGACCGCCGAACAGGTGTTCATCCCGCTCACGGTGGGTGGCGGCGTGCGCGAGGCCGACGACGTGAAGCGGCTGCTCCGCGCCGGGGCCGACAAGGTGTCGCTGAACAGCGCGGCCGTCCGCGATCCGGGACTGCTGTCGGCGTGCGCCGACCGGTTCGGCGCGCAGTGCATGGTGGTCGCGATCGACGCGAAGCGGCGGGACGGCCACGGCTGGGAGGTCTACGTCGACGCCGGCCGCACGCCGACCGGACGCGACGCCGTCGAGTGGGCTCGCGAGGCCACCGCCGAGGGCGGGGCCGGTGAGGTGCTGTTGACCTCGATGGACCGCGACGGCACCGGCGATGGGTTCGACCTCGAGCTGCTGCGGGCCGTCGGCGACGCCGTCACCGTGCCGGTCGTCGCGAGCGGCGGTGCTGGCGAGCTGGCGCACTTCTCGGAGGTGCTTGGTGTGGCCGACGCCGCGCTCGCTGCGTCGCTGTTCCACGATGGCGTGCTCACGATCGGTCAGGTCAAGGACCACTGCGAGGCGGAAGGGATCGTGGTGCGGCCATGGAACGACTGAACCTCGACGACCTCACCTACGACGAGGACGGCCTCATCCCCGTGATCGTCCAGGACGCGAAGGATAGCGAGGTCCTGATGTTCGCGTGGGCGAACCGCGCGTCGCTCGAACGCACCCTCGAGGAAGGCCGGATGGTCTACTGGTCGCGCAGCCGTCAGGAGCTCTGGCGCAAGGGTGATACGAGCGGCCACGTCCAGCACTGGGAAGAGCTTCGGGTCGACTGCGACGCCGACGCGGTGCTCGCGCGAGTGCACCAGGAGGGCGCGGCCTGTCACACGGGCGCGCGCTCGTGCTTCTTCCGCGCCCTCGGCGAGGCCTAAGCCACCTCGCCCAGCAGGAACGCGAACGCGAACCCCGCGACCGCGATCAGCCCCGTCGAGGCGCCCGCCTCCCGGTAGGCCTCGGGCGCCATCGTGTCCATCACCATGACCAGCAGGGCGCCCGCCCCGAAGGCCTGCGTGAACGCGACCGCCTCGGCTGCGAGGTCCGCGAACACCACGTAACCGATCGCGCCGAACACGGCCGAGACCGCCACGATCGCGAGCCACCGAGGCACGATCTGCCGCGCGGTGAGACCCTGGCGGCGCTGACCCGCCGCCGAGGCGAACCCTTCCGGCAGGTTCGAGACCGCCACCGAGACCAGGAACGCCACCTCGATCGAGCTGCCGCCGATCAGCGTGAGCCCGATGATCAGCGACTCGGGGACCGCGTCGAGCGCACCGCCCAGAAGCAGCGCGAGGGGCGCGTCCGCGCCATCCTCGTCCATCCGCTTGCGGTGCTCGCCGCCCATCCGGTCGATCAGCAGGTCGCCCACGAAGAACACGAACGCCCCGAGCGCGAGCCCCAGGGTGAGCGGCACGGCACCGGCACGGTCGAACGCATCCTGGGTCAGTTCGAACGAGACAGCTGCGATCAGCGCGCCCGCGCCGAACCCCATGACGAGCCCAACGGTCCGTTGCGACGCCTCGCGCGTGGCGCCGAGCCACGCCCCGATCACCAACGTCGACGCGGCGATCGCCGCCCACCCCGCTGCTTCGAGCATCGTGCGATCCTAGTCTCCAGGACACCTGCGCCGGGAGGGTTCTCAGGCTAGGGTGTTCCGATGGAGAGCCTGAGCACACCGGTCGTCTTGGCGATCTTCGTGGTGGCGAGCGCCGCAACGTGGTTCGCAGGACTCGCCCTGTCGGACACGACCGACCAGATCGACACGAGGTTCGGCCTCGGCGAGGCTCTCGGGGGGTTGATCCTGCTCGGGATCGCCGGGACGCTGCCCGAGCTCGCGATCACCGCGTCCGCGGCCGTGAGCGGCGACTTCGGCATCGCGGCCGGCAACCTGCTCGGCGGCATCGGTATGCAGACATTGATCCTGGTGCTGCTCGACCGGGTCTCGCGCAGCAAGGTGCCGCTGTCGTCGATGTCCAAGGTGCTCGAGCCGATCCTGGAGGCGATCTTCGTCATCATCCTGGTGACGCTCGCCCTGATGGGGCCGCTCCTGCCCGAATCCGTGGCGATCGGCCCCGTCTCGCCGATCTCGCTGACGATCGTGGTCATGTGGTTCTTCGGGCTGCTGGTCCTCAACCGCCTGCGCACGAACGAGCGATGGAAGTCGGTCGAAGAGAGCGTGGACGCGTCGATGGCAGCGCCGGCGCCCGGACCGGTCGAGGGTGTGAAACCCAACCGCTTCGAGCGCGCCGGGACCCGGAAGGTGGTCGTGGTCTTCGCGATCGCCTCGGTGATCACGCTCATCGCAGGTGTCGCGCTCGAACGAAGCGGCAACCAGCTGGCCGACGCGTGGGGGATCAACGGCGTGCTCTTCGGCGCGACCATCCTCGCCGCCGTCACCGCGCTGCCCGAGATCAGCACCGGGATCCGAGCGGTCCGGCTCGGACAGGTGGGGCTCGCGATGGGCGACATCTTCGGCGGCAACCAGGTTCAGATGACGCTGTTCCTGCTCGCCGACATCCTCGCTGGCCAGCCGGTCCTGCACGGGATCGGCTCGAGCTCGGTGTGGCTCGGCGGGATCGGCGTCGTGATGACCGCCGTCTTCGCGGGCGGGCTGATCATGCGGCCACCCCGCAAGCTCGCCGGGCTGGGACCTGACTCGTGGCTGGTGCTCCTGTTCTACGTCTTCGGCCTGCTCGGGCTGGTACGTCTGGCGTCGTAGGAGAACCGGGCCGCGTCTACACTTCCCGCCATGCTGCGGTTGGTCATCCCGAAGGGGTCGCTCGAGGCCCAGACGCTGCGCCTGTTCGAGGAGGCGGACCTGCGCGTGCGCCGCGGCTCGGACCGCGACTACCACGGCACCATCGACGACGACCGGGTCGAGCGCGTGTCGATCCTGCGCCCGCAGGAGATCCCGCTCTACATCCAGGACGGCATGTTCGACGTGGGGATCACCGGGCAGGACTGGGTCGCCGAGACCGGCGCCGACGTCGAGGTCCTCACGACGCTCACGTACGCGAAGTCCGGGACCGGGCACGGAACGAAGGTCGTGCTCGCGGTCCCCAACGAGCACCCTGCGAACGGCGCGAAGGAGATCCCCACCGGCACGCGCATCTCGACCGAGTTCGTCGAGCTCACGAAACGCTACTTCGCCGACCTGGGCATCGCCGTGCGGGTCAGCTGGTCCTACGGTGCCACAGAGGCGAAGGTGCCCGAGATCGTGGACGCGATCGTCGACGTCACCGAGACGGGGTCGACGCTCCGCGCGCACGGGATGAAGATCATCGAGACGCTCCTGACCTCCGACCCCGTGCTGGTCGCGAACCGCGAGGCCGCAGCCGATCCCGCCAAGCGCGCCGCGATGCAGGACTTGGTCACGCTGCTCCGGGGGGCGCTCGAGGCCGAGGGGCGGGTCCTGATCAAGCTGAACGTGACCGCGGAGCAACGCGACGCGGTGATCGCGGTCGTGCCATCGATGAAGGCGCCGACGGTGTCGCCCCTGTCCGACGGCGGGTTCGCGATCGAGGCCGTGGTCGACAAGCGGGGCGTCAACCGGCTCATCCCGGAGCTGAAGGCGGCAGGGGCGAGCGACATCCTCGAGATCCCGATCTCGAAGATCGTCCCGTAACGACATGGTCGTGACGCGGCTGCGCGTCACGCGGACTACACTGGCGACGTCCAGGGGAGCTCGGGCAACCGGGCTGAGAGGCCGGCACATCGCGCCGGCGACCCATGAACCTGATCCGGGTAATGCCGGCGGAGGGAGCGATGAGCCCCACAGCCCTCGTGATCTGCGGAGGCGGCAGCGTGCGACGCACGCTGCCGCCGGGCGTGACGGACGCGCTCGTGATCGCCGCCGACGGCGGGGTCGACGAGGCGCATCGACTCGGGCGGCACGTGGACGTGCTGGTCGGCGACCTGGACTCAGCGTCGCCCGAGGACGTCGCGAGGGTCGAGGCCGAGGGCGGCACGGTCGAGCGCCATGACCCCTTGAAGGACGCCACCGACCTGGAACTGGCGCTCGACCGCGCCGCGCGAGCGGGATCTGACCGGATCGTGGTCGCCGGCGGCGACGGTGGGCGGCTGGACCACCTCTTCGGCAACCTGACCTTGCTGGCGGCGCCGAGGTGGGCGTCGATCGAGATCGACGCGGTGTTCGGCGCCGCCCTCGTCCATGTGATCCGCGGCGAACGCGAGATGCTCGGAGAGCCCCGCGAGCTGGTCAGCCTGTTCGCCGTCGGTGGTCCCGCGCGAGGAGTCTCCACCGACGGGCTCCGCTGGGCGCTGCACGACGCCGAGCTCGCGCCGAGCATCTCGCTCGGGACCAGCAACGAGTTCGAGGCGCAGCTCGCGATCGTCCGCGTGCGCGAAGGCGTGGTCGTCGCGATCCGGCCGGGGGACGAGCCGTGAGGCGCGCGCTCGCTGGCGGGCTGGTGGTCGCCGCGCTTACCGCGGCCTGCACCGGGTCGTCGCCGGCCGGCCAACCTCGCCCCCGTGTGGTGACGCTGATCACGCACGACTCCTTCGACGTGTCGAAGAAGGTCCTGCAAGCGTTCGAGGACGAGAGCGGTATCCAGGTCGAGGTCCTTCCCGCCGGCGACGCCGGCCAGCTCGTGAACCGCGCCATCCTCACCGCGGGCGACCCGGAAGCCGACGTCCTGTTCGGCGTCGACGACAACCTCCTGCACGACGCGCTCGAGGCGGACGTGTTCGTGCCGTACGCGTCGTGGCGCCTCGAGGCCGTCCCCGACGCCTACGAGCTCGACCCCGAGCACCGCGTCACGCCGATCGACCGCGGTGACGTCTGCGTGAACGTCGACCTCGCACGGTTCGCCGGCACGGGACTTCCCCAGAGCTTCGAGGACCTCGCGAGCCCGGTCGTCGTCGGCGACCTCGTCGTCGAGAACCCCGCTACCTCCACGCCCGGCCTCGCGTTCCTGCTCGCCACGATCGCGGAGTACGGGGACCCCGGGTTCGAGGACTACTGGGCGCAGCTCCGAGCGAACGGTGTCCACGTGGTCGACGGCTGGGAGCAGGCGTACTTCGGGGAATTCTCCGGCGCCGGAGGCGGCGAGGGCGAGCGGCCGCTCGTCGTCTCGTACGCGACGAGCCCGGTCGCCGAGGTCGTGTTCGCCGAGGAGCCGCCGGCCACGGCGCCGACCGGCGTGCTGGAGGCCACGTGCTACCGACAGATCGAGTTCGCGGGCGTCCTCGCCGGCACCGAGCACGAGGCTGAAGCGCGTGCGCTCGTCGACTTCCTGCTCTCGAGGGAGTTCCAGCAGGACATCCCGCTTCGGATGTTCGTCTTCCCGGTGGTCGACGACGCGGTGCTCCCTGAGGTCTTCGTCGAGAACGCCATCGTGCCGGCGAAGCCGCTCACGCTCGACCCCGCGACCGTCGCGGCCAACCGCAAGGACTGGGTGCAGCGGTGGACCGACGTCGTGCTGCGCTAACGACCGCGGCGCTGCTCGCGGTGCCGTTCGTCTTCCTCGCGGTCTTCTTCGGCTACCCGTTGGTCCGGATCCTCGACCTCGGGCTGCGGCCCGACGGGAGCCTGGACGCCGGTGCGCTCGCCGGCGTCGTCACCGACCCCCACCTGCGCGAGGTCCTGACGTTCACGCTGACCCAGGCGGTCGTCTCGACGCTGGTCACGCTCGCGATCGGGCTGCCGGGCGCCTATGCGCTGTCGCGGTTCTCGTTCCGGGGACGCGCGCTGCTATCGGCGGCCATCGTGATCCCGTTCGTGCTCCCGACCGTCGTGGTCGGGCTCGCGTTCGCGCGCGGCGAGGGCTCGCTCGTCGCGCTCGTGATCGCGCACGCGTTCTTCAACGTCGCGGTCGTCGTGCGCGTGGTCGGCACGGCGTGGTCGACGATGGATCCTGACCTCGAAGACGCGGCCGAGATCCTCGGCGCGCACGGCTGGCGGCGGTTCCCCGCCGTGCTCTGGCCGGTCGGCCGCCCCGCGGTGATGGGCGCGGCGACGCTCGTGTTCCTGTTCTCGCTCACCTCGTTCGGCGCGGCGCTGCTGCTCGCACCGCCGGGCTCGGCGACGATCGAGGTCGAGATCTGGCGGCAGACCTCGCAGTTCCTCGAGCTCCCAACCGCGGCGGCACTCGCGCTGATCCAGCTCGCGTTCGTGGCCGGGCTGCTGGTGCTCGACGCGGTGATCGCGTCACGAGCGGCGCCGCAGCGGGCGCTCGCGACGTCGAGCCGCGGAGCACGCTCGCGCGGTGAACGGGCCTTCGTCGTGGTGGTCGTCGGGGCGCTCGCGTTGTTCGTGCTCGTGCCGATCGGACGCGTGGTGGCGAGGTCGCTGAGAGGACCCTCCGGGTTCACGCTCGACCGGTACGTCGATCTCGGCGCGTCACGGCGAGGCGGGATCTTCGACATCGTGCCGTCGCAGGCGATCGGGACGTCGCTTCGGACCGCGGCGGTGGCGGCCACGATCGCGCTGGCGGTCGGGCTGCTCGCGGCGATGGCCCTCGCGCGATCGCGACGCGGGTCGGCGTGGCCGCTGCTCGGTCTGCCGCTCGGTGCGAGCGCCGTCACGCTCGGCCTGGGGTTCGTCGTCGCGTTCCGCGACCCCCCGCTCGACCTCCGCGGATCGCGCTGGCTCGTCCCGCTCGCGCAGGCGGTCGTCGCGATCCCGTTCGTGATCCGGATCGCCGGCCCGGCGGTGGCGACCGCCCGGCGGGACCTCGCCGACCAGGCTGGCGACCTCGGCGCCTCGCCGTGGCAGACCACCCGCGACGTCACGCTCCGCGTCGCCGGACGGGCGATCGCGACGGCCGCAGCGTTCGCGTTCGCGATCTCGCTCGGCGAGTTCGGCGCGACCGCGTTCCTCGCGAGAGCGGACTCGCCAACGATGCCGGTCGCGATCGTGCGCCTGCTCGGCCAGCCCGGGTCGGCGTCGGTCGGCCAGGCCTACGCGATGGCGACGCTGCTGATGGTGGTGACGGTCGTGGTGGTGGCCGTGCTCGGAAGGCTCGGCACGACCCTGACCCACGGTTCCCACTGGTCGAAGGATGCTTCTTGACCCCGGGGTACCCTTTCTGTCATCATGACCGGCATGACTGAACGGTCGTTCAAAGGATACGTAGCCAACTAGCGGCGCACCCCGCGGCCACGAGCCGCACCGTGCGCCGTCCGACCCTCCCGACCGGGAGGGTCTTTCGTTCCCCGACCCCCCGTCCCCGACCCACCGAAAGGCCCGACAGATGAGCACCGTCGAGCAGCAGATCGCCACCGAAGCCGCCGAGCTGAAGCAGCGCTGGGACACCGACCCACGCTGGACGGGCATCACCCGCCCCTACTCGGCCGAGGAGGTCGTCCGCCTGCGCGGGCGCATCCGCCACGACCAGGCCTTCGCGAAGGCCGCCGCGACCAAGCTCTGGGACCTGATCACCACCCGCGACTACGTGGCGGCGCTCGGCTGCCTCACGGGCAACCAGGCCGTCGAGTGCGCGAAGGCCGGGCTCGAGGCGATCTACCTCTCGGGGTGGCAGGTGGCCGCCGACGCGAACCTGTCGGGGCAGACCTATCCCGACCAGTCGCTCTACCCCGCGAACTCGGTGCCGACGGTCGTGAAGCGCATCAACAACGCCTTGAAGCGCGCCGACCAGATCGCGTGGGCCGAGGGTCAGGACGATGACTTCCTCACCCCGATCGTCGCCGACGCCGAGGCGGGCTTCGGTGGCCCCCTGAACGCGTTCGAGATGATGACGGCGATGATCGAGGGGGGCGCCGCGGGCGTCCACTTCGAGGACCAGCTCTCGAGCGAGAAGAAGTGCGGGCACCTCGGCGGCAAGGTGCTGATCCCCACCTCGCAGTTCCTCCGTACCCTCACGGCCGCGCGCCTGGCCGCCGACGTCCTCGACGTCCCGACCGTGCTGGTCGCACGGACCGACGCGCTCGCGGCGACGCTGGTGACCTCCGACGTCGACGAACGAGACCGCGCCTTCACCACCGGCGAGCGCACCGACGAGGGCTACTTCCGCGTCCGCGACGGCTTCGACGCCGCGATCGCGCGTGCGAAGGCGTACGCGCCGGTCGTCGACATGCTGTGGTGCGAGACCTCGACGCCGAACCTCGACGAGGCGAAGGTCTTCGCCGACGCCTTGCACGCCGAGTTCCCGGGCAAGCTGCTCGCGTACAACTGCTCTCCGTCGTTCAACTGGCGCAAGGCGCTCGACGACTCCCAGATCGCGAAGTTCCAGAAGGAGCTCGGCGCGATGGGCTACCGGTTCCAGTTCATCACGCTCGCCGGGTTCCACTCGCTCAACGCGAGCATGTTCGATCTGGCGAAGGGCTTCGCCGCCGAGGGCATGACCGCCTACGTGAAGCTGCAGCAGCACGAGTTCGCGCTCGAGCCCGACGGCTACACCGCGGTGAAGCACCAGCACGAGGTTGGGACCGGCTACTTCGACCTGGTCTCGCAGACCGTGTCGCAGGGCCACGCCTCGACGCTCGCCCTCGAAGGCAGCACCGAGTCCGAGCAGTTCTGAGCCCGAGGGGGTTGACACGAGTTCCGTGTAACACGAAACTCGTGTCATGAAGAACGTCACGATCACCCTCGACGAGGAGACCGCTCGCTGGGCGCGGATCGAGGCCGCCCGCCAGGAGATGAGCGTCTCGAGCTTCATCAGGATGCTCCTGCGCGATCGGATGAGCGGCCAGGTCGCGTACGAGGCAGCGATGCGCCGCTACCTGGCCCGCGAGCCTTGGATCTCCACCGGCGAGGAGCCCCTCCCCACTCGAGAGGAGCTGCACGACCGTGCCGGTCTTCGTTGACACGAACGTCTTCGTGTACGCGCAGACGGTCGATACGTCGGAGAAGCACCGGGCAGCGAGGGCCTGGGTCGACCACCTCTGGCGAACGGGGCAGGGACGGACCAGCACCCAGGTCCTGCAGGAGTTCTACGCGGTGACCACCCGGAAGCTGCACGCCGATGCCGACACCGCCCGCAACGAGACCCGCGACCTCATGGCATGGTCTCCCATCGCAGTCGATCCCCTGGCTATCGAGGGAGCGTGGGCCGTCGAGGATCGCTACAGCCTCTCGTTCTGGGATGCGTTGATCGTGGCGTCGGCGCACCTCGCCCGGTGCGAAACCCTGCTCACCGAGGATCTGCAGCACGGGATGGACTTCGACGGGATCACCGTGGTCAGCCCGTTCGCACGAACTCCCGGCGAAGCGTCGTGAAGCTCCGAGGAGCCATCGCGGCAGCGGTCACGCCCCTGTCCGAGGGCGGCCTCGGGCTCGACCTCGACGCGGTCGGGCCGCTCACGTCGTACCTGGCCTCGGGTGGGATCGACGGCGTGCTCGCATGCGGCACCACGGGCGAGGGCGTGCTGCTCCGCGTGGAGGAGCGGATGGCGGTGACGCGTGCGTTCGTGGATGCGGCGCCCGAGGGCTTCGCGGTCGCGGTGCACGCCGGAGCCCAGACGACCCACGACACGGTCGCGTTGGCCGCGCACGCGCAGGAACACGGAGCCGACGCGGTCGCCGTGATCGCGCCGCCGTACTTCCCGCTCGACGCCGACGAGCTGTTCCTACACCTGCTCGCGGCAGCGAACGCCTGCGATCCGCTGCCGTTCTACGCGTACGAGTTCGCGGGCAGGTCAGGGTACGCGATCCCGGTCCCGGTGATCGAGCAGCTGCGCGAGGCGGCCCCCAACCTGGCCGGCCTCAAGGTCTCCGACCTCACGATGGACGAGGTCCGGCCATACCTGCTGGAGGGGCTCGACGTGTTCATCGGGTCGGAACCGCTGGTCCTTGCGGGGATGGCCGAGGGAGCAGCCGGCGCGGTGAGCGGCCTCGCGAGCGCCTGGCCCGACGTGGTGGGGCGGCTCGTCCACGCGCGGGACCCCGGAGCGCACGACCGGGTGACGGCCCTGCGCGAACGGCTGGAGGGCATCCCGTTCCACGCGGCCCTCAAGGAGGTTCTCGCCAGCAGGGGCGTCCTGATGCACACGGACGTGCGGGCCCCGCTTCGGGGACTGAGCGCCGAGGAGCGGGAGCGCGTCAGGAGCCTGTAGGCGACGAGTCCGACGACGAGACGTTCACGATGAGGGTGCGGTCGTCGAGCCAGGTCAGCGGGGCCTCCACGCCCACGATGGCGGTGATGGCGCCGGTCGTCCGATCCAGCACGAGGACCTGACCTTCGAGGTTGTCCGATCCAGGTCCGGTCGAGCCGACCGGTACCCCGTCGATGAGCTCATCCGGTCGGACCCGCCGCACGAAGGCGATGCGGGTCCCGTCGGGCGACCAGCTGGGTGCGTAGGTCCCACCCCCGGCGAACGGGCGCTGGTTGTCTCCGTCCGCGTCCGCGAACCAGATCTGGGGTTCGTCGCCCATGTGGTTGCAGGTCCCGAGGCAGAACATCGCATAGCGATAGAAGGCGATCGTGGTCCCGTCAGGTGAGAACACCGGGTCCCACGCGTCTTCATCGATGAGGAGCGACGGCTTCCCGCCCTGGACCGACATCGAACGCAGCCGTCCCCATACCCCGTCCGTGTACACGATCGCCTGCCCATCAGGCGCGAAGCGCGGCGAGCTGATGCTTTCCCTCCCGTACGGAAACTCGCTCCCCTCTGCGTGGACGACGATATCGGTCTCGCCCGTGGCGATCTCCATCACCATCAGGTCGGCAGGGCTCAGGCGACGCGTGCCGCCCAACGCGATGTACACGATCCTGCCGCCGTCCGGAGAGTAGCTCGCGGCCTCGGCCCCGTAGGGCTCGTCGGTCAGCTGGCGGATGCTGCGCCCGTCGATCGATGCCAGGAAGGCCTGGGACCGTCCCGCGCGGTCGGCGCCCATGAACAGCAGCTGGGAGCCGTCGGGCGATGCCTGATAGCGCGCGAGACCCCAGTTATCCAGCGCGACGTCGGTGATCTCTTCGGGGAGGGGCGTGGCCTCGCCGGTGCCGACGTCGAACAGGTGGATCCCCGGCTCGCCCTCGAACGTGAGCACTTGCTGCGTGAACGTTCGCTGCTCGGGCTGCTCGCTCACGGTCGCGCTCGGCGCCGGGGTGGCCGGCGTGTGATCCGCATCGCCCTCGCCGGCGACGCTCGCGAAGGCGACGATGCCCGCGATCACGATCGCGACTCCCACCCCGCCGGCCGCGACCCGCTGGTTCCGGTGCTTGCGATCGCGGCGGGCGAGCACGCGTTCGGCCAGGCCGGGGGCCGGCTCCAGCCCCTGGAGCCCGCGCTCAAGGAGATCGCGTTCGTCGATCATCGGTCCTCTCCGATCGCGTCGCGGAGCGCGGCCCTGGCCCTGGTGGCCCGCGCACGGACCGTGGTCGGGCGGACGCCGAGCACACGGCCGGCCTCTTCCGAGCTCAGCCCGTAGAGCGCCGTCACCACGATGGCGGCGCGCTGGTCGGCGGTGAGGTCGGCCATCCCGCGGTGCACCAGGGCACGATCCTCCACGCCGGCCAGCCCGTCGGGGGCCGGTGCGACCCGCGTCGCTCGGCGGAGCGCCAGGGATGCGCGGCGGCGGCGGCTGCGGAACACGTTCATGGACACGCGGAACAGGTAGCCGCCGGGATCGTCCATGCCCGCGATCCGGTCCCACCGCTCGAACACCCGCAGGAAGGCCTCCTGGGCGATGTCCTCGGCCTCGGCGCGGTCACGCGTGATGGTGCAGAGGGCGCCGAACAGGCGTGACTGGTGCTCGAGGACGAACGCCTCGAAGGGGGTCGAGTCGGCCGACAGGGCATCGCCGGCCACGAGGTGGATCCTGTGCTGCATCGATCCATGAACGCCCGGGTGGGCGTGATCGTGACGATCTTCGCTATGTGGATGCATCACGCGGTCTCGATCGGGCCGACGACGTCTTCCCACGCGAAGGCGAACCCGTTCGGTGACGCTATCTGGTCCTCGTAGCATAGGACGGCCCATCGTCCGGAGGCAGGCCCCCCACTCGACCACGTTCGCGTCGATGACGGATCGAGGTACCGTCGCCCCTCGAGCTGAGCGAACGCCAGGGACGGCTTGAGATCCTCGGGCTCCTGACCTGTGGCCAGCCGCTCGACTATGAAGAGCGCTTCGAGTTCCGAGTCGTTGATGAAGCGGAGCACGAGCATGCCGGGATCGATCGGACCGAGAACGTCAAGCCGACACTTCGAACCGG
>CAZZND010000024.1:26744-27869 GCA_964655465.1 uncultured Actinomycetes bacterium
TGATCTTCGCATCAACCTTCGGTGGCATGGGCACGACCTCGGGGCTCGCCAGCAGGCTGACGAGGATCCCCCTCGGACTCCAGCTGGGACGGGCGTCGGCGCCCGCCAGGATCGTGCGAATCCGTCCCGTCCTCACATCGACGACGCGAACGCCCGCGTCGTACTCGAAGTCGAAGCCTGCGTCGTACTCGAAGACGATCCAGCTCCCGTTCGGAGACCAGCTCGGGTTCTCCTCCAACCGGTGGAAGTGGTGCGGCTTCCCTATCCGCCTCTTGTGCGTGCCGTCCGGTCGCATGAGCCACACGGCGGCGTAGACGATCCTCCCGTTGAGCGTGCTTCTCTCGAACACGCTGTAGGCGATCCACCGCCCATCCGGCGACCACGCAGGGTCGACAGCCGCGGAAGGGAGATGGCCCCGAGTCAGCCGGGTGAGGGTACGGGTGCGAACCGAGGCCACCCAGATCAGCCCGCCGGGCAGTCCGTTCGCTCGGTCCACGTAACGACTGTGGAAGGCGATGCGTGAGCCGTCGGGAGACCAGTCCGGGTGGCCATCGTTCCGCGCAGTCCCGACCAGTCGCCTGACGTGGCTCCCGTCGGCGTTCATCACGAAGATGTCGGTGTCGGATCCCTTCCGTGGTTTGGATGTGAACGCGATCTGGCTCCCGTTGGGCGACCAGGTGGGGCCGCGGGCGCCACGCTTCCCATGCGTCAGCTGCTGCTCGGTCCCGTCCGCCTCCAACACGAAGATCTGCGACGGACCGTCGAACGTGCTCTGGTACACGACGAGATTCCCGTCGGGTGAGAGCTCGGCGTTCGTCTGGGCGCCCGGCGCACGAAGGAGCACCTTGGTCGCTCCTGTCTCGGGATCGATGATGTAGATGTCAGGCTCCGTGGGCGCCGGATCCGGGTCCGTCTGAGGATCTTCGGGGCCCGTCGACGGTGAGGCCGTATCAGCCGTCGCCGCAGGAGTCGAGGGTTCGGTGCAGGCCGCCGAGGCGATCAGAGGCACCACAGAGAGGATCAAGGCAACGAGCTTGCTGGATCCGAGCGCGGCCATCGATGCTCCCTCCTCATCTCATTCATCGAACCAAGGGGAGGGGTCGAACCAAGGGGAGGGGTCGTGAA
>CAZZND010000025.1:0-27716 GCA_964655465.1 uncultured Actinomycetes bacterium
CCCTGAGGTTCCCGGGGGCCGAAAGCCCGCTGCTACGCTGAACCCTTCCCCATGGCCGAGTACTCCATCGATCGTTTCGTCGACCGCTATGCGCGTCGTACTGCCGGGATGTCCGCGTCGGAGGTCCGCGCGCTGTTCGCGGTCGCCTCGCGCCCCGAGGTCATCTCGCTCGCGGGAGGGATGCCCTACGTCCACGCGCTGCCGGCACAGAGCATCCGCGAGGTGATGGGCGAGGTCCTCGACGACGCGGGGACGACCGCGCTGCAGTACGGCGGCGGCCAGGGGCAGGCCGGCCTTCGTGAGACGGTCGCCCGGTTGATGGCGGAAGAGGCCATCGACGCCGACCCCGAGGACGTGGTCATCACGACCGGTGCGCAGCAGGCCCTCGACCTCGTGGGCAAGATCTTCCTCGATCCCGGGGACGTCGTGGCCCTCGAGGCGCCGGCGTACGTGGGCGCGCTCACCGCGTTCGGCACATACGAGCCACGCTTCTTACCGATCGAGATCGACGAGCACGGCATGCGCGTCGACGAGCTGGAGCGCGCGCTGCTCGCCGGCGAGCGTCCGGCCTTCGTCTACACGGTCCCCAACTTCGGGAACCCCGCCGGTGTGACGCTATCATTCGAACGACGCGAGCGCCTGGTCGCCTTGTGCCGCGAGACCGGCATCCCGATCGTCGAGGACAACCCCTACGGACTCCTTCGGTTCGAGGGCGAGGCGCTTCCGTGCCTGCGGACGCTCGACCCCGACAACGTCATCTACCTCGGCACCGTATCGAAGACCTTCTCCCCCGGCGTCCGCGTCGGATGGGCACTGGCCGCGCGATCGGTGATCCAGCGGCTGATCCTCGCGAAGGAGGCCGCGGACCTGTGCGGGTCCAACCTCAACATGCTCCTCACCGAGCGTTGGTTCTCCGACGAGACGCGGTGGAGGACGACCCTCGCGTCACTGGTCGAGATCTACCGCGGCCGGCGCGACGCCACGATCGAGGCGATCGAGGCGCACTTCCCCGAAGGCACGACGTGGACCCACCCGGCGGGCGGGTTCTACGTCTGGGTCACGGTGCCGTCGTGGCTCGACACGAGGGCGTTGCTGGCGAAGGCGATCGAGCACCGCGTGGCGTACGTTCCGGGGACGGCCTTCTACCCCGACGGCCGGGGTACCGACCAGCTCCGGATCGCCTTCTGCTACCCACCCGAGGACCGGATCCGCGAGGGCGTCGCCCGCCTGGGTGCCATCCTCGAGGACGAGATGACGCTCTACCGCAGCATGGGGGGACGATGAGGGTCGCCGTCGTCGCGGGCGGTCGGACCCCGGAGCGCGATGTGTCGCTCCGTGGGGGTCATCGTGTGATGGCATCACTCATCGAACGGGGACACGACGCCTGGCTGGTCGACCCTGCCGACGTCGTGCTCGTCGAAGACCTCCGCGAGCGCACGCCGGACGTGTGCTGGCTTTCGCTCCACGGCAAGGAGGGTGAGGACGGCACGGCCCAGCGACTCCTCGACCTCCTCGGCCTCGCGTACACCGGGACCGCGGCCTTCGACTGCGAGCTCGCCTTCGACAAGGTGCTGGCGAAGGACGCCTTGCGTCGAGCCGAGGTCGCGACCCCCGACTGGGCAGTTGTCGAAGGGTGGGCGCTCCGGGACCTGGGCGCCGGATCCGCGATGGATGCGGTCGTTGCGAAGACCGGGTTGCCCTGCATCGTCAAACCCTCCCGTAGCGGTTCAGCCCTCGGCGTGACCACGGTCGGGCGCGAGGGCGGTCTTCCGGCCGCGGTCATGTCGGCCCTCAGCTTCAGCGGCGCGGTCCTCGTCGAACGGAAGGTCGAGGGCACCGAGGTCGCGGTCTCGCTCATCGGCGCTGACCTCGAACCGCTGCCGGTCATCGAGATCGTGCCGAAGGACGGGGTGTACGACTACGCGGCCCGCTACACAGCCGGTGCCACCGAGTACTTCACCCCGTCGCGCCTCTCCGATGACGTCACCCTTCAGGTCGTCGAGATGGCGCAGGCAGCGGCAACAGCCATGTCCCTTCGTGACATGACGCGGGTCGATCTCATGGTTGACCGGGACGGTGCCCCCTGGGTGCTCGAGGTCAACGTCTCGCCCGGGATGACGGAAACGTCGCTCCTGCCCATGGCCGCCCAGTCCGCCGGGATGTCGCTCGCGGACGTGTGTGAGCGCGTCCTACGATCGGTACTCGAGCGCTCAGGCCACTAGTCCGGGGCGAGGCCCGGACCCGAACCGACGATCTCGCTGACGATCCGCTCCAGGTCGTCGGGTGAACCGAACTCGATCACGACCCTCCCGCGCTTGGCGCCCATCTGGATCGACACGCGGGTCGCGAGCTGCTCCGACAAGATCTCCTCGATCTCGCCCATACCCGAGTCCGTCGTGCCGGGTGTGTCCGCCTTCGACGTGGATCCGGCAGCCGCCGGCGCTTCGACGAACCGACGCACGACCCCTTCGGTCTGCCTGACCGAGAGATCCTCCGCGGCGACACGCAGCGCCAACGAGGTCATGGCCTCCTGATCTCCGAGCGAGAGGAGGGCCCTCGCGTGCCCCGCGGTGATCTTGTCGTCCGCGAGGAGCTGCTGAACGTCGAGGGGGAGCCCAAGCAGCCGGATCGTGTTCGCGATGTGTGACCTTGACACACCGACGCGCTCCGCGAGGTCTTCCTGCTTCAGGCCGAGCTCCTCCAGAAGCGCGCGGAAGGCCTCCGCCTGTTCGATCGGGTTCAGGTCCTCGCGGTGGATGTTCTCGATCAGGGCCTCTCGCAGGAGGTCGGCGTCGTCGGAGTCCCGGAGCACGACGGGTACCGTTGCCAAGCCGGCGAACTTTGCTGCTCGGAGCCGGCGTTCCCCCGCGATGAGCTCGTAACGGCCGCCCCCACTGCGTCGGGCGACGACTGGCTGGAGGATCCCGACCTCCCTGATCGACGCGGCGAGGGTGGCGATCGTCTCCTCGTCGAAGTTCGTGCGCGGCTGCTTCGGGTTCGGACCGATGGCGTTCACCGGCACCTCGAGGAGCCCCGTGCCGGCCTCACCGCTTTCGGGGGCCCCGGGGATCAACGCGGAGAGTCCTCGGCCGAGCCCTCCTTTCTTGGACATCTATTCGCCTCCCTTTCGGAACAAACGCCATCGCCTCTTGCCGTCCCCGTCGTCATCCTTCAGCGTTGCCCCGATCTCGGTGGTCGCCGGCTCTTCCTCGATGGGGGCCCTCGCGTGTCCCCTGACCAGCGGCTCCTGCCCGGCGCGGGTGTCGAGGTCCATGTCTTCGTCGATCACAACGACCCGTGGGGTGGACTGACCGAGATCGGCCGGGCGCGGTTGAGGGGCCCGGACCCGAGGGGGCTCCGGCTCATCGGCCTCCCACAGGTCGTCCCCGTCTTGCGGCTCGGGGAGGACGTTCGCGGGCCCTGGTTCGGGGTCGGGTTCTGGCTCGGGTTCCGGGTGCTCTTCGACAACCTCGTGGACGGTCGGCACCTCTAGAGCCTCAACGGGGTCCTCCGGCGACGGTTCCGGTGTGACGGCCTCAACTGCCTGCGACATGGCCGGCATCACGACGGCCGGCAAGTCGTCGTATGAGGGCATGGGCGTCTCGGGGGGCGGACGCAAGGCGACCTCGCGAGCGAGCTCGCGATACGTTTCCGCGCCCTTGGACTTCGGGTCGTAGACGGTGATCGGCTGACCGAACCCAGGCGCCTCGGACAGGCGGACCGTGCGCGGGATGATGACGTCGTACACGAGGTCGCCGAAGAACCGCTGCACCTCCGCGACGACCTGTTCGGAGAGCTTGGTACGGGGGTCGAACATCGTCATGATGATCCCCGACAGCCTGAGCTCGGGGTTGATGTTCTGCTGAACCAGGCTCACGTTGCGGAGCAGCTGCCCCAGCCCCTCGAGGGCGTAGTACTCGCACTGGATCGGGACGATCAGCTCCTCGGCCGCGGTCAGCGCGTTGATCGTGAGCAAGCCGAGCGACGGGGGGCAGTCGAGGAGGACGAAGTCATACCGGCCCTCACGGACCACGTCCAGGGCGCGCTTGAGTCGACCCTCGCGGGAGAACTGGCTTACCAGCTCGATCTCGGCGCCTGCGAGGTCGATCGTGGATGGGAGCGCGTGCAGCCGCTGGACCGCCGTATGCACGATGGCTTCGTCGATGGGCGCCTCCGCCACGATCACGTCGTAAACCGTGACGTCGCGAGCCTCATGCCTGATGCCCATCCCCGTCGAGGCATTGCCCTGGGGGTCCAGATCGATGACCAGGACGCGGTACCCCAGGTCCGCGAGCGCGGCGCCAAGGGAGACAGCGGTCGTCGACTTGCCGACGCCGCCCTTCTGGTTCGCGATCGCGATGATCCGGGCCCGACCTGGTGTCTCGGGGACCTCGGGCCGTCCTTTCTTCGAAGATCGCGTGGACTTGGGCGTCGCTTTGCCTTTCGACCGAGAAGACCGCGCGTCTGAGGAAGTCTTGGTCACTGCGGCGTCATGATAGCGAGGGGTCCAGCCTTCGCAAGCGCCTTGGTCAGGACCACGTGGACCGAGGCGTTGGGAGGGGCGTCGTGGTCCGGGTCCCAGCTCTGCCCTGCCCAATAGATCAGACGGCCGCCCTCTCGGAGCAGCGGCGCGGCCGCCTCCCACGTCGTCCGGGCGTCGCCGAAGGCCCTCGCGACCACCGCGTCGAACGATGCGGGTGAGACGTTCGCCGCCCGTGCGTGCTGCACGTCGACGTTCCTGAGCAGAAGCTCGTCCCGGACCATCTCTAGGTACGCCACGCGTTGACGCCGGTGCTCGACGAGCGTCACATGGGCGTCCGGTGTCACTACAGCGAGCGGGATGCCCGGCACCCCTGCACCGGATCCGAGGTCGGCGAGCTCATCCACGCCCACCACCAGGGGAGCGGCTCGTAGGGCGTCGAAGACATGCCGATCTCGGATACGGTCGAGGTCGGCGGGCGAGACCATCCCGAGGGGGACCGCCCGGGTCCGGAGGAGCAGCGCGTACCTCTCGAGGGTCTGGGTCCCCTGTTCATCCACCACAACCCCCAAGGAACCCGCCTTCGCGACCCAAGCCTCATGTTTCACGTGAAACATCTCCCGGGATGGCAGGCAAGAGCCCAAGGGCAGGGCAGGCGAGCCTAGCCCTGCGACGGGGCGACCACGACGTGCCGACTCGGGTCTTCGCCCCGAGAGAACGACTCCACACCCTCGATCTCGGCCACGGCGTCGTGCGCGATCTTCCTCTCGAGCGCATCCATCGGCTCGAGCGGCTGTTCCACGCCGGACTCCAGCGCTCGCTCGGCGGCCTCAGAGGCCATCTCCACGAGCCGGCTGGCTCGGCGCTTGCGAAAGTCCTCCACGTCCACCAGGACCCGGATCCGCTGGTCGAGACGAGCCCCCACCGCCTGCCGAGCGAGCTCCTGGATGGCATCGAGCGTCTGGCCTTGCTTCCCGATCAGCAGCGACATGTCGTCGCTGCCGCCGTCCAGGATGTCCACGTAGTAGCGGCCATCGGATTCCGAGGGCTCCGCGATGGCGTCGATCCCCATCTTCGCGAGCATCTCCTCAACGAAGTCCGCAACGGCATCCGCCTGCTCCTCGAGGTCCACCTGTGCCTCTCGCCCCTCGGCCATCTCGCTCCCCTACTTCTTCTTCTTGAGCTGATTCCCCGGCGGGGCACCCTTGGCCGGCTTGCCTCCGCTGTTCCCTCGCTTGCCCGGGGGCGGCACGCCTTTCGCCGACCCACCGCTGGATGAGCCGCCTTTGGCCGGACTGCCGTCGGCCTTGGCCTTCTGCTCACGAGCCTTCTGGGCCTCCTCGGCCCTGCTGGACAGCCGGGTCATGAGGCCTTGCTTCGTCTCGCCCTTTGCGGCACGCGCCTTCTGCTCCTCGATCCGTTTGTCGATGGCGTCGGGCCCCATGTGGCCCATCCGCAACATCATGGTCTGCTGAGCGACCTGGAAGAGGTTGGACGACGTCCAGTAGACGAGCAGCCCAGCGGGGAAGTTCAGACCGAACACGCCGAACATGATCGGCATGTACTTGAGGATCGCCTGCTGGCTCCCCGACTGGGCACTGGCCGGCATGTTCTTCGACATCTGCCGCTGCATGTAGAACCCCGACCCCGCCATGATCACCAGGACCAAGAAATACGGGATGGCCGAGGGGAACCGCTCGTTGCCGCAGTTCAGGGTGCTCTTCGTGGTGGCCTGGTAGGGGAGGGGTTGCCCGTTCTCGCCGAGGATCGGCGCTCCGTCGGGGAGCGGCTGCGCGTTCCCGTCGGCGTCCTGATAGGTGAGCGGGACCTGCGTCCCGGCGGTGATGGGCGTGCACTGCAGGTCCATGCCAAGGAAGTTGAGGTTCTCATGCGCGAGCATGTCCTGCAGGAGCTCCGAGTCCTCCGGAACATGCACCTTGTTCACCGCGATCTGGTAAGCGCCGGGCTGGTCGGGCGCCTGGATCAACGTCACCGGCGCGATGATCTGGTACATCGCGATCAAGAACGGATAGAGCAGCAGGACCGGGAGGCATCCGCCGAGGGGGTTCACGCCGGCCTCGCGGTAGAGACGCATCGTCTCTTCCTGCTGCTTGGGCTTGTTGTTCTTGTACTTCTTCTGAAGCTCCTTGATCTTGGGCTGGATCGCCTGCATGTGCTGCATCGACTTGATCTGCTTCCAGGCCAGCGGCAGCAGCACGACCTTCAGGACGATCGTGAGCAGGATGATCGCGATGCCGTAGTTGCCCACGATCCCGAACAGCCACGCGAGGATGCTTCCCAGTCCGTCGAGTAGCCACTGCCACGGTGCGATCCCCTCGGCGGCGATCATCTAGGCCTCTGCCTTCGCGCGGCCGTCCGGCTCAGTCGAATGTATGACCCCGTCATATCGGGGTGGGGTCCAAGGTGCTCGACTCCGCCCTTCCCAAAGGGGTTGCAGCGCACGATCCTCCAGACCGCGAGCGCGCTCCCCACGACCGCGCCCCGGGTCGCGATGGCCTCCTCTGCATACCGGCTGCACGACGGGTAGAAGCGACACTGGCTCCCCAGCAAGGGAGACAGTGTCACGCGGTAGAGACGGATACCGCCAAGGAGCACCGCGCGCGCAGGGGCTCCCGCTCCCCACATCGTTCGTCCCATCGATCTCATCGAGCGAGCAGTCCCGTCATCTCGTCTACCAGATCATCGCTCGAGGCTCCACGGATCGAGGCCCGGGCGACCAGCACCACGTCGGTGTCGACGCCAGGGGCCGGCGCGATCCGTCGCCAAGCGGCCCTCAGGATGCGGCGAGCCCGGTTCCGGTGCACCGCGCCACCGACCCGGCGACCGGCGACGACCGCCATCTCTCCTGAACCGGGTGCGAGAAACACTACCACCCGCTCCCCGTGACGAGGGCGACCGTGATCGAGCACGTAGCGGACCCTGTTCGAGCGCATGAGTGTCTGAACGTGCAGGTCAGACGGCCAAGCGGGTCCGGCCCTTGCGCCGACGGGCGCCCAGGATGGAGCGGCCCGCGCGCGTGCGCATGCGGTGGCGGAACCCGTGGACCCTGGCGCGGCGACGGTTGTTCGGCTGGAAGGTGCGCTTGCCTTTAGCCATGAGAAGGACGTCCTTCGGATCGCGGTCGAGCCGGCGGCTGCCGGCACGCCAGCGAGTATACGGGGCGACATCCTCGCAGGACAAAGCCCTTGACAACGGAAAGAGTGTCAAGAGCAAGCCCTCGGCGTGCGGTGTGGATATCTCGCGTGCTACGTTCACGGCCGCCTTCCCCCCCGGGTGCGTGCACGATCTCGCAGCCCTGCAAGGCGAGAACCTTTCTGACGAGGTTTTCCACTGATGTGGAAAGGTCCTGTGGAATAGGCATGACATCGGGCTATCCCGAACACGACGCGTCGCAGACGTGGTCCCACGTGATGACGCGGGCTCAGGCGGAGCTCCCGGAGACCACGATCGTCATGTGGTTCACCGACGTGCAGCCGCTGTCCATCGATGACGAGATCCTAACGCTCGCCGTCCCCAGCTCGCTCGTTCGTGAGCGCCTGCAGCACCACCATCTGGCATTGATCGAGGACGCCGCCGCGGCCTCGGCCGGTCGACCGCTCAAGGTCGACATGGTGGTCGACGAGGGCATGCGGGGGTCGTCCAGGGGCCTCGACGATGCGCCGGCCTCGTTCGCCGCGATCGGCGCATCTACGCCGAGTGAGACTGCGCCGCATCTGCTCGGCGCCCCCGGGCTGCCGTTCCCGAACTACACGTTCGACGCGTTCGTCCCCGGGCCGAGCAACCGGTTCGCGCACGCCGCGGCGATGGCCGTGGCTGAGGCGCAGCCCTCGACCGCCTACAACCCGCTGTTCATCTACGGAGGGGTTGGGCTCGGCAAGACCCACTTGCTCATCGCTGTCGGTCACCACATGCATCGGCTGAACCCGGGGATCCGGGTGAAGTACGTCCCGATCGAGCAGTTCGTCACCGAGTTCATCAAGTCCGTCCGAGGTCAGCAGGGTGACGCTTTCCGGCAGCGCTACCGTGAGGTCGACGTCCTGCTGATCGACGACATCCAGTTCCTCGCCAAGCGAGAGGAGACCCAGACCGAGTTCTTCCACACGTTCAACCACCTGCACGCCGGCGCGAAGCAGATCGCCATCGCCTCTGACCGCCCGCCGCATGAGCTCTCCGGACTTGAGGAACGGCTCGTCAACCGGTTCCGATGGGGCTTGTGCGTCGACGTTCAGCCACCGGACCTCGAAACGCGGATTGCGATCTTGCAGGTCAAGGCCGAACGCGAGCGCCTCACGGTGCCGCACGACGTCATCGAGTTCGTGGCCTCCAAATTCGACCAGTCGGTGCGCGAGCTCGAAGGTGCCCTCGTACGGGTCGCCGCATGGTCCGAGCTCACCGGACAGCCGCTCGACCGGCAGCTCGCCGAGCGCGCGCTCCAGGACCTGATCCCCCAGAGCGAGCATGAGATCCCTCCGCAGTTGATCATGGAGGAGACGGCGCAGTACTTCGCGTTGTCGACCGGCGATCTGACGTCGAAGTCACGGTCGCGCCCTCTCACGACGGCGCGCCACATCGGCATGTACCTTATGCGCGAGTGCACCGGGCTGTCCCTGGTCAAGATCGGCGAGATCTTCGGTGGCCGCGACCACACGACGGTGCTCCATGGCATCAAGAAGGTCGAGGACGAGATGCGGGCCCGCGACACCACGTTCCGCCAGGTCCAGGACCTGACCCGCTCGGTGCGGGGCAAGGTCAGGAGCGGGGTATGAGGATCGTGGGATCCTTGGGGGGATCGACGGCGAGCATGTGCGTGATCCCCGGGACCCGGCCAGAACGACATCTTCGTTCCACGCTCTCTCCCCATGTCGCACCACGGAGCTACGCTGCGCCGATGGGCCGCTTGTCCCCGATCCCACGTGACCTACTACTACTTTCTCTTCGAAAAGAACTTCTAAGGAGCAGGGGGTGTCAAGCATGAAGTTCCGGTGCGATCGAGACGCGCTCTCCGAGGCGCTGCAAACCGTTCAGCGCGGCGTGTCGTCGCGTCCCGGCATCCCAGCCCTGACCGGGGTGCTGCTCGAGGCCGTCGATGGGGGCACGCTCACGTTGACCACCACCGACCTCGAGGTCTCCGCGAGGCTCGCGGTTGATGTTGCGGTGAGTGAGCCTGGGGTCGCGCTGGTCCCGGCCCGGCTCTTGGCCGACACGGTCAAGTCGCTGTCGAACGCACCGGTCGACTTCGAGGCGGACCAGTCGCAGGCGCGGATCCGATGCGCGGCGTACGAGGGCTCGCTCCGGCTGCTCCCGGCCGAAGACTTCCCAGGCCTGCAGGAGCCCGGGGGCACACACGTTGTCGCCGATGCAGGCGCGTTCGCCGAGGCGGTGGGGCAGATCGCGCGCGCGGCGAGCCGCGACGAGGCTCGCCCGGTCCTCACCGGGGTGCTGGTCGAGGTCAGTCGCGAGGGCTGCATGCTGGTCGCGACCGACTCGTACCGGCTCGCGGTGCGCGAGCTCGTCGCCACGGCCGACGCCGAGGCGAAGGCGATCGTGCCTGAGCGCGCCCTGTCCGAGGCCGGCCGCGCGGCGGCCACCGACGAGAAGGGCACCGTGCAGATCCTGGTCGACGAGTCGCAGGTTTCGTTCCGCGCCGGCGGCCTGACGCTGACGTCGCGGTTGATCGAAGGCGAGTTCCCGAACTACCGCCAACTCCTGCCCGAGGGCCACGAGAGCCGCCTGACCGTGTCTCGTCAGCAGCTGCTCGAAGCCGTGACGCGCGTCGGTCTCATGGCGCGCGACTCGACGCCGGTGCGTCTGGAGTTCAACGCGCTCGGCGTCAAGCTCTCGAGCTCGAGCCCCGACCTCGGACAGGCGGTCGAGACGGTCGAAGCCCGCTACGAGGGCGAGGACCTCACCGTGGCGTTCAGCCCCCAGTACCTCCGCGACGGGCTGAGCGCGGCGGTGGGCGAGTCGGTCCGCCTCGACGTGCGCGACGGCCTCAAGCCGGGCGTGGTGCACGGCGAGGGCGACGAGTTCACGTACCTGGTGATGCCCGTTCGCCTGCCGGCGGCTGTGTCGTAGCGCTTGGGCCGTAAGGCTTCCCCCCGATGCGCCTGACCTGGGTCGAGCTGCGCGACTTCCGCAACCACATCCACACCCGTCTCGAGGACATCCCCGACGGCCTGGTCGTGGTGGTCGGACCCAACGGCGAGGGCAAGACCAACCTGCTCGAGGGGATGCACTACCTCTACGCGCTTGGGAGCCCGCGCGCGAGCTCGTCGGAGCCGCTCGTGCGCGACGGTGCCGATGCCGCCTACGTGCGAGGCGAGTTCGAGACCCGCGACGGACGGGTGTTGGTCGAGGTCGAGATCCGACCGAAGGGTGCGAACCGCGTGCAGGTCGACCGATCGCCGGTACGGCGCAGGCGCGATCTTCGCCGGCGGGTGCGGGCGGTGCTGTTCGGACCCTTCGACGTGCCGGTGGTGACCGGCGACCCGGCCAAGCGCCGGGCGTTCCTGGACGAGCTCGTGGTGTCGTATGCGCCGGCGAGCGACACGCTCTCGAGCTCGTACGACAAGGTCCTGCGTCAGCGGAACCGCCTGTTGAAGGAATGGGGTGGGCCGGGAGGCCCGCCCGGCCTCGAGGTGTGGGACGAGCAGCTCGTCACGGCGGGGGCCGCGCTGATGACGGCGCGCGCGAGCGCCGCCGAGCGTATCGCGGCCCCCGCCGACGACGCGTTCCGTCATCTGGCAGGCTACGGTCTGACCGTGCGTTACCTGCCCGACGTCGCTGCCGGCCGCGACGTCGCCGGCGCGTTCCGCGAGCGTCTCGCGTCTCGCCGCGCCGACGAGCTCCAGCGGCGAACGAGCCTCGTGGGACCCCACCGCGACGACCTCAAGCTCGCGGTCCGCGACCTCGGGGCGCGCGTGGCGGGTTCCCACGGAGAGACCTGGGCGGCGGCGTTGTGCCTGCGGCTGGCGCAGGCGACCGAGATCGCGCGAGAGATCGGCGAACCGCCACTCCTGCTCGTCGACGACCCCTACAGCGCGCTGGACCCCTCGCGGCGGGACCGGCTGGCCGAAGACCTCGCGGCGCGGGGCGGCCAGGTGGTGATCAGCGTGGCCGACGAAGCTGACGTGCCGGCTCACGCTGCCGCAGTGTGGGACGTGCGGGCCGGTGCCGTCTCACCCCGGGAGGTGGCCTAGCCGTGCCGCATTCGAAGGGATTCTCCAACCGCAGGGAGGCGCGCAGCGGCGACCCGATCCCCATCGGGCAGATCCTCGACGACCTGCTTCGCGACGACGTCTTCGCGCGCGGCCTGCCGATCGCGACGCTCATCCGGCGGTGGCCCGAGCTCGTGGGCGAGGGGCTCGCCAAGGCCACGACCCCGGCCGCGCTCGAGGGCGGGATCTTGACCGTGCGCGCTGCGGACGGCCCTTGGGGGGCGCAGGCCAGGTACTTCACCGACCAGATGCGGGAACGGGCCGACGAAGCCCTGGGCGGCGGGGTGGTGACGCACGTGCGGATCGTCGTCACCGCGAGCCCGGCAACGACGAGAAACCGCAGGTCACAGGCCTGATTGGGCCCCCGTGGCTACGGTCGAATGTCACCCTCGTCCGGTAGGATAGCGGGGTTCGTGCGACGACCCCGCGCACGCCCCCGCGCGATCGGCGTGGGGTTCGTGCGGCCCCGATCAGGAGGACGCTTGGCCACCGCAGCGAAGGCGACCAGCACCAGGACCCGAACCAAGAAACCCGCCGGATACGACTCCGGGAGCATCCAGGTTCTCGAGGGGCTCGAACCGGTCCGCAAGCGGCCGGGCATGTACATCGGCACCACCAGCAGTCGTGGTCTGCACCACCTCGTCTACGAGGTGGTCGACAACGCGGTCGATGAGGCGATGGCCGGCTACTGCGACAAGATCGTCGTCACCCTGCACGCGGACGGCTCGGCGAGCGTTCATGACAACGGCCGCGGCATCCCCGTCAAACCCATCCCGGGTGCCAAGGACCGCCGCTCGGCCGTCGAGGTCGTCCTCACGGTGCTCCACGCCGGCGCCAAGTTCGGTGGTGGGGGCTACGCGATCTCCGGCGGATTGCACGGCGTCGGCGTCTCGGTCGTGAACGCGCTGTCGGAGAAGGTCGAGGTGGAGGTCCAGCGCGAGGGCGCGACCTACGCCATGGCGTTCGCGCGCGGCAAGGTGACGAAGAAGCTCACCAAGGGAAAGGCGACGACCAAGACCGGCACGCGCGTGCGGTTCTGGCCCGACCCCGAGATCTTCATCGAGACCCTCGTCCTCGAACGCAAGATCTTGGCCGAGCGGATGCAGGAGCTCGCATTCTTGAACAAGGGCGTCGAGATCCACCTGGTCGACGAGCGCGATGGGCACAAGGAGGTGTTCAAGGCCAACGGCGGCCTGGTGGACTTCGTGAAGTACCTGGCCCAGGGCAAGGACGCGCTGCACCGGATCATCCCGATCGACCTGAAGGGCGATGACGGGGAGGTCGAGGTCGCGATGCAGTGGACCAACGGGTACAGCGAGTCGGTCTACTCGTTCGCGAACACGATCAACACGCACGAGGGCGGCATGCACGAGGAAGGGCTAAAGAAGTCCCTCACCAACGTCCTGAACCGCTACGCCCGCACCAAAGGCATCCTCAAGGAGAAGGACGACAACCTGATCGGGGAGGACGTCCGCGAGGGCCTCGTCGCGATCATCTCGGTCAAGCTCCGCGATCCCCAGTTCGAGGGCCAGACCAAGACCAAGCTCGGCAACGCCTCGATGCGCTCGCTCGTCGAGACGACCGTGAACGCACAGCTGGCTGAGTGGCTCGAGGAGCACCCGACCGAGGCGAAGCGGATCGTGGTGAAGAGCCAGTCAGCCGCGAAGGCGCGCCTGGCCGCCAAGCAGGCGCGCGACCTGACCCGGCGCAAGTCGTTCCTCGAGTCGGGGTCGCTGCCGGGCAAGCTGGCCGACTGCCAGCTCACCGACCCCGCGAGCTGCGAGCTCTACATCGTCGAGGGGGACTCGGCCGGCGGCTCGGCCAAGAGCGCGCGCGACCGCGCGACGCAGGCGATCCTGCCGATCCGCGGCAAGATCTTGAACGTCGAGAAAGCGCGGCTCCACAAGATCTTGGAGAACATCGAGATCCAGGCGCTGATCACGGCGATCGGTACGGGCATCGCCGAGGAGTTCGAGCTCGGGAAGGCCCGCTATCACCGCATCGTGCTGATGGCGGACGCCGACGTCGACGGCGCGCACATCCGGACGTTGCTGCTGACCTACTTCTTCAGGTACATGCCGCAGCTGATCGATGCGGGCTACGTGTATCTGGCTCAGCCCCCTCTGTACCTGCTGAAGCAGGGCAAGAAGGAACTCTACTTCTATACCGAGCGAGAGTGGGACGGGTGGCGCTCCAAGCACGCGAACGGCAAGAAGCTCGAACCCCAGCGGTTCAAGGGCCTCGGCGAGATGAACGCCGACCAGCTCTGGAACACGACCATGGACCCCGAGCGGCGCACGCTGCTCCAGGTCACGCTCGACGACGCCGTCACGGCCGACCGGCTGTTCACCGTCCTGATGGGCGAAGACGTCCCGTCGCGCAAGGCGTTCATCGAACAGAACGCGAAGTACGTCGTGAACCTCGACGTATGACCCCGACGAGCCATAGGAACCAGGAGCGGAAAGCCTGATGTCGCAGAACCTGTTCGCGGGCCGGATCGAGCCCATCCAGCTCGAGGACGAGATCCAGCGGTCCTACCTCGACTACGCCATGTCCGTGATCGTGGGCCGCGCCCTGCCCGACGTGCGCGACGGGTTGAAGCCTGTCCAGCGTCGGATCCTGTGGTCGATGGTCGAGTCGGGCCTCAGGCCCGACCGCCCGCACCGCAAGTCGGTCGCCGCCGTGGGCGAGGTGCGGAAGAAGTACCACCCGCACGGCGATCAATCCGTCTACGACGCGTTGGTGCGCATGGCGCAGGACTGGGTCATGCGCGCGCCGCTCATCGACGGCCACGGGAACTTCGGATCCGTCGACGGCGACCCGCCGGCCGCATATCGCTACACGGAATCGCGGCTGGCCCCGATGGCGATGGAGCTGCTGCGCGACATCGACTCCGAGACCGTTGAGCTCGTTCCCAACTTCGACGGCTATGAGCAGCAGCCGGTCGTGCTGCCCGCGCGCTACCCGAACCTGCTGGTGAACGGCGCGGCGGGCATCGCGGTCGGGATGGCGACCAACATCCCGCCCCACAACCTGGGCGAGGTCATCGACGCGACGGTCCACTACCTCGACGAGCCCGAGTCGACGCCCGCGGACCTGATGAAGTTCGTCAAGGCCCCGGACTTCCCGACCGGTGCCACGATCATGGGCCGCCAGGGCATCCGGGACGCGTATGAGACCGGCCGCGGCTCGATCAAGGTCCGAGCGGTCTGCACGGTCGAAGAAGGCACACAGTCGCGCTCGAACATCGTCGTCACCGAGCTTCCGTATCAGGTCAATAAGGCTCGCCTGGCCGAGAAGATCGCCGACCTGGTGCGCACCGGAAAGATCAAGGACATCGCCGACGTCCGTGACGAGTCCAACCGCGAGGGCATGCGCCTGGTGATCGTCTGCAAGCGCGGTGCCAACGCCCAGGTCGTGCTCAACCAGCTCTACAAGCAGACGCAGCTGCAGGACAACTTCAGCGTGCTGATGCTTTCGCTCGTCGACGGTGTGCCGCGCACGCTCAACCTCGCCGAGATGATCGGGTACTACGTCGACCACCAGGTCGACGTTGTCACGCGTCGAACCCAGCACGACGAACGCCGTGCCGAGGAGCGCGACCACATCGTCCAAGGCCTGCTGATCGCGCTGCAGCATCTCGACGAGGTCATCGCGATCATCCGCGGGTCCCGAGACGCCGAGGAAGCCCGGACCAAGCTCATGAAGAAGTTCAGGCTGAGCGAGATCCAGGCTAACCACATCCTGGACATGCCGCTGCGACGTCTGACCAGGCTCGCGCGCGAGGAGCTCGAGGAAGAGCACGCCGAGCTGCTCGCGCGCATCAAGGAGCTCGAGGCGATCCTCAAGGACCCGAAGAAGCTCCGTGGGGTGATCAAGGACGAGCTCGCGGAGATCAGGAAGAAGCACGCGAACGCGCGCCGGACCCGGATCAGGGCCGAGGAAGGCGAGCTCGACATCGAAGACCTGATCGCCGAGGAGGACGTGGTCCTCACGGTCAGTCGCGCCGGCTATGTCAAGCGGGTCGCGATCGACACGTTCCGCCGCCAGGGCCGCGGCGGGAAGGGCGTGAAGGGCACGAACCTGAAGGAGGAAGACGTCATCACCAACGTCTTCACCACGACCACCCACCACTGGCTGCTGGTGTTCACGACGCACGGCAAGGTGTACCGGGTGAAGGTCCACTACGTGCCCGACCAGTCGCGGACGGCACGCGGCATGTACGCCGCGAACCTGCCGGGAGTGGTTGTCTCGGCCGATGAACGGATCAGCGCTGTGCTGGACCTCAAGGAGTACGCCGAGGGTCGCCACCTGCTCTTCGCGACCCGGGGTGGCATGGTCAAGAAGACCGCGCTCCCCGAGTACGACTCGCCGCGCACCGGCCTCGCCGCGATCAACCTGAGGGACGGCGACGAGCTCATCGACGTCAAGCTCACCGACGGCAAGGACGAGATCTTCCTCGTCTCGCGTGGCGGGCAGACCATCCGGTTCAAGGAGTCGTTGGTGCGCCCGATGGGCCGCGCGACCGCCGGCGTCATCGGGATGCGCCTCGGCGAGGGCGACGAGGTCCTCTCCCTCGGGCTCGCGTCCGAGGGCGAGGAGATGATCAGCGTCTCGCAGAACGGCTACGGCAAGCGATCGCCGCTGAAGGTCTACCCGATCAAGGGGCGCGGCGGCAAGGGCGTCATCGGGCACCAGATCACGAAGAAGACCGGCCCGCTCGCGGGGGTGTTCGTCGGATCGAAGGACCAGGACCTGCTGACGATCTCGTCGGCGGGCAAGGTCCAGCGGGTGGCCGCGGCGGACATCCGCCGGGTCGGGCGGTCAAGCCAGGGCGTGCGCACCATGCGGGTCGAGGACGGCGAGACGGTCGCCGCGATCGCTCCGGTCATCCTGCAGATGGACGATGAGTGACGCGGCCGAGGGGCTCCGCGCCGGCTAGAGGATCTCGGATACGAGACCGAGGATCAACACGATGCCGGCGGTCACGCCGATCGTGAGGCCGATGATCGCCACCGCGACCGTGCGGGCGGTGCGGGGAACCCCTCGCAGGAGCGCGGCCCTCGCCGCCCAGCCGCCGGCGATCCCGCAGACGGCGATGGCGGCGAGGGCCGCGACGTAGGCGACGCGCCGCCATCCGAGCGGGAGCGAGCCCACGACGACCGCGGTGAGCGGCAGGCCGAGCGCGGCCGCGACGGTGAGCCGGGCTCCCCGACGGCGCAGTCGGTCGGTCTCGGGCATCGACGAAGCATCCCAGGCCGCCATCGGTCGCGCTATCCTTGCAGCGTGGCGCATCTGGTCGGGTGGACGGTGATCGCGGCGGCGGCGGCGCTCCTGCTCGTCACCTGGCTCTGGCTGCAGCGGAGCTCATCTCAGGTGATCTTGGACCTCCTCACGATGATCGCGGGGTTCACAGCGGCCGTGGGTGGCCTCATGGTGATCGTCGACGTCTCGGCTGCGTCATGGGTGCTCGCTCCCCTCCTGGTGGCCGGCGGGGCGATGCTGCACCGCCGGGTCCTGTTCCACGGCGAGGGCCCTTTCCGCACCTGAGCCGTTGCCTCCGGGTGCTTGCTCCCGGGGCGGACTACGCTTACAACCTTCCCTCAGAGGATGGCGACCACGGCCGACGACCCCATCACGCAGGGTGCGAGTTCCGATGCGCCCACGATCGATCTGCCCGTCAGCGCGCAGGTCGCGCCTTCGCGTGCCCAGCGCCCGCTCCAGCGCGGCGCCCCGCGCCGGACGAAAGTCACGATCCGGCGGTTCGGGATCTTGTCGGTCCTCAAGTTCTCGCTGATCTTCTCGCTTTGCCTGATGCTCATCGTGTGGCTCGCCTTGCTGCTCATCTTCCTGGTCTTGCAGGCCGGCGGGGTCATCGAGACGATCACCACGGGTGACCTCGCATGCCTGTTCAACGAGACCCAGGGGACCAAGACCTGCGTGCCGATCCAGCTCAACGCACCGGCCATCTTCACGGGGCTGCTGTTCGCCGGCATCGTGATGGGGATCGCCTGGGGGCTCGTCATGACGTTCGCCGCGGTGATCTACAACCTGATCGGCGACATGGTTGGCGGCGTCGAGGTCACGTTGTCCGAGAAGCGCTGAAGCGCGAGACGGCACGAGGTTTGACACCGTTTCTCGGTCGTGACTACCCTTGGCAGAGGTGACCGGCCCTGTCATCGAACACCCTTCGGGCCTGTAGCTCAGCTCGGTTAGAGCGCTTCCCTGATAAGGAAGAGGTCGCTGGTTCAAGTCCAGCCAGGCCCACCGGACGAGTGAGGAGAGGAGCTCCCGTGTCGGAGACCGACGGTGAGAAGAAGAAGAAGGGCGGGTTCAAGCGGTTCCTGAAGATCGGCGCGCTGTTGGCGGCGATCGCGGGGGCCGTGATGTTCTGGAAGCGCCGCAAGGGGCAGGATCTCGACGACGTCGAATGGCAGGAGCTCCCTCCGCCGGCCGGCGGCTGAACCTCCCGACCCCGACCCGATCGTGGGCGAAGGCCCGATCCCGAGACCTCGGGACCGGGCCTTCGCCGTTGCTGTGCCAGACTCGCGGCGATGACGGACCCGTGGGACCGGGCGCGCGCGGCGGCCGAGGCCGCCGGCGTCACCGTGCGACCGCTGCACACCGTCGCCGACGGCGACGCGGTGAACGGTGTGATCGAGCGCACGTGGGGTGGCCAGCACCTCGACCGAGAGATGGTGAAGGCTCTCGGGTTCAGCGGGAACGATGTCTTCGGCGCCGAAGCCGGCGGTTCGCTCATCGGCTTCGCCCTCGGCTGGGCGGGGGTCGACCGCGAGGGGCTGCACATCCACTCGCACATGCTCGCCGCGGTCCCCGACGCCCGGCACCGTGGCGTCGGCTACGCCTTGAAGCTCGCCCAGCGCGCCGGCGCGCTCGACCGGGGCATCGGAGTGATGCGGTGGACGTTCGACCCGATGGTGGCGCGCAACGCGTGGTTCAACCTCGGCAAGCTCGGCGCGACCGCGGACCGGTTCTTCCGGGACTTCTACGGCGAGATGACCGATGCCATCAACGCCGGCGACAGGAGTGACCGCCTCGTGATCAGGTGGGACCTGCGGCGCGAACCCGGCCCGGCTGAGATCGACGCCGAGATCGAGGTCGCGGTGCCGTCGGATCATGAGACCGACCGCCGCGCCGACCCGGGGGCCGCGGCCGCCGAGCGTGAGCGCGTCGCAGCTGCGATCGAGGACGCGTTCGACGCGGGTCTGATCGCCGCGGGGTTCTCGCGAGCGCGTTCGGCCTACCTGTTCACTCGCGCGGAGAAGGCGCCATGAGCCGCGTCCGCGCCGTCGAGCTCCGGATCGCCGGGCTGCCGCTCCGGCGTCCGTTCCGCACGTCGTTCGGTACCTCGACCGAGAAGATCTGTCTACTCGCGCGCGTCCAGACCGAGCACGAGGAGGGATGGGGCGAGTGCGTCGCCGACGACGCGTTCCCCGGGTTCTCGGGGGAGTGGATCGAGAGCGCGTGGCCACTGCTGCGCGACGTGTTGGCGCCGGCGCTGCTCGGCGCTGGCGACGTGCCGATCGACGCCGTCGAGCAGGTCTTCGGCTTCGTCCGTGGGAACCCGATGGCCAAGGCGACGCTGGTCGACGCGTTCGTCGACGCGGCCCTTCGTGAACAGGGCGAGTCGCTCGCCTCGTGGCTCGGCGTCGAGCGCGACCGCGTGCCGTGCGGCGTGTCGGTCGGCATCACGGACACGACCGACGAGCTCCGGGCACAGGTGGACGGGTACCTCGCCGAGGGGTACCGGCGGATCAAGCTCAAGATCGAGCCCGGTCTCGACGTCGAGCGCGTGGCCGCGATCCGGGACGACCACCCCGAGATCGCGCTGTCGGTCGACGCGAACGGCGCGTACACCCCGGCCCAGACCGATGTCTTCCGTGCGCTCGACGCGTACGGCCTGTTGATGGTCGAACAGCCGCTCCACCACGAGGATCTGGTGCAGCACGCGCACCTGCAGTCGCAGATCGCGACCGCCGTCTGCCTCGACGAATCGATCAGGTCTGCAGCCGACGCCGAGGCCGCGATCGAGCTGGGCGCCTGCCGGATCGTGAACATCAAGCAGGGCAGGGTCGGAGGCGTCCTCGAGGCCGTCCGGGTGCACGACACGTGTGCGTCGGCAGGCCTTCCGGTGTGGTGCGGCGGGATGCTGGAGACCGGGATCGGGCGTGCCCTGAACCTCGCCCTCGCCGGTCTCGCGAACTTCCGGCTGCCGGGGGACACGAGCGCTTCGGCGCGGTACTTCCCGGAGGATCTGACGGATCCCTTCATCATGGAACCCGACGGGACGATGAAGATCCCGACGGGGCCAGGCATCGGTGTGATCCCCGACCCGGGCCGCCTCGAGGCCTGCACCACGCGGCGCGAGGTCATCACCTAGGCCTCGGCACGAGGAAAAGTGACAAGAACACCGGTTCGGGGTTGACCGAGAAGAGGCGCATGGGGTCTACTCATGCCGAGAAGTCGCTGGGGCCCTCGGGTTTCGGCGGCTTCTCACTTTCTTGCGGGTGTTCGTGCCCCGCGTTCCTTGAGCCACCCCCCATCGTGGGCGACGATAGCCGCGCCCCCGGGCAGATCCCCCATGGGCGCCCGTCGTCATGAAGAAACGCGTCGTCCGAGCGGAGGAGTTCGAGGTCGTCGATGAGGCGGGCCACGTGCGCCTCAGGATCGGCCTGACCAACGACGAGCACCCGTTCCTGTCGCTGATGGACGCCGACGGCTCGGTCCGCGCTCGCTTCGGCGTCACGGGCGACGGCGCGGCGGGGCTCGCCGTCGCCGACGAGAACGGCAAGGTCCGCGCGACGATCGGTCTGTCCTCCGACGGCTCTGCCTCGCTCGCCTTCGGCGATCGCAACGGGCGGATCCGCGCGAAGTTCGGGCTGGGCTCCGACGCGTCGCCAACGATGGGCACCGTCGTCGAGGACGGCGAGCTCAAGCACCCGTACGCGCTGGCGGAGCAGGGCTCGCCGACGCTCGGTCTCTACGACCACACCGGCAAGGTCCGGGTGCGGATGGGGCTCGCGGCGAAGGGGTCCCCGGTGGTGCGGCTGCTCGATCGTCACGGCGAGATGCGTATGGTCGTGGGCCTCGCCGACGACGACACCCCGTTCATCCAGTTCCTCGACGAAGCGAAAGAGCCCACCTGGACGATGCGATGACCGGATGGTGGGCGGTCGCGTTCGTCGTGCTCTGGGTACTCGTCGTCGTGCTCGCCATCATCGTGGTTGCGCTCGCGCGGCAGGTCGGCACCCTGCATCTGCGCCTGGGACCCCGCGGGGCGCTCGAGATGGACGACGAGGGTCCCCAGCTGGGTGAGGCTCCTCCGCCCATGCCGGCGACGCTCGCCGACGGGCGCCGGGCGACGCTGGGCGGCCCGGGTGCGCGCCGGCTCGTGCTGTTCTCCTCGCCCACCTGCGGCGTGTGCCGCGAGGTCGCGCCCGCCATCGGGCCGGCCGCCGCCGCGGTTCGTCACGCCGCGCAGGTGCTGCACGACCCCGACGCGGAACGGGCCTGGAACGTACCCGGCACTCCGTTCGCCGTCGTGCTCGACGAGCTCGGGCTGGTCCGGGCGAAAGGGACGGTGAACAACCTGGAGCAGGTCGAGGGACTCCTCGACACGGCCCGCGATCGTGAGGAACACGACGCATGGGCAAGCTGAGGGCGACCGAGGTCGCCGAACGGACGCTCGCGAGCACGACGAGCAGGCGCGGGTTCCTGGGAAAGGTGGGCCGAGGGGTCGTCGCCCTCGTGGGCGGCGGGTTCGTCGCCTCGGCCCTCGCGCCCGGCCGCGCCGAGGCTCACCACATCTGTGGCCACACCTATTCGACCGGTTCGTGCCCGCACCCGTACTCGCCGCTGACGCGGCTCGACGACCACGGCTACCCGGTGCACCCCACGTACGGCTATCCGGTGGCGGACGACGGCACCAGGTATATCGACCCCGGGACCCAGGAGCGGCACAAGACCTGCCAGCAGTACGTCCCGATGTTCTACCCCTACGTGAAGAACCCGCGGATCGGTGGCGGCTGGACCCGGTGCTGCTACGGACGCCTCCGCCACATCGTGGACTGCTGTTCGAGCTCGAAGATCCGGATCAACGGCGACTCCTCGGTGATCGGCTACTGCCCCAAAGGCACGCGGGTGTTCTGTATCGGCTACCGGGAGCTGACCAAGCGGTGCTGAGCGACCCGTTGCTCGCCGCCCTCGTGGCGGCGTCGGCGATCGCCGGCTGGTCGGCCCTGTACGGCCCCTGAGGCCTCTCGATGGTGGAGACCATCACCCCCGTGGTCTACGGGGGACGGGCGAGGTGGATCGGCGGACTGATGCTGCACGTCGCGGGCGCGACGATCACGGCGGCCGCGTTCGGGGCGCTGCTCGGTGCCGTCGGCGAGGCGCTCGGGGCGCCGTTCGGTCGCGCGGGGCTGGTCGCGCTCGCGGCGCTCGCCCTGGTGTACGCGGCCGGCACGCTCCCGCGGGTGCCGGTGGCCATCCCGCAGCTCCGGCGCCAGGTGCCGGACTGGTGGCGGACGTTCTTCTCGCCGGGCGTCACGGCGTTCCTCTACGGCGCCGGGCTCGGCATCGGGTTCCTCACGTTCGTGTCGACCGGCGCCCTCGTCGTGGTGTCCCTGGCAGCCGCGCTGTCGGGCAGTGCGGCCGCGGGGGCGGTCGTGGTCGGCGCGTTCGGGCTCGCGCGTGGCACGTCGGCGATCGTGGCGGCCAACGTCCGCTCGCCCGAGGACGGCCGCCGTCTCGTCGACCGGCTTTCCGAGCGGCGGGACGAGGTGCGGCGGATCGCGACAGGGGTGTCGCTGGTCGGCGTCGCGGCGCTCGCGCTCGCGGCGCTCCCGGATGCGGCGCACGACGGCGTCGGTGCGCTCGCAGCCGCGACGGTCGCGGTGGTGTTCGCCGCGGCCGCCACCGCGAAGCTCACGGGGCTGCGGCGGTGGCGCCGTGTGCTCGCTGCCCGTGAGCTGCCACCGCCGGTCGCGCGTGTGTCAGCGATCGGGGTGCCGCTCGCGGAGCTCGCGGTGCCCGTGCTCGCGTTGTTGGGGATGCCTTCGGCGGCCTCATGGTGGGCGCTCGCGCTTCTGGTCGCCTTCAGCGCCGAGATCTGGCGGGTCCGGCGCCGCCGCGGGGGGGCGGTGGCCTGCGGGTGCTTCGGTGGGCGCCGCGAGCGCCCCGCGCCGCAGCTGCTGGCACGCAACGCGGCTGTCGGGGCGCTCGCGGCGACCGGAGCCCTGGTGACCGCGAACGCGATGGTGCTCCGCTGGCCGGGGGCTCCTGGGACCGGTGAGGTCGTGCCGATGGTGCTCGCACTCGCGGGGCTGGCCGTGGCGGCGTCGGCCGCGGTGTCGGCGTCGGTCTGGCTCTCGAGGGGACGCGCATGAGGTCGCGCATCGTCCGAGGGGCGCTCCCGTTCCTGGTCGCCGCCGCCGTGGTGAGCACCATGGTCGCTGCCCTCGCGGTGAGGACGACCATGGACGATCCGAACGACACCGCCGGGGTCCTCGACGTGCGCCGGGCACGGTACGAGTGGGTCCCCGGCATCTCGCCGCGATGGACGGTCCTGACGTTCTCGACGTGGTCGGAGGCGTTCGTGTGGGACCGCGGCTACCTGTTCGTCGAGCTGGACACGCGCGGAGACCCGGGGGCCGACTACTACACGCTGCTGTACTCGGACGGCCGACGCATGCGGGGCACGTTGTTCCGCGTCGGCGCGCTCCGGGATGCACGGGTCGCGGACGTGGCGGTGCGAAGGACCAACCACAGCTCCATCGAGGTGGCGATCCCCTGGGGGCGGATGCGGTTCGGTCCTTCACGCGAGACGTTCACGTGGTGGGTGTCGACCTCGCTCTCCGGCGAGGTGTGCCCTCGGCCGTGCATGGATCGCGCCCCCGACGAGGGTGGTTCCGAGGAATGGCGACCTGGGTACTCACCGACGCCGACGCCGACTCCGACCCCGACCCCCAGCCCTACGTCAACCTCGACATCGGAGCCCCCACCGGTCGCGGCCTAGACTCCGCGGCGTGGAACCCTCGCTGGGTGTCGCCGACGGGTTCATCCTGCGTGCGGTCGGTGACTGCATCGTGCCGTTCCCGCTCGCCCCACGCGCGATAACCGACGACGGTCTCGCGGACGTCGTCGCCCTCTTGCGGGACGCGACGCTCGCGCTCGGCAACCTCGAAACGAGCATCGTGGATCTGGCCGAGCCGGGGCTCGCCCCGCGCACCGTCGACGACTGGTGCCTGAGCGCCGTCCCCGAGGTCGCGGCCGATCTCGCCGCGCTGGGGTTCGACATCGTGGCCCGGGCGAACAACCATGCGATGGACTGGGGTCCCGAGGGCATGCGACAGACCGGCGCCCGGCTCGACGCGGCCGGCGTCGTCCATGCCGGCGCGGGGGAGCAGCTGGCGCAGGCTCGGGCGCCGCGTTACGTGGACACGACCCACGGCCGGGTCGGCGTGGTGTCCGTGTACCCCACCCGGACGTGGAACCCCGACGCCGCGCTCGATCCGTTCGGTGTCGTGCCAGGGCGTCCCGGCGTGAACGCGCTGCGGCTGGAGCGGATCGTGACGGCACCGGCCGGGACGATCGCCGCCGTCCGCGAGGTGACCCGCGCGATCGACCCCGACGGGCAGCTCGCGGACGGGCGCGACCCCCTGCGGCTGGACGACACGCGGTTCGAGGAAGGGCCGGCGACGACCGTGCGCTACGAGGCCGACGCCGACGACCTGGCGTCGATCCTGCGCGCGGTCCGCCTGGGTGCCCAGCATTCGGACCTGCTCGTCGTGACCGTGCATGCCCACCAGGAGGGGTCTGACGTGGCCACGCCGCCCACGTACCTGCAGGTGTTCGCCCGCGCAGCCATCGATGCCGGTGCGGGCGCGTTCATCGGTCACGGCGTGCACCGGCTGTGGCCGGTCGAGGTTTACCGCGACCGGCCGATCTGCTACGGCCTCGGCAACTTCGTGTTCTCCGACGTGCAGGAACCGGTGCATCGGGCGATGCACCGGTTCGCGGCGCCCCGGCTCCCGTCGTCGGTGACCGCGGAGGCCGCGACCGACGCCGATGTCAACGCCGCGGCGATGGGCCCGTTCTTCGACGACGACCGCTACTACGAGTCGGCCATGGTCGAGCTCGCGTGGCGCGACGAGCGGTTGCAGGCCACCCTGCGGCCGTTGGATCTCCGGCGCGGCGAACGTCTCACGAACAGCGGCCTGCCTCGGCTCGCCGAGCCCGCACGCGCGGTCGAGGTCCTGAAGCGTCTCGACGAGATGTCCGGGGCGTTCGGGACGAGCGTCGGATCCGACGGCGTCGTCAACTCGAGCTGATCGCCCCCCGCGCGCCTATCATCGAGACGACGGGGACGTAGCTCAGTTGGTAGAGCACCTGCTTTGCAAGCAGGGGGTCGTCGGTTCGAGTCCGATCGTCTCCACCATCAAAGGCCCTGGTCTTCGCTCCCGACTGCTTCGCATCCTTCTGCATGAACCAGACGTGCGGACTCCCCCGGGGGGATCGCGCGTCCTCGACTTGTCGGAGCCCCAAGCCTCCCGTAACAAGCGGGATGTTCCCGGGAGTTCGCTGTCTCGAGGAACGCACGTCTTTGCCGCGGCGGGTCACGTGGCCAACCCCGGCCACACACGGCGCGGGCGAGTGAGCGGCGTGCTAGCGTGCGCTCATGGGCGTTCCGGCGAGCGACGCGCACGCGATGATCGAGCTTCTGGACGCCTCGGGGCCCAACGAGGAGCACGCCGAAAGGCTCATGTTGTTCGGCCAATTCGTCGGCTCCTGGGACATCGAAGTGACGTACTTCGACCGCGAGGGCGCCGTGACGGACGAGCGCCGGGCCGAATGGCATTGCGGCTGGGTCTTGGAGGGGCGAGCCATCCAGGACGTGTGGATAAGTCCGCCCCTCGAGGAGCAGAGGCGAACAGGGACGCCAGGGCTCGAGTACGGCATGCAGTTCCGCATGTACGAGCCGCGGACCGACACGTGGCGCGTGACCTGGTTCGACCTCATCTCGGCGACGATGATCGAAGTCGTCGCGAGGGCCGTGGGCGAGGAGATCGTGCTCGAAGGTGCCGGTCCGGACGGAACGCTTCATCGATGGATCTTGTCTGACATCACCCCCGACGCGAACACCTTCACCGGACACGAGTCGAAGGATGACGGGCGGACGTGGCTGAAGGTCGAGCGCTTCATCCTCAGCCGTCGCGGCTCGCGGTGACCCAGGCGAGGCGCCGTCGGAGCCTGATGTTCGTCAGCAGCTGGGCCTGGGACGTCGAAGGCGGAACGGCCCCTATCAGCCGAACGGCCTCCGGTGGAAGCGTCGGCAGATCTGCGGAGGGGTGGGGACGTGACTGGCTGTTTCCTCTCCCACACGTCACGCTGCACATGTGTTCGGTGGTGGGGCGCCGGAAGGAGGTCAGATGATCATCTCGCTCTTCGGAGGTACCGTCGTCAGACCCGGGATGGGAGACGAGGAAGCTCGATTGGCCGCGAAGCTCGATCCGATCCTGCGAGCGATGCCCGGGTTCATCTCGTACAAGAGCTATCGCGCCGACGACGGCGAAGAGATCGCCATCAGCCGCTTCGAGTCTCGCGAAGCGATCGACGCGTGGGTTCATGAACCCACGCACGTCGCCGTGCAGAAGGCCGCTGACCAGATCTACGAGCATCTTTGGGTTCAGACGGCCGAGACGTACCGCCAGGCCACGTACGAGAGCGGGAAGCGCACGGACGGCGATCTCACGCACCTCTTCATCGAACGGTAACCAGGATCGTCGCCCCTGCCGGAACGTCGGAGGTGCTCCTCGCATCGACGGTCGGATGACGAGGTCCCTCAGACGATAACTATCGCTGCACGCTCGCCGCCTACCTGCGAAGATCAGGCGTTAGCACAGCGCTCAGCCTCGGATGCTTTGCAAGCAGGGGGTCGTCGGTTCGAGTCCGATCGTCTCCACCGGGAGTGGCTGAGAGCCCACTCGAGCGGATCAGCACCACCCGTCGCACGCCACGCGCTTCCACGTGTGCCCCGGGAAGGCGACGGACACACTCCACCCGGCGTCGCTGAAATCGTCGGGGTGAGCCAGCGCCTCTGTCACGGCCGCCTTGGGTATCACCGGTTCCAGCATCAGCGTGTCACCGTTGACGATCTCGTAGTGGAAGGTCGTGTCGCCGATCTTGAAGGTGCTGTCGTTGATGATCGTGTAGGTACCGTCGTCCACCTGCTGTTCGTTCCAATCGAGGGAACCGAACAGCCCCTCCGGGGTGAAGAAGTGCGCATGCACACGTGGTGTTGCTCCCTCGCACAGGTCCGCCTTCTTGGCTAGCTGCTTCGCACTCCCCGGCACGAACCCGTTGCCTGCCACGATCGTAGGCGCGATGTCGCCGAGACCGGCCTGGTTGAGTTCATCCACCAGTTCCTGACAGGCGTTGACTCGCTCCCATCGTCCCACGAGCGCCGCTACCGGCTCGGCGCTCGGAGAGGTCGATGGGCTCTGCACCGTTGAGGGCGCAGGAGCGGAAGAGCCATTCGAGTCGCACGCGACAGCCACCGCCACGACGACGAGTAGTCCGATGAGTGGCTTCATCTGCCCGTGCCCTTCCCTCTTGGGCGCACGAGCGGTCATCATCATCCACCTAGAGGCGACTGCAGGCCAGAGACACACGGCGGTATCCGAGTCGCTGGAGCGGGCGTCAGGGGACGTCCTCTCAGACGATGATCTTGTCTCGACGCTTGTCGGATGACCTGCCACGATGGCACATAGTACAGCGCTCACCCAGACTGCTTTGCAAGCAGGCGGTCGTCGGTTCGAGCCCGCTCGTCTCCACCGGTGCTCGTGACCCAACGTACCGCCGTCGCGAGTTGCGGGAGACGCCGTGCTCGCGGACACTACGCCGCGTGGGCCATGAGGTCGTGTACGCGCGGAACGGCGACATCGCGCTCGCCTACCAGATCGTGGGCGACGGACCGA
>CAZZND010000026.1:0-3646 GCA_964655465.1 uncultured Actinomycetes bacterium
CGCGATCGCCACGCGCTGCCACGTCTACCCGAAGATGCTCTCGAACATCCAGGAGGTGAAGGCGCGCGGCGCGAAGGTGATCGCCGTCGTCACCGAAGGCGACACCGAGGCGGCGGCACTCGCGGCGCACTCTCTCGAGGTGCCCGAGACCACCGAGCCGCTCCCGCCGGTGGTCGTCACGGTGCCGCTGCAGCTGCTCGCGTACCACCTCGCCGACCTGCGCGGGTGCGACGTGGACCAGCCGCGGAACCTCGCGAAGAGCGTCACCGTGGAGTGAGCGGGTGAGCCGCGCTGCGCGCCTCCTGATCGGTGCGGTGCTCGCGGTTCCTTCGGTGGTGGTCGCGGCGCCGCCATGTCTGGCCTGCGATTGCGAGCCCACGACGCCGGCGCAGATCCTCGACGAGGCCGAAGCGGTCTTCGTCGGGGAGGTCCTGGGAGACCGGCTCGTGGACGCCGGCACCGCCCAGCGGTTCGAGGTGGAGCGGGTCTACGCCGGTGCGCTCCCGCCCGAGATCGAGGTGTACGCGCCGATCGGACCGGGGCAGGTGGACTCCTGCGGCGTCCTGTACTCCGTGGGGACGCGGGTGGCCGTCGCCGTGTCCTACGACCAGGAGGGCCGGCTGACCTCCACCGTGTGCGCGTTCGTGGCGCTGGAGCAGGTCGAAGCGGTGGCAGGAGCCGGCGACCCGCCCGACCCGAACGTGGTGATCGCGCCCATCCCCGCGTACGAGCCGCCCGGACCCGGTCCTGGCCCGTTGCCCTGGTGGGCGGTCGTGGGGCTCGGAGCCTCGGGTGCGGTAGCGCTTATCTGGGGCTCGATCGTGGCCGGCAGACGGCGAGGAACGCGAGAGACGCTCGCGCCGCTCCCGGCCGATGAGGACGTCCCGCCTCCCGGTGACCCGCCCTCCGAGGACCCGTCTGACTAAGCTCTCAGCGTGGACATCGTCGGTCTCGGCGTCGACATCTGCGAGATCGCGCGGATGGAGCGGGCCCTCGCCCGGCACCTGACCATGCGCGAGCGGGTCTTCACGCCCGAGGAGATCGCGTACTGCGACTCGAAAGCGCGTCCGGCCGAGTCCTACGCGGGCCGGTTCGCCGCGCGCGAGGCGGTGATCAAGGCGCTCGGCGGCTACCGAGGCAAACGCTGGCAGGACATCTCGGTGACCCGGCATCCGAGCGGCGCGCCGATCATCGCGCTCGCGGGCGGAGCGGCCCGGCGTGCCGAGATGCTCGGCATCACCCGGGTGCTCATCACCTTCACGCACGAGAAGACCAACGCGGTGGCGTTCGCCGTCGCGGTGACGGAGGCGGCGTGAAGCCCATCCTGACCCCGGCCGAGGCTATCGAGCTCGACCGCGCGACCCAGGCGGGTGGCCTGACGCAGGCGACGCTGATGGGGCGCGCCGGCTTCGCGGTGGCTCGTGCCATCCTCGACGTGACGGGCGGCGCGTACGGACGCCGCGCGGTCGTCCTGCGTGGCAGGGGGAACAACGGCGGCGACGGCGAGCTCGCGGCCGAGCATCTGCGACGGTGGGGGATGCGGGTCGCGGTGCTGCCGGTTCCGGGTTCCGGAGCGAGCGCGATCGCGCGCGAGCTTGACCGGGCCGACGTCGCCGTCGACGCCATCGTCGGCACCGGGTTCCGTGGCGTGGCCGAGGGCGACATGGCCGCGGCCATCGACGCGCTGAACGCGGCGCCGTGCCCCGTCGTCGCGGTCGACATCCCGAGCGGGGTCGACGGCGCGACCGGCTCGGTGTCCGGCCCGGCAGTGACCGCGATCCTGACCGTGACCTTCGGCGCACCCAAGGCCGGCACGGTCCTCATGCCGGGCGCAGAGCTCGCCGGCGATCTGCGGGTGGTCGACATCGGGTTCCCCGACGAGCTGGTCCCGCTCATGACCGGGCTCACCGAGCCGGCGGACGTGGACGCGGCGATCGGCGAGCGCGAGACCGACGCGCACAAGAAGGCGAGCGGGGTGGTCTTAGTGGTGGCCGGTTCCCGCGCGATGACCGGGGCCGCGCGGTTGGTGGCCGGCGCCGCCCAGCGGGTGGGCGCAGGGTACGTGGTCGTGGCGGCGCCGGCCTCGGCGCTCGGGGTCATCCTGAGCGGCGCGCCCGAGGCCGTGGGGCTGCCGCTCACCGAGACGGACGAGGGGACGGTCGCCGCGCAGGCGCTGGAGACGGTCCTCGAGCGCGCGGCCGGGGCCAACGCCGTGGCGCTTGGCCCCGGCCTGTCCAGGCATCCGCGCACGGCATCGTTCGTCCGGCAGCTCGTGCGGGAGTCGCCTGCGCCGGTCGTGCTGGACGCCGACGGGCTGAACGCGTTCGCGGGCGAGGCGGCCGCGCTCGCCGACCGCAAGGCCGACGCGGTGCTGACGCCGCATCTCGGCGAGCTCGCACGCCTCGGCGTCGAGTGGACCGACCGGCTCGCGACGGCCCGGCAGCTGGCGTCGACGGTGCAGGCGGTCGCGCTGGTCAAAGGGACCCGGTCGGTGATCGCCGAGCCGAGCGGCCTCGCGCGGATCAACCCGACCGGGACCCCCGTGCTCGCTACGGCGGGGACCGGAGACGTGTTGACCGGCACGATCGCCGGGCTCCTCGCGCGCGGGCTCGCGGCCTACGACGCGGCGTGGGCGGGGGCGTACCTCCACGGCTTGGCGGGCGTGCTCGCGGGCGGGGACCTCGGCGAGGGCACGGTCGCGGGCGACGTTGCGGACCGGTTGCCCGAGGCACTCGCCACCGTGCGGAGGCAGGCCTCGTGACCCGCTACCGCCTCACCTGGGCCGAGGTCGACCTCGGCGCCGTCCGCCACAACGTGAACGCGCTGAAGCCCGACGGGGCGGCCCTGATGGCGGTGGTGAAGGCAGACGCGTACGGCCACGGGGCGCCGCAGGTCGCCCGGGCCGCGCTCGAGGGCGGCGCGACCTGGCTCGGGGTCGCCCTGGTCGAGGAGGGTATGGCGCTCCGCGACGCGGGCATCGAGGCGCCGATCCTGGTCACGTCGGAGGTCCCGGCCGGGTCCGAGGCCATCGCGATCGCGGGCCGTCTCACGCCGGTCCTGTACTCCGACGAGGGGCTCGCCCGGCTCGCCGAGGCCGCGCGCGGCGCCGCGATCGCCGTGCACGTGAAGGTCGACACCGGGATGCACCGGGTGGGCGTGTGGCCGCCCGAGGCCGCAGCGCCGTTCGCCGTCCGGGTCCAGGCCGCCGGGCTCGACGTCGAAGGGCTGTGGACCCACTTCGCCTCGAGCGAGGACGACCCCGGCACCACGAAGCTCCAGTTCGAGCGGTTCACATCGGCCGTCGAGGCCGTCCGCGCGGCGGGCGTCGAGCCGCGGATCCTGCACGCGGCGAACAGCGGCGCCACGATCCGCCACCCCGAGACGCACCTCGATCTCGTCCGCCCGGGCATCGCTCTCTACGGGATCCCTCCGGCGCCGGGCGTCGGTGCCGACCTGGGGCTCCGGCCGGCGATCACCTGGCGCTCGCGAGTGAGCTTCGTGAAGCGTCTCGCGGCCGGCGAGAAGCTCTCGTACAACCACCGCTACGAGCTGGCGGCCGACGCCTGGGTGGCGACCGTGCCGGCCGGCTACGCCGACGGCTACCCGCGATCGACCTTCGGGGCCGACGTGCTGATCCGCGGGAGGC
>CAZZND010000026.1:3656-5198 GCA_964655465.1 uncultured Actinomycetes bacterium
AGCGTGACGATGGATCAGCTGCTGGTCGACTGCGGCGGGCTCGAGGTCGCGCCCGACGACGACGTCGTCCTGCTCGGCGCGCAAGGGGACGAGCGCGTCGATGCCTGGGAGCTGGCCGGCTACGCGGGCACGATCGGCTACGAGATCGTGACACGGCTCGGCGCTCGGGTGCCGCGGGAGTACGTCGGATGACCCGCACGCTCGCCGAGGCTGCCGCCGAGGCTGCAGGGTGCACCCGATGCCGGCTCGCCGACGGGCGCACGCAGGTCGTCTACGGCGTCGGCGCGGCTGACGCGGATCTGCTGTTCATCGGCGAGGCGCCCGGCATGCACGAGGACCGCCAGGGCGAGCCGTTCGTCGGCGCCGCCGGGCAGCTGCTCACCCGGATGCTCGGCGAGATCGGCCTGCGCCGCGAGGACGTCTATATCGCGAACATCCTCAAGTGCCGCCCTCCCGGCAACCGCGACCCGCAGCCCGACGAGATCGAGACGTGCACGCCGTGGCTCATCGAACAGGTCTCGTTGATCCAGCCGAACGTCATCGTCACGCTCGGGAACTTCGCGACGAAGTTCGTGCTGCAGACCCAGCGCGGCATCACGTCGATGCGGGGCGCGGTCTACCCGTGGCACGGCCGGAAGGTGATCCCGACCTTCCACCCGGCAGCCATCCTGCACGGCGGGGGAGAGAAGAGCCGGCAGCTCCAGGACCTCCGCGACGACTTCGCCTTGATCCAGCGGACGCTCGCTGCCGCGCCCGAGCCCACGGTCGTCGTGCCCGAGTCGGGAACGGTCGCTCCGGCGGGCGACGTCGAGCAGCTAGAGCTGTTCTAGCCATGGAGCTCACGATCGTGACGGCCACGGCAGATGACACGCGGGCTGCCGGCGCCGAGCTCGCCGGTGTGCTGCGGCCACATGACGTCATCGTGTTGACCGGCGAGCTCGGCGCCGGCAAGACCACCTTGACCCAAGGCATCGCGAGGGGCCTCGGGGCTGAAGAGCACGTCGCGTCGCCGACCTTCACGCTCGTGCGCGAATACGTGAGCGGCCGGCTCCCCATCGCCCACGTCGACGTCTACCGGCTCCAACGTGCGCAGGACGTGCTCGACCTGGCGCTCGAGGAGGTCGAAGGGGGCCACGACGGGGTGCTCATCGTCGAGTGGGGCGACCCGGTGGTTGAGCTGCTCGGCCCGGAGCGGCTCCGGATCGAGCTCACCTCGCCCGACCCCAGCGTCGAGACGCGCACGCTGCGGCTGGGCGCCACCGGTGCGTCGTGGATCGAGAGGTGGCCGGCCCTGGTCGCGGCCCTCTCGCGCTGGGAGGCCGCGTGATCGTCGTGGGGATCGACACCTCGACGTCGCAGGTCTCGGTCGCGATCGGGACCGAGCAGGAGACCCTCGGCCGTATCCAGATCCGCGGCAAGGCCCGGCAGGAGGCCGTGACCCCGGCGCTCGCGCAGCTCTTGGCCTGGACCGACGTCTCGCTCGACCGCGTGGGGGGCTTCGCGGTCGGCATCGGACCCGGGCTGTTCACCGGTCTGCGTGTC
>CAZZND010000026.1:5208-26508 GCA_964655465.1 uncultured Actinomycetes bacterium
GGCCAAGACGCTCGCCCAGGTCACCGGCGCGCCCATCGTGGGCATCGCGAGCCTCGACGCCCTCGCCTTCGCCCAGCGAACGACCCGCCGCCTCATCGCCGCGGTGGTCGACGGGCGGCGGGGCGAGGTGTTCAGCGCCCTGTACCGGTCGGCCCCCGGTGGGGTGGTCCGCATGACCGAGTACGCCGTCCAGACGCCCGAGCACCTCGCCGCCCAGTTGGAGGCTCAACCGGACGATGTGCTGGCGGTGGGGGACGGTGCCATCCTGTACCGGGACGTGCTCGCGGCGGCTCACGCTCGGATCGAGCTCGCCTCGCCGACGGTGGCCCATCCGGACGCCGCCGCGATGGTCGAGCTCGCCGTGCCGAGGTTCCTGCGGGAAGAACACGATCGGCTCGTCGACGTCGTGCCGATGTACCTGAGGAAGACCGATGCTGAGATCACGTGGGATCAACGAGCAGAGCGCGGCGACGCTTGAGGTGACGCGCATGCGCCGCCGCCACCTGCGCGGCGTCATGGCGATCGAGCGCCAGGCTTACGCGCGCCCCTGGAGCCCCAACCTGTTCGTCGCCGAGATGACCGAGCCGAACAACCGGAGCTACCTCGTGGCGCGGTGGGACCGCGAGGTCGTCGGCTACGCGGGCTTGATCTGCTACGGCGACGAGGCGCACCTCACGAACATCGCGGTGGACTCGATGCGCCAGGGCCACGGGATCGCGCACCGGCTGCTCGTCGCGGAGATCGAGGCGGCCGCGGCGATGGGGGGTCACGCGGTTTCGCTCGAGGTGCGCGTCACGAACTGGCGAGCGCAACGCCTGTACGCGAGGTTCGGGTTCCGCCCGGCCGGGATCCGCCGCAACTACTACGCGGATCTGCACGAGGATGCCCTGATCATGTGGACCGACGACGTGCGTACGCCCGAGTACCGGGCGCGGCTGCGCGAGGTCGCGGCCTCGCTCCCCAAGGGCGTCCGCGCCACGTGATCACCCTCGGGATCGAGACCTCGTGTGACGAGACCGCCGTCGCGGTCGTCGCCGACGGGTTCGAGATCCGTGCGAACCTCATCGCGGCGCAGGTCCACCTGCACGAGCGTTTCGGCGGCGTGGTGCCTGAGGTCGCGGCCCGCGCCCACGTCGAGGCGCTCACCCCGCTGCTCGGTGAGGCGCTCGAGGCCGCCGAGGTCCACGTCCGCGAGCTGGATGGGGTCGCGGTGACCGTCGGCCCCGGCCTGGTGGGGGCGCTCCTCGTCGGGATGGCGGCGGCGAAGTCGCTCTCGCTCGCGGCGGGTGTCCCGCTGGTGGGGGTGAATCACCTCGAGGGTCACTATTGGGCGAACTTCCTGGCCCACGGGCCACCGGATCCGCCGTACGTGGCGCTCATCGTGAGCGGCGGTCACACGATGCTCGTGCACGTGCCCGAGCTGCACCACCACGAGGTCCTCGGCCAGACGCTCGACGATGCCGCGGGTGAGGCGTTCGACAAGGTCGCCCGTCTATTGGGTCTCGGCTTCCCCGGCGGACCGGCGATCGACGCGATGGCGAGCCAGGGCGATCCGCACGCGATCGCGTTCCCGCGGGCGATGGCCGGCTCCGCCGATCTCGACTTCTCGATGAGCGGGCTGAAGACGGCGGTCCTGCGCTACGTCCAGGCCGAGCGGGCCGCCGGACGGGCCCTGCACCTGCCCGACGTCGCGGCGAGCTTCCAGGAGGCGATCGTCGACGTCCAGGTCACGAAGACGATCGCCGCGGCGAGGGCCCAGAGCGTGGACACGGTCCTGCTGGGCGGGGGCGTCGTCGCAAACACCCGCCTGCGCGAGCGACTCGCGGCCGAAGGCGCCGGCGCGGGTCTGCTCGTGCTCTTCCCGCCCCTGGATCTGTGCACCGATAACGCTGCGATGATCGCGTGCCTGGGAGCGGCGAGACTGGCTCGGGGAGAACGGACGTCGTTGGACATCGCCGCTGATCCGAACCTAAGGTTGGCGCCGTGACGACCGTCCTGGTGACCGGGGGCGCCGGGTTCATCGGCTCGAACCTGGCCGATCGACTGCTGGCCGAAGACCATCGCGTGATCGCGGTGGACGATCTGACGACCGGTCGCATCGCCAACCTCGGCGAGGCCCGCGGCTACGGCAAGGCCTACACGTTCTTCAACATGGACGTGCGGGCCGACGGTCTGCTGCCGCTGTTCGAGCGCCACCGGCCCGAGGTCGTGTTCCACCTGGCGGCCCAGGCCGGGGTCCGGCCCTCGCTCGAGGAACCCGTGCACGACGCGTCGGTGAACGTCATGGGCTCGCTCAACGTGTTGGCGTGCGCGCACGCCGTCGGCGCCCGAAAGGTCATCTACGCGGCGAGCGGCGGCACCATCTACGGCGAGCCGCGACGGGTCCCCGTGAAGGAGTCGGCCGCGCAGGGGTCGTTCCCGATGAGTCCGTACGGTATCTCCAAGAAGGTGGTGCTGGATTACCTCGCGTACTTCCAGCGCTATCGGGGCCTGGACTTCACCGCGCTCGCGCTCGGCAACGTGTACGGGCCGCGCCAGGACCCGAGCGGCGAGGCCGGCGTTATCTCGATCTTCTCGTCGCTGATGCTCGCGGGGAAGACGCCGACGATCTACGGCGACGGCAACCAGACCCGTGACTACGTGTTCATCGACGACGTCGTGCACGCGTTCGTGCAGGCGGTCGACCGCGGCTCGGGCAAGCTCGTGAACATCGGCACGAGCCTCGAGACCAGCGTGAACGGTCTGTACCGGCTGCTCGCCGACATCATCGGGTTCGAGCCGAAGCCCGATCACGGGCCGTTGCCGCCCGGTGAGCTCCGCCGGATCGCACTCGACATCTCCTCGGCGTCGTCCGTGCTGGCGTGGAAGCCGTGGACGCACCTGGAGGACGGCCTGGCCGAGACGGTCGCGTACCTGAAGGGGATCTAGTGTCGCGCGTCATGAGTGCCTTGACATCAGACGGACGGGCTCGCCCGGAACCTCTTCGAGACGTTCCCGCAGCTCGAGGGCCTGCGATCCGCCACCGGTGAGCAAGGGTGATGACACCCCTTGGTCGCGTTGGACCTGATGGACGGCTGCGACACCGACCGGACCCGGCTGGACCTGGTCTGGACGAACCCGATCCCGTTCCCACCGGAGCCGCTGCGATGGCCGGGACCTGGCTGAGGATGCTCGATGCGATCGGGATGGGATCCGACAGCTGAGCCCGGCGCCGGGGCAGGCGGAGGGATCCCGTGTCCCCCATTCGTCCCACTGCTGATGTATAAAGCGCTCGCGTAATCTATCGGGGCCGATCTCGGGGTACCCCCCCATGGTGACTAGGTTGTTCGTACTACGTCCCCGGGAGGGCGCCGGTTCACCGCGGGCGGGATGCTTGCTGGACCGATGGAGGGAGGCGAACGTCTTTGGGTTGATGATTCCGAGACCTTCCGCCGATTGACCTAACCCCCGTCCTCCCCTTGAGTATCGGTGGTGATATCAACTGGGTGGCGGGATCCCCTATCTGACCCTCCCCGACTTGGGTACGTATGAGATCGGAACGATCGCGATGAGTGTTCATGCCGATGCCGAGGGCGACAAGCTGAGCGTCACGCTCGGCGATCCGCACGCCGCCGATCTCGTCCGCGTCTCCAGCGGTGACGTGACGGTCACCGTCGAGGCGGCCGGAGACGACCTGCACCAGAGCGTCTTCGCGCGATCCGCCGGGCGGGCTCGGTTCCTGGTCGCGGTTGGTATCGCCGTCGGCGATGTCCTTGCCGTCGTCGTAGCGGTGTCCCTCTCGGATGTCCTGCGCGGCGCCTCGTACCCGCTCGCCCTGCTCATGGCGGTCCCGATCCCGCTCTGGCTGGCGCTCGTCGGAACCTTCGGCAGCACCTCTTCGGCGGTGATCGCGGGTCGGCTCGGGTTCGCCCGCGTCGTCGGAAGCGCGGGCATCCTCGGCTGTGGGGTCGCGGTGATCGTCGGCGGGACCCCGGGATTCGAGATGCGGCTGGCCGCTTTCCTTCTGCTGCTCGTGGTACTCGACCTGGGACAGCGGGGGCTGTGGACCATCTACACGCGAGGGGAGCGCCGTGAGGGACGCCTGCGTCTGCGGACCGTGCTCGTAGGCGCGGGCGACGAGCCCGCGGATTTCCTCGACCTGCTCAGGTCCGAGGCGTCCGATCTCTTGCCCGTCGGCCGCGTCGTGATGGGGAGCGAAGGACCGACCCACGACGCGCTTCCGAGCCTCGGTCGGCTGTCCGACATCTCCTCGTTGGCCGCCGAGGGCTCGATAGACTGCCTGCTGGTCGCGTCGAGCTCGTTCGATCGCGAGGAGCTCACGGCGCTGCGACGCTTCGCCCGCACCTCCGGACTCGACCTCCGCCTCTTCACCCGAGCGCCCGAGGCCCTCAGCTCCCACCTCGACGTGTTCCCGTTGGGACCGGGCGCCCTCGTCACCGTGCGGCCGGCGCGGCTGAACGGCCTCCAGGCGGCGCTCAAGCGGGGGATGGACATCACCGGTGCCGCGGTCGGCCTCGTCGTCGCCGCACCCCTGTTCGCCGTGATCGCCCCGCTCATCAAGTGGTCCTCCCCGGGTCCGGTGTTCTTCAGGCAGAACCGGGTGAGCCGGGGTGGGCGGGTCTTCCGGATCGTGAAGTTCCGAACGATGGTGGCCGACGTCGATCGCATCTTCGCAGAGCATGGGATCGACCCGACGCAGCCGTTCTTCAAGCCGAGGGAAGAGATCCTCGTCACGCGGGTCGGGCGCGTCCTGCGGAAGTTCAGCCTCGACGAGCTGCCCCAGATGTGGAACGTCCTGGTCGGGCACATGAGCCTCGTCGGGCCGCGGCCGCTGCCAGAGGACCAGGTCCTCGCCAACCCGGAGCTGCTGGAACCACGGCACGACGTCCGGGCCGGCCTCACGGGATGGTGGCAGGTGAACGGCCGGAGCGACCTCTCTGCGGACGAAGCGGTCCGTCAGGATCTCTTCTACGTCGAGAACTGGTCGGTCGGACTCGACGTCCGCATCCTGCTCAAGACGATCAACGTGCTGCTCCGGCGCCGAGGTGCCTATTGAGCCAGAGCGCACGTTCCGAGCCGCCCTCCCCGGCGGGGACCAGCCCGGCGGCGGTGCTCCCGCCGCCGGCAACGCGTTCCATCGTCGGGATGCGCGTGGACGCGACCTCGTACGAGGACGCGATCGCCAGGGTGCTGCACTGGGTGTCCCGCGGGGAGTCGCGTGCCGTCGCGATCGCGACCGTGAACAACGTCATGGAGGCGTACGACGACCCGTCGTTCGCCCCCGTGATGTCGGCCTGCGACCTCGTCACGCCCGACGGGATGCCGCTCGTGTGGGGCCTGCGCGCCCTGGGGATCGGGGATGCGTCGCGCGTGTACGGCCCTGATCTCACCCCCAAGCTCCTCGCGGCCGCGGCTCGCGAGGATATCCCGGTCGGGTTCTACGGCGGGTCCGAGGACGTGCTGGCTGCCTTGCTGGAGCGCCTCCACCGCGAGCACCCCACGTTACGTGTGACGTACGCGTTCTGCCCACCGTTCCGCCCCCTGACCGACGCGGAGGACGACGAGGTCGTCCAGCGGATCATCGCGTCGGGGTGCCGCATACTTTTCGTCGGGATCGGATGCCCCAAGCAGGAGCGGTGGATCGTTACGCATCGGCCCGCGGTGCCGGCGGTGATGCTCGGGGTCGGAGCGGCGTTCGACTTCTACGCAGGCCAGAAACGGCAGGCGCCGCCCTGGATGCAGCGGAACGGGCTCGAGTGGCTGTTCCGGCTGGTCACGGAGCCCCGTCGCCTGTGGAAGCGCTACCTCCGTCACAACCCACGGTTCGTAGCGCTCTTCGGCCTCCAACTCGGAAAGACGTACCTCGGCCGCGAACCGGGCCCGGATGACGGATCTATGCGAAGGGAGACGCAAGGATGAAGCGAGCGGTCGTCACGGGAGCAGGTGGGTTCATCGGGCACCACCTCGTCAGGTACTTGAAGGCGAACGGGTACTGGATCCGAGGGGTCGATATCAAGGAGCCCGAGTACGAGGCGTCCGCTGCGGATGAGTTCGAGCTCAAGGACCTCCGCGAGTACGACCACTGTCTGTGGGCTACCGAGGGCGTGGACGAGGTCTACCAGCTGGCCGCCGACATGGGGGGGATCGGCTACATCACAGGCAACCGCGCGGAGGTCGCACGGAACAACGTCCTCATCAACGCGCACATGCTGGAGGCCGGCTATCGCAGCGGGGTTCTCCGGCACTTCTACTCGTCGTCGGCCTGCATCTACCCCATGTATCTGCAGCATGATCCGGACGTCACCCCGCTGAAGGAGGAGGATGCCTACCCGGCCGAGCCCGAGGAAGGGTACGGATGGGAGAAGCTCTACGCCGAGAAGCTCGCCCAGTACTACACGGAAGAGGGCAAGCTCGAGACGCGCGTGGCCCGTTTCCACAACATCTATGGCCCGCTCGGGACCTACGAGGGCGGGCGCGAGAAGGCCCCGGCCGCGGTCAGCCGCAAGGTGGCGTTGGCCAACGACGGCGAGGAGATCGAGATATGGGGCGACGGTCAGCAGACGCGCTCCTTCACGTACGTCGACGACTGCGTCGAGGGGATCCACCGGCTGATGATGTCCGACCACGCACAGCCCCTGAACCTCGGGACAGATCGGCTGATCACGGTGGACGGTCTGGTCGACCTCGTCTGCGACCGCGCGGGAAGATCGCTCGTCAAGGTCCACGACACATCGAAGCCGCAGGGGGTGCGGGGTCGAAACAGCGACAACACGCGCCTCCGCGAGGTCCTCGGGTGGGAGCCGCAGGTGACGCTCGAGGACGGCATGACCGCCACGTACCGCTGGATCGAGTCCGAGCTGATCGAGGCCGGCCGCGTGCCGGCCGGCGTGGAGGCGTGATGCGCGTCGGTGTCATCGGCACCGGGCACGTGGGTCTCATCACCTGCGTGTCGCTCGCCGAGGTCGGCCACGACGTCGTCGGCATGGATGCGGACGCGGCGAAGCTGGCGTCGCTCACGGAGGGCGTGATGCCCTTCTACGAGCCCGGCGTCGACCAGCTGCTCCGCGCGAACCTGAAGGCGGGCAGGCTGCGGTTCACCGTGGACGCCGCGGACGCGGTCGCGGGAGCGGACGTCGTCTTCATCTGCGTCGGCACCCCGCCCCGTGCGTCCGGCGAGGCGAACCTGCTCGCCGTCGAGCACGCGGCTCGGCAGGTCGCTGCCGACGCCACCGCCCCGCTCGTCGTCGCGCAGAAGTCGACGGTTCCCGCGGGCAGCGCCGACCGCCTCCACCGCACGCTCGCCCTGGAGCGCCCCGACATGGCATCGATGATCGACGTCGTGTCGAACCCGGAGTTCCTGCGCGAGGGCAAGGCGATGGAGGACGCGGTGGATCCCGATCGGATCCTCGTGGGCGCCTCGTCGACGCGCGCCTTCGAGGTGATGCGCGAGCTGTACCGCCCGTTCACGGATCGCGGGACGCGGCTGATCGAGACCGACATCCGCAGCGCGGAGCTCGCGAAGCACGCGAGCAACGCGTTCCTCGCTCTCAAGATCTCCTACGCCAACGCGTTGGCGCGGATCGCGGAACGTGCGGGCGCGGACGTCGAGGCCATCACTGACGTGATGGGCTCGGATCCAAGGATCGGCCCCGACTTCTTGGGCGCCGGCCTCGGATACGGGGGCTACTGCTTCCCGAAAGACCTGGTCGCCTTCGACCACCTCGCGTCGACGCTCGGATATGAGTTCGGTCTCCTGAGGGAGGTCGCGAAGATCAACGACGAGGCGGTGGACGCCGCCGTCGAGAAGGTCCGCGACGCCCTGTGGAACCTCGAGGGCAAGCGCGTGGCGCTGTTCGGGCTGTCGTTCAAGCCGGGCACCGATGACGTCCGCTTCTCGCCCGCGCTCGCGGTCGCCCGCCGCCTGATCGCCGCGGGATCCGAGGTCGTGGGGTACGACCCACAGGCGTTGGACGAGGCCCAGCGCGAGGTGCCCGAGCTGGGGGTGGCGCCGAGCGCGTACGAGGCCGCCAGCGGCGTGCACTGCATCGTGCTGTGCACCGGCTGGGAGGAGTTCCGGGATCTCGACGTCGAGAAGCTGGGCGAGCTCGTCGCGCTCCGCGTGATCGTTGACGGCCGCAACTTCCTGGATGGGGCGGCGTTCACGAAGGCCGGCTTCTCGTACCATGCGATGGGACGGCCGGGGGCCGTGTAGTTGGGGCAGATGGCGCGAGCGGTGGTCACCGGTGCGGCGGGGTTCCTCGGCTCGCATCTGGTCACGCGCATCCTCGACGATGGGTGGGAGGTCGTGGGGTTCGACAACCTCGTCACCGGGCGCGATGAGAACGTGGCGCATCTCCGCGACCACCCCGGCTTCGAGCTACGGCACGCCGACGTCTCGACGGGGCTCGAGGTCGAAGGCGAGGTCGACACGGTGCTGCACTTGGCGTCGCCCGCGTCCCCTCCCGACTACCTCGACCACCCGATCGAGACCCTGCGGGTCGGGTCGATGGGAACGCAGCACGCTCTCGACCTCGCGCTCGCCAAGGGGGCTCGCTTCGCGCAGGCCTCGACCTCCGAGGTCTACGGCGATCCGCTCGTGCACCCGCAGACGGAGGACTACTGGGGTAACGTGAACCCGGTCGGTCCTCGCTCCGTGTACGACGAGGCGAAACGGTATGCCGAGGCCCTTACGATGGCCTACCACCGGGTGCACGGGCTGGATGTGAAGCTGCCACGGATCTTCAACACGTACGGACCGCGGATGCGTCGCGAGGACGGGCGCGCGGTCCCCACGTTCTTCGCGCAGGCCTTCCACGACGAGCCGATCACCGTGCACGGTGACGGCTCCCAGACGAGGAGCCTGTGCTACGTTGACGACCTCATCGACGGCATCTGGGCACTGACGAACAGCCCGCACGTCGGCCCCATGAACATCGGGAATCCTCAGGAGCTCACCATGCTGCGGCTGGCCGAGCTCATCCGGGACCTGGTGGGAAGTCGTTCGGAGATCGTCTTTACCGGCCGCCCGGTGGACGATCCGAGCCTCAGGTGCCCCGACATCACCCTGGCGACGCGGGCACTGGGATGGGAGCCGACCGTCGATCTCGCGGAGGGGCTACAGCGGACGCTCGAGTGGGCGAAGGGGAGATGGTAACGATGTCGCGGCGGGTCGCGCGGTTCGGAGTGGTGGTCGTGACGGTGGCGACGATCACGGCGTTGACGGCCCCCGTGGCGTCGGCGGCCGACGGCACCTGGGTGACGAAGGCGCTGGCGCCCGCGGCTCGCGACGAGGTGGGCTACATCCAGGTGGGGGGACGCTTCTATCTGATGGGGGATACGAAGGCGGTCAGCATCTACGATCCCATCACGGACACCTGGAGCGCGGGCAAGCAGATGCCCACCCCCGACGCGTTGCACCACATCCAGCTCGCCGCCGTCGGCACGAAGATCTACGCGATCGGCGGGCTCGCGACGTGGAGCGGCCCTGCGTCGTCGGCCGTCTACATCTACGACACGACCACCAACTCGTGGACGCAGGGCGCCCCGATGCCGTCGCCTCGCGGCGCCGGGGGCATCGTCACCCATGAAGGGAAGATCTACGTCGCGGGTGGCATGTCCTCATCGGTCCCGACGGCTCGCTTCGACGTGTACGACCCTGCGTCGAACACCTGGACGCAGCTCCTGGACATGCCGCGTACGCGGGAGCACTTCCACGCCGTGGTCGCGAACGGACGCTTCTGGGCGATCGGGGGCCGCAACTTCCAGATCACCGACTACGTCACCCCGACCGACGCGTACAACTTCTCTACCGGGCAGTGGGAGACGGGGTTCGCACCGATCCCCACGCCTCGCGGCGGCTTCGGAGCCGGCGTCGTCGGCGGCGAGATCGTCGTCATGGGAGGCGAGGGCGGCGGCATCGCCCGACCCGAGGTGGAGGCCTACAGCCCGACGACCAACACGTGGAGGTCGCTGACGCCGATGGCGGTCCCGCGCCACGGGATCCAGGCGGCCGAGTGCAACGGCGGTCTCTACGTGGCGGGCGGCGGTACCAGCCAGGGCGCGGGCCATCAGACCGCCTACCACGACGCCTTCTTCCTGGGGGCACCGGCGACCTGCGGCGGCGGTGGGGGGAGCACGACGATCGGGTTCGGGAAGAGCTCGGTCGCCGGGATGACGGGAAGCTCGCCCACGACCCTGGCGTGGGGGCCCGACGGGCGCCTGTACGTCGGCTACTTCAACGGTACGATCCGCGCCCACACGATCGTCCGGGACGGCACGAACGACTACCGTGTGACGGCCACCGAGACGATCAGCGCCGTGGCGCAGATCCCCAACCACGACGACGACGGCAGCGGGAACGCGTCGGTCACGGGACGCCTCGTCCTCGGGCTCCTCGTCACGGGGACCGCGTCCAACCCGGTGATCTACGCGTCCTCCTCGGACCCGAGGATCGGCGGCGGCCTCGAAGGATCCGACATCAACCTCGACACCAACTCGGGTACGCTCTCGCGTCTCACCTGGAGCGGGTCGCAATGGGCGCACACGATCCTGGTGCAGGGTCTGCCGCGTTCGGAGGAGAACCACGGCCCCAACGGGATCGCCTTGATCCCCGCGACGAACACGATCCTGTGGGCGTACGGCGGCAACACCAACAAGGGTGGGCCATCGAACAACTTCGCCCTCCTGCCCGAGTACGCGTACTCGGCGGCGATCCTGTCCGTCGACCTGAGCGCGATCGGGAGCTCCACCTACTCGATGCCGACCCTGGACGACCTGACGCGGGCCAACTCGGGCGGTCAGGACGTGAACGACCCGTTCGGCGGGAATGACGGACTGAACCAGGCCGAGATCGTGGCCGGGAGCCCCGTCCAGGTCTTCTCGCCGGGCTTCCGGAACTCCTACGACGTGCTCCATGCCACCGTAGGGCAGCACGCCGGCCGGATCTACACGTCGGACAACGGTCCGAACGGCGGCTGGGGCGACGCGCCCGTCGGCGAGGGCACGAACGGCGCGTGCACGAACCAGCCGGTCGGCCAGGGGCAGTCCGGCTCGAACGACGCGCTGCATCTGATCTCCGCGGGCTACTACGGAGGTCACCCGAACCCCACGCGCGCGAACCAGGCCAACACCTTCGGTGGGCAGTCGCCGGTTTCCACGGCCAACCCGGTGGAGTGCGACTTCCGGGCCTCCAACACCACCGCGACGACGGCGCTCACGACGATGCCGAATTCCTCGAACGGGATCGCGGAGTATCGAACGGACAACTTCAACGGGCAGTTGCTCGGCGACCTGATCGTCGCCAGCTATCAGGCCCGGAAGATCGTGCGCGTGACCCTGAACGGTGCGGGGACGGCGGTCGTCTCCAAGGACGAGAACTTCGCCACGTTCAACCAGCCGTCGCGGCCATTAGACGTCACCACGACGGGGCCGAACGACTCGTTCCCGGGCACGATCTGGATCGCCGACTTCAACACGAACGAGATCGTCGTCCTCGAGCCCAACGACTTCGACGGCGGTGGCGGCGGTCCGGGCTGCACGGGTCAGGACAGCGCCTCGCTCGACGAGGACAACGACGGCTACTCGAACGCGGACGAGATCGACAACGCCACCAACCCATGCTCGGCCGCGTCGGTCCCACCGGACAACGATGTCGACCTCGTGTCGGACCTGAACGACCCCGACGACGACAACGACGGGACCGCCGACCTCACCGACCCGTTCGCGATCGATGCCGAGAACGGCACGGGGACGTCCCTGCCCGTTGTGATCTCGTGGGAGAACGACCAGCAGCCGCCCGGGGGGATCGCCAACACCGGCTTCACGGGGCTGATGACGAACGGCACCACCAACTACCTGAGCCAGTTCCAGGAGAACGGCATGGTGGTCGGCGGGGCCGCGGGCGTCTTCACCGTGGCTCAGGTCCCCGTCGGCGATGCCTTCAAGCTGGGGAACAAGCAGGAGTACGGCTTCCAGCTCGGCGTGCAGCCGCCTGCCGGCCGGTTCCAGGTCTACGGGCGGATCGTGCAGCCCTTCCTCGGACTGACGCCCGACGCGCATCAGTCGATGGGCATCTTCATCGGCGATGGAACCCAAGACGGCTACCTGAAGGTCACGACGAAGGGTGCGGTGGGGACCCCCGAGAAGATCAACGTGATCGAGGAGATCGGGGGCACCGTCCAGGTCACCCGGAACAAAGATATCGCCCTTCCTGGGCCCGACTACGTCGACCTGTGGCTGGTCGTGGACCCGGCCGTCGGCACTGTGCAGCCCTCGTACCAAGCCTCGGTCGGTGGCGTGCTGCAGGCGCGCGTCAACGTCGGGGCTCCGATCCCGATCCCGACGTCCTGGCTTACCACCCCGGGCCGCGGGCTCGCCGCGGGGCTGCTCTCGACCTCCCGAGGACAGGGGCCGGAGTTCCCCGCGACCTGGGACTTCTTCCACGTCGAAGCGTCGCCATGACCCATGGCGACCTCGTCTCGGATCGAGGAGCCGAGGCCGGGGCATCCGCCCCGGCCTCGGCGCGGCCACTCGCTCCGGTCGAGCTCGCGCCCCTGGTCGAGCAGCCGCTCGTCTCGATCCTGATCCCCAACAGGAACTACGCCCGCTTCTTGCCTGATGCGATCGACGGGCTCCTGGCGCAGTCGTACCGATGGTGGGAGGCGATCGTCTGTGACGACGGCTCCGATGACGGCTCCGACGAGGTGGTGACGGGGTATGCCGCGCGGGACGACCGGATCCGGCTGCTCCGCCACGATGGGTCGAGGGGGCAGGCGGCGGCCTTCAACACCGCCTTCGCCGCGTGCAGTGGCGACATCGTCTGCTTCCTCGACGCCGACGACACCGCCGCTCCTCAGAAGCTCGAGAGGATCGTGAACGCCTTCGGCCGTGCATCGGCGGGCATGCTGGTGCATCCTCTGACCATGTTCGACGAGCAACGGGAGATCCAGCGGATCCCTGCGCTCACCGCCTTCGAGCAGGGATGGATCGCACCTCGCGTCCTGCGTCGAGGGGGTCGGTGGCGCTGGGTTCCCACGAGCGGCGTGGCGCTGCGCCGTGAGGTGGCCGCTCTCGTGCTGCCGATGCCGGTCTCGGGCCTCAGGACCTCCGCCGACACGTATCTCCTCGTCCTCGCTGCGCTCCTCACCCCGGTCACCGTGGTCGACGAGGCGCTCGGTGGCTACCGCCGCCACGGGGCGAACGTCTTCGCTCGCGCGACGATCGACGCGGAGCGCGCGAGGCGCGCGGCGGAGAACCTGCGTCTCGTCGCCGACGAAGTGAACGCTCGCCTCCCGAAGATGGGACGGGATGTGACGCTGCGGATCGAAAACAACCTCAAGTACCGGGAGCTCCGGTTCCAGGTCGATCTGCTCGAGGGGGACGAGCGACGTCTCGCACTCGTCCGGAGCTACGGATCCCTGATGCGTGCGTTCGTCCACGATGACCTCTACGGTCCGGTGCAGAAGGCGTGGGCGAGCGTCCTCTACGGGGTCGCGGTGATACTCCCGGTCGCCCGCCGCGGGCGCTGGCTGTCGACGAGCCTGTCGGGGTCCCGGGCCAAGGAGCTCGTCCGCCGCGGGCTCGGGGCTCGGCGCGTGAGGACGGCGGCATGATCCAGGCCCGTGCGTTGTTCGGCGAGCTCCGCGTCGAGGGCGCGCGGGAGGAGCTCACCGTCCGTCGGTGGGGGAACGCGACGACCGTCCTGCTGCTCGGCTACCTGCTGTTCAGCCGCGCCTTCGCCCATCTCGGGATGACCTCGCCTCCGGTGTACGTCGGCGACCTGTTCCTCGCCGCCTTCTTCCTCCTGCGTGCGGACGCGTCGGGACGGCTGTGGTTCGCCTCGTTGCTCCGGCGGAACGATCTGTCGGCCCTGGCCTGGGCGTTGTACGTCTCGCTCGCGTACGGCGTGGTGCTCACCCTCCGAGGCTTCCTCGGCGACCAGAGCACGCTCCAGTCCCTGCAGAACCTGGTCTTCAACGTGTACCCGCTCTACGTGTTCCTCGGGCTTTGGCTCGGGCAGCGAGATCCGAGCTACCTGCGACGGTTCGTTCTGCTGCTCGCGTGGGCGAACGCGATCTACGCGATCTTGTACGTGGGGTTCCTGAACGGCCTGTACGTGACCGTCCCCGGCCCGAGCGTCTTCCTCTTCAACAACCCCCAAGGGCAGATGTTCGCGATCCTCGGGCTCATCGCCTTCCATCGGACCCTGCGGAAGACCTGGTTCCCGCTCACGGTGAACACGCTGATGCTGATCGGTATCCAGACGCGAGCCCACTGGGCCGGGATCCTGTTCGCGATTCCGGTGTGGGTATTCCTGTCTCGCCGGCTGGGGCGGTTCGTCGCGGTGATGAGCGTCCTCACGGCCCTCATGTTCGTCGCGTTCGTCCTGGACCTCCGGGTGCCCTCGGTGCTCTCGCGAGGTCCGACCACGATCTCGGCCCGGAACGTCGTCGGCGCCGCGATCGCCCCGTTCGACGAGCAGACGGCAGCCCAGTACAACGAGCAGGCGAGGAAGTTCGCCGGGACGACCGCGTGGCGACTCGACTGGTGGACGGACATCTGGGGATCGGTCCACGAGACCACCCCGCGGATGCTGGTGGGCTTCGGCTACGGCTACTACCTGAAGTCAACCTCGGACATCCGAACCGGGAAGGACGACCTCCGTACGCCGCACAACGTGTTCTTCTACGCACTCGGCTTCGGCGGGTGGATCGGCGTCTCCATCTTCGCGGCCCTGCTGTTGGCGGTGGGGCGCCTGCTGTGGGTCGCGTACCGTCGGACCGGACAGGCATTCGGCCTGGCGGCGCTCTTCCTCGGATTCGGCGTCGGTCTCTTCACGAACTACTTCGAGACCCCGTTCGCCGCGATCCCGTACTGGACGATCCTCGGTCTGGCCGCCGCGCCCGCGTTCCTCCCCGAGCCGCTCGAATGGGACGAGGGGGACGCACTCCCCGTCGTCCCGCACCGGATCCCTCCGCTGGCCGGCGCATGACCTCGCGTACCGTTCCCCGTCGGGCCGCCTGGGGCATCGCCGACCAGGGCTTCTCGAGCCTCACGAACTTCGCGCTGGCCGCGATCGTCGCGCGGAACACGAGCCCCGAAGAGTTCGGTGGGTTCGCCATCATCTTCTCCACCTACATCCTCATCCTGGGGGTCTCTCGAGCGATGACGACGCTCCCGATCCTCGTGCGGTTCAGTGCGGCGACCCCGGCGCGATGGCGGAGCGCTGCGGCGGCCGCCACCGGGGCGACGGTGCTGATCGGTCTCGCCGCCGGCGCGGCGTGCGCCGTCGCCGGCGCGGCCTTCCCGGGCACCCGCGCCGCCCTGTTCGCGCTTGCCGTCTGCCTCCCAGGCCTGCTCCTGCAGGAGAGCTGGAGGCACGCCTTCATCGCGAGGGGAACACCGCCGGCGGCGCTGGTGAACGACGCGGCTTGGGCCCTCTTCCTCGTGCCCGCGATGGCACTCGCGGTGGTCGGCAGCGACGGGTCGGCCTGGGCGTTCGTGCTCGCATGGGGTGTCGCCGGGTCGTTGGCCGCAGTGGTCGGGATCGCCCAAGCGAGGGTGCTCCCCGCTCCCTCGCACGCGTTGGGATGGGTGAAGGACCACCACGATCTGTCGAGCCGGCAGGTCGGGGAGTTCCTCGCCAACACCGGGTCGACGCAGATCGTGATGTACGCGGCCGCGGCCCTCGCCGGGCTCTCCGCCGCCGGCGCGCTCCGGGGCGCCCAAGTTCTGCTGGGCCCGCTCAACGTCCTGTTCCAGGGCGTGTGGATCATCGGTCTCTCGGAGCTCGTGCGAGTCCTGAACGGACGGCCCCACCTGTTCACCCGGGGGGCCGTCGCTCTCTCCGCGGTCCTCGGCACCGCCGGCGTGGTGTACACCACGGTCTTCCTCGTGTTCGGCGATCAGCTCGGGCCCGTGCTCCTCGGCCAGACGTGGGAGCCGGCACAGGCCGTGCTCGTCCCCCTCTCGCTGGCAGCGATCTCCTCGGGCCTGTGGCTCGGCGCGACCGTGGGACTCCGGGCGCTGCAGGAGGCGTCACGGAGTCTCCGCGCTCGCCTCGTGGTCTCGGGCATGAACGTCGTCGGAGGCATCGTGGGACTGCTGGTCGGCGGGGCGCGCGGGGCCGCCTGGGGCTTGGGCGTGACGTCCCTGCTCGGCGTCGTCATCTGGTGGCGGCAGTTCCTGCGCGCCCCGTCCCGGGCGCTCGGACGCCCGCTCGGCGCGGATGTACCCGAGCCTATCGGCACGCCCGCCACTGAGGGGGTGGCCTGATGCGGGTACTCGTCCTGCACAGCCGCTACCTTTCAGGGCCCGTGTCGGGAGAGAACCGCGTCGTCGAAGACGAGACGGCGTTGCTGCGCGAGCGAGGTCACGAGGTACACGCGTGGACCCCGAGCCCCGTGGAACTGGGGAACCTCGAGGCGGGCGTCCGCACCGTGTGGTCGACCGAAGCTACCCGCCGGGTCCGCTCGCTCCTCGGCAGGATCCGTGCCGACGTGGTGCACGTTCACAACCTCTTCCCGATGCTCTCCCCGGCCGTCCTCAGGAAGGCGGCGGCGGAGGCGGCGGTCGTGATGACGCTGCACAACTACCGGTACTCCTGCCTTCCTGGGACGTTCCTGTTGGACGGTCGTGTCTGCGAGGACTGCCTCGGCAAGGTGGCGTGGCGCGGCGTGACGCGGGGCTGCTTCCGAGGGTCGCGGGCCGCGAGCGCTGTGCTCGCATCGTCGTACGTCCTGCACAAGTCGATCGGCAGCTTCGACCGCGTCGACCGCTTCCTCGCCGTCAGCGACTTCATGCGGGCCAAACACATCGAGGCGGGCGTGCCGGCCGACCGGATCTTCGTCCAGCGCAACTTCGCGGCGCCGGCGCCCCGACGGGAGGGGACGGGCAGGTACTTCCTCTACATCGGGCGCCTGGCGCCGGAGAAGGGGCTGTCGTTCCTGGTCGACGCCTGGCGCGCGACGGATGCCCACCTCCTCGTCGTGGGGGAGGGGCCGGAGGAGACCCGTCTTCGCGCGGCCGCGCCTCCGAACGTGGAGTTCAGGGGCAGCGTTTCGGGAGGAGAGGTGCCCGGGCTTCTCCGACACGCGCGCGGGCTCGTGGTGCCGTCCCAGTGGTTCGAGGGCACGCCTCGCTCCGTGATCGAGGCGTTCGCGGCGGGGGTCCCGGTCCTCGCGAGCAGGATAGGCTCGCTGGCCGAGGTCGTGGACGACGGGAGCACGGGCTACCTGTTGCCACCGGACGACGGGACGCGATGGATCGAGGCGGTCACCCGCCTCCGGGACGACGGCGAGAACCGACGCCTGGGCGAGGGGGCGTACGCCGCCTGGGAGCACGGCTATCGTCCCGAGCACGCGATCGAGGGTCTCGAGTCCTCCTATCGAGCTGCGATCACCGCCCACGCCGCGCGTCGGAGTGGGCCGTGACGGACCTGCGGGTGCTCTACGTCGCCGGGTTCGGACGGTCAGGCTCCACCCTGCTCGGGAACACCCTCGGCAGCATCGACGGCTTCTTCTCGACAGGCGAGCTGCACCTGCTGTGGGTGGCGCTCTCGCAGGGCTCTGGATGCGCCTGCGGCGAACCCGTGGCGCGGTGCCTCGTCTGGGCTGAGGTGCTCGCACGCCTCGCCACGATCCGCGGCATGGCGCCCTCGCCCGAGGAGGCGCGCTCGTGGCAGCTGGCCGAGGCGCGGGTGGTGCACACCCCCAGGATCCTACGGCTGGACGATCGGTCCGAGAGCGGGCGTCCGACCCTTGACCGGTACGTCACCCTCCTCGGCGACCTGTACCGGGCGATCTCGGACGTCACGGGGGCACGCGTGATCGTGGACTCGTCGAAGACGCCGTCGGACGCGGCGTTGCTATCGCGTGTGCCGGGCGTCGACCCGCGTCTCCTGCAACTGGTGCGCGATCCTCGCGCGGTGGCGTTCTCGCAGGGGCGGGCGCGTCCGACGCTCGACGCCCATAGGCAGGGGCAGATGCATCGGCGGGGGATCTTGGAGAGCGCGGCGCGATGGGTGTCCGTCAACCGCCTGACGGAGCGGCTCAGGCGACGCGATCCCCAGCGTTCCGACCTCCTCCGCTACGAGGACTTCGTCGCCGAGCCACGGTCATCGATCACGCGGCTCGCGACCCTCGCCGGTGTAGCGGAGGCCGTTCTCCCGTTCGTGGACGATCGGACGGTCCGCCTGCGGGAGCATCACACGGTGTGGGGCAATCGGAGCCGTTTCGCGAGCGGGGACGTGACTCTGCGCTCGGACGAGGCGTGGAGGACGGAAGCGTCGGGTTCACTGCTCGCCGGCACCACCGCGCTGACGGCGCCGTGGCTCCGCAGGTACGGCTATCCGTTCCGGCCCGGGTCCGCGCCGGTGCCGTCCGGCGCGTAGTCGAGTCGTTGCATCGTCTCCACGAACGCCGCACCGATCTTCGCGGTCTGCTCCGAGGAAAGCTCCGCTCGCCATCCCGACACTGCACCCGTCCTCACGAACCGGACGTCACGTCGCACACCCTTGGCGAAGGCGGAGTCCGGAGCACGTTCTTCCTTGCGCTGCATCGCCTCGAGGGAGTTGTTCGCCACTGCCGCCTCGATCCGATCGTCGGACACCGTGGCCCCGAGGAAACGGAGCAGTCCGCGGAGCACTCCGACGGGGTCCGCGCGGAGGTCCTCGTACCGCGTCATCCGGAACAGGCCCGCTGCGGCGGCCTCCGACGTTCGCCACCGCTCCACGTGGGCACCCCATCCTCCCCAGGGGTTCGAGCGACCAGCGACGAAGTCGGTGAGGAAGGCGTCGAGATCGTCGTCGGTCAACCCTCGACGCCGCAGCCACCGGAACTCGGAGAGTGCGACGGCGCGGGGGTCGCGAACGATGTAGAGGACCCGGCGCCCCCCGACCGGGAACAGCTCGTGGCTCATGATCACACGCCCCCCGTCCGGAAGGATCCCCTCGGCTCCGCGGTGCTCACCCACGTAGGGGACGAGCGCGGGATCGGGTGTGAACTCCGGTGAGCGCCCGGTCAGAGCCTCGGACAGGAGGAAACGGAGCCACGTCGTCCCCGAGCGCGGGTACGAGACGAGGAACGCGTCGTTCGTTCGGAGACCCCGATGGCGGAGACGGACCGTCGCGTAACGGGCGGCGGTGCTTCGGAACCGAGCGCGGCGGAGCCGTTGTACGGGTCCCATCGCCCTCACCGTCCGGCGCCGTCACGCGGGAGGATCGGGTACCCGTAGCGGAGGAGGAGGGGAAGGGTGATGGTCGTGGTCAGCCATCGATCCACGGGAGGCATCCCCGTGCTCCACTCGGTGTCGGCGCGGAGCTCGACGACCCCGGTCGAGAACCGCGCGGGGTTGCCGGAGACCGTGTGGGTGGGAGACATCCGCACGGCATGATCCCCCTCGAACGGCGGCTCCACATCTGCCTCGTCCACCAGGCGCGCGATCGCGTGGACCGTCGCCAGTGGCTGCCTGACGAAGTCCTCGTATCGCAGCAGGAGCGATCGTCCAGGTCCGACCCGTCGCCGTACGAGGTCCGAGAACGCGTTCAGCTCCGCCCATCCGAGCGCGCTCTCGATGCGTCCCTGCCGAGGCATCTCCTTCGCCACGTCGCTGTCCAGCTCGCGCTTCACGCGTCTCCACGAGTGCACGACGGCGCGTGGGTCTCGCACGAGATGCACGAAGTACGGCTCGACGCCGGGCAGGAGCGTGGTGAGGGCCCCGTCAGACGGACGCTTCGAGGAGTCCACGATCACGCGGGCGCCCGTCTCGTCCACGATGGCCTGGAACACGCGGGCGGCGACGTCGCGGTAGGAGGACAGCGCCGCCTGATCCATCAGCGGCCCGGTGCCCCCGCGGAGGAGCGGCCACGTGTGGCGCGTCCGCACCGACCGGTCCTGCCAACGGACGACCTCTCGGGGATCAGGGAGATCCGCTCCGAAGGCTCGTTCGAGTATCGCCGACCAAACCGGGCACGTCGGAAGGGGGTCGCCGCAACCACAGCGTCGCCCCTGGAGCATGCCTCGCTCCCACAGATAGTGGAGCTCCCCCGTCGAGAAGAACCCGTCGAGCTGGCCAAGAACGCTGTCGAGGAGCGTGCTGCCACTCCTCGTGTACCCGATGATCGAGAGGATCTTCAGCTTGCGCGGCTCCTTGTGTCCGGCCAGGACGCGGCGCGCCCGGTCCAGCGGCGAATCCTAGCAGCGGCCCCTTTGCTATCGTCGGCTCCCGTGTCAGACCGTGTCCGTCTCCTGTACATCCTCGGCACCACGCGCTCCGGTTCCACGATCCTCGAGCGGGTGCTCGGCGCGGTTCCAGGCACGTTCGCGGCGGGTGAGGTCCACTGGATGTGGCGCGGCATCCAGCAAGGGTTCGTGTGTGGGTGCGGGCGTGCGGTCCGGGAGTGCGACGTCTGGTCGGAGATCCTCCGTCGGGCGGCCGGCGACGATCCCGAGGCGAGCGAGGCCGACACCGTCGTGCGCTGGCAACGCGAAGCGAGGATCCTGCACACGCCTCGGCTGATGCGGCTCGACTCCAACGAGCTGGACGGGCACACGGACCTCGGACGCTACCTCGGGCTCCTCCGACGGATGTATCCGGCGATCAAGGAGGTAACCGGAGCGTCGACGGTGGTGGACTCGTCGAAGTCTCCGGCGGTCGCGACGATCCTGTCCCGTCTCCCCGAGGTTGACCTCTACGTGGTGCACCTCGTACGAGATCCGCGGGCGTTCGCGTATTCCTGGCGCCGAGGCAAGCCAAGGGACGGTGCGCCCGAGGGCGGCTACCGCCCGGGTCCCGTTCGGTGCGCCGGACGATGGGTCTCGACGAACCTGCTGGCCGAGGCCGTTCGCCGGCAGCTCCCTCCATCGCGATCGATCCTCGTCCGGTACGAGGACTTCGCCCATCACCCGCGAGTGACGACCGCGGAGATCCTGAGGTTCGCAGGCTTGCCTGACGACGACCTGCCGTTCGCAAGCGATGACACCGCGGTGCTCGGGAGCGGCCACACGGCGTCGGGCAACCGGAGCCGGTTCGAGGTCGGCGAAGTTGTCCTACGTCCAGACATCTCATGGACGGAGCGTCCCCGCGACCTCCGCCGGGGCGTCGTCTCCGCGCTCACGTCACCGTGGCTGCGACGCTACGGGTATCCGTTCCGCGTTCGCGGCAGCGATGCTCGTTAGCCGTTCGCGGAACACACGATCCCCCATTCCCCGCACCGCAGCAGCCGGTCCCCATTCAACGTGTTGCCGTCGACCAGGATGTTGAACGGCGCGTCGTACTGGCGTGAGTCGTCGCGGAAGTTGATGC
>CAZZND010000027.1:0-26435 GCA_964655465.1 uncultured Actinomycetes bacterium
CTCGTCGGCGCGCGCGATCACGACCCCGGCGCGCGCCGGGAGGTCCGTGACACGCACGCTCGGCGCGTCGCGGAGCGCGGCGAGCACCCGGCCGCGGACCTGCCGGAGCGACCCCTCGAAGGCTGGCTGCCGCTTGCCGGATCGCCGGCCGCGCCGGCCCTCGGCCCGGAACCGGCACGCAGAGGCCAGCGGGCAGACGTCGCACCGGGGGACGAGCGGCCGGCAGACCTCGCGACCGAGGTCCATGAGGGCCTGGTTCCAGTCACCGGCGCGCCGGGGCGGCACCCACGCCTGCGCCTCGTCCGTCAGCTCGCGCGGCACGACCTCGTCCTGCTCGGCGCCGAAGGACGCGCGCGCCACGATCCGGCGGGCGTTCGTATCGACCGCGGCGAGCGGCACGCCGTAGGCGATCGAGGCGACGGCGCTCGCGGTGTACGGGCCGACGCCCGGCAACCGCCGCAGCTCCTCGACCTCGCGCGGCACGACCCCGCCGTGGTCGCGAACGATGGCGCGGGCGGCCTCGTGCAACGCCACCGCGCGCCGGTGGTAGCCGAGCCCCTCCCACGCGCGGACAACGTCAGCCCGCGCGGCGCGCGCGAGCGAGACGACGTGGGGGAACCGCGCCATGAACGCCTCGAAGATCGGCTCGACCCGAGGTGCCTGGGTCTGCTGGAGCATGACCTCGCTCACCCAGACGGCGTAGGGGTCTCCCGACCGCCGCCAGGCGAACGCCCGGCGGCGCGGTCGGTACCACGCGAGCAGGGCTTCACGGGCCGCGTCGCGGGGACTACGCTCGGCCACGGCCATGGCGACCCTCCGCGACGTGATGAGCATCGAGCTCACGACGGTGTCCCCATCGGCGACGGTGGCCGAGGCCGCCCAGCTGATGAGCGTGCGTCACGTGGGCTCGGCGTTGGTGATGGACGGGGACCGCTTGGTCGGGATCTTCACCGAGCGCGACATCGTGCGCGCGCTCGCGTCGGACTTCGACGCCGCCGGTCACACGGTGGAGGCGTCGATGACGCGATCGCCGACCACCTTGGCGCCGGGTGCCACGACCGGCCAGGCCCTGGACCTCATGCTCGCGGAGGGGTTCCGTCATCTGCCCGTCCTCGACGGCGACACCGTCGTCGGGGTCGTGTCGCTGCGAGACCTCGCGCCGCGTTAGAACCCCGCCTTCTGAACGCCCTCCTCGATGCCCGCGGCCACGTCCTTGAGCGCGCCGTAGACGGCCGTGAACAGCGCGGCGGCGGCCTCGGGCTTGACCTGGTCCGCCGAGCCGCGCAGCGCCATCGCGGCGACGTCGCAGGCCTTGTCGAACACGTGCCAGTCGGTGTCGCGGGACATCCGGCGCCTCCTCGTCTGGTGGGGTTGGAGCCGTCCCCAGGCTAGCCGAACTGGCTCGGAGGAGATGTCGGATCCGGACGCCTCCGTTCGTCGCTAGGGTGATCGCGGCACGAGCGACGACCGAAGGAGAGGAGCGAGCATGCGATACCTGCTGCTGATCTACGGTGCAGAACAGGCGATGGAGGCACCGCCCGATGACCCAGGGGCCGCGATGAAGCCTTGGTACGACTACACCGACTGGCTCGTCCAGCAGGGGTGGATGAAGGCCGGCGAGGCCCTGGCCGAGTCGGCGAAAGCGACGACCGTCACGACGCAGACCGGCGACCGCGTCGTCACCGACGGACCGTTCGCCGAGACGAAGGAACAGCTCGGCGGCTACTACGAGATCGACGTGCCGAACCTCGACGACGCCATCGAGGCCGCTGCCCGCTGCCCGGGGTCGTCCTACGGCTCGATCGAGATCCGCCCGATCGCGGAACTGCCGCCTCCGCCGGAGGCCTGAGGCCGGTTGGACGACGCCCGCGGGGTCGTCGACCGACTGTTCCGCCACGAGGCGGGGCGGGCGGTCGCGGCCCTGATCCGGGCGACCGGCGACTTCGACCTGGCCGAGGAAGCGGTGCAGGAGGCCTTCGCGACGGCGCTCATCACCTGGCCCGACCGAGGGGTTCCCGAAAACCCCGGCGCGTGGATCGTCACGACGGCGAAGAACAAGGCGATCGACCGGTTGCGGCGGGAACGCGCCGGCCGGGAGAAGGCCGAGGCGGCCGGGCAGCTACGGGAGTTGGAGTCCATGGGCGAAGACCACACGGAGATCCCCGACGAACGGCTGCGGCTGATCTTCACGTGCTGCCACCCGGCGCTGGCGCCCGAGGCCCGTGTGGCCCTGACGCTCCGCACCGTCGGTGGCCTCACGACTCGCGAGATCGCGCGGGCGTTCCTGCAACAGGAGCCCACCGTGGCGCAGCGACTCGTCCGCGCGAAGCGCAAGATCGCCGACGCCGGGATCCCTTACCGGGTTCCGCCGGTCGAGCTCCTCCCGGAGCGACTCGCGGGCGTGCTGGCCGTGCTGTACCTGATCTTCAACGAGGGCTACGCATCGACCGAAGGGGAGCTCGTGCGGGCCGACCTGTGCGACGAAGCGATCTGGCTCGTGCGGGTCGTGGACAAGCTGCTGCCGCGTGAGCCCGAGGTCCGCGGTCTGCTCGCGCTCATGCTGTTGCAGCACTCGCGGCGCGAGGCGCGCACCGATACGGCGGGCGACCTCGTGCTGCTCGAAGACCAGGACCGCGCGCGGTGGGACCACGAGATGATCGACGAGGGGCTCGCGACGCTCGACGCGGCGTTGGCCGCGCGGCGCCCGGGCGCCTACCAGCTCCAGGCGGCCATCGCGGCGTTGCACGCCAGGGCGCCGCGCCCCGAGGACACCGACTGGCCGCAGATCGTCGCCCTGTACGACGCGCTCGCGGCCACCTCGCCGTCACCGGTCGTCGCGCTCAACCGCGCCGTGGCGGTCGCCATGGCGGACGGCCCCGCTGCGGGGCTGAAGCTCGTGGACGCGCTTGCCGACGACCTCGACCGGTATCACCTCTTCCACGCCGCTCGCGCGGATCTGCTGCGTCGCAGCGGGGCCGATGCCGGCGCGGCCATCGCCTACGCACGCGCGCTCGATCTCGCGACGAGCCCCGTGGAGCGCCGGTTCCTGGAACGGCGCCTCACCGAGGCACGGGGATAACGGTGGCCGTTCGCCGGGCCGTCGGCAGGCTGGGCTAGCATCCGAGCCGGTGCTCTTCCCCACCATCGACTTCGCGGTGTTCTTCCTGGTGGTCTTCCTGGGCCACTGGTACCTCAACCACGACCGGCGTCTGTGGCGCGCGTTCATGATCGCGGCCAGCTACGTCTTCTACGCCTGGGCGAGCTGGCGGTACGTCGCGCTGCTCGCCGGGGTCAGCGCGATCAGCCAGGTGGCTGCGCGCGCGGTCGCACATCGCGATGACCCGCGCCGGCGGATGCAGGTCGTGGCGATCGGTGTCGCCGCCACGATCGCCCCGCTGCTGTACTTCAAGTACTACGGCTTCTTCGCGCTGAACCTCACGAACGTCGCCGACACCCTGTCGCTCGCGTGGGCGCCGCCGCTGCTCGAGGTCGTCCTGCCCGTAGGGGTCTCGTTCTTCACCTTCATGGCGATCAGCTACGTCGTCGATGTGTACCGCCGTGACACCGAGGTCGCCTCGACCCCCGACGTCTTCCTGTACCTCGCGTTCTTCCCCCACCTGGTGGCCGGCCCGATCGTCCGCCCGAACGAGCTGATCCCGCAGCTCGAGCGCCGGCGCGACGCCCGCCACGTCGACGTCGCGCGCGCGATGTGGCTGATCGTGGGCGGGTTGTTCAAGAAGGTCGTGATCGCGAACTTCCTCGCGACCGCGATCGTCGATCCGGTCTTCGGGGACCCGGTCGGCGTGAGCGCCCTCGACGCGATCGTCGGGTTGGTCGCCTACGCCGTCCAGATCTACGCCGACTTCTCGGGCTACACCGACATCGCGATCGGGCTCGCGCTGCTGCTCGGGTTCAAGTTCCCGCAGAACTTCGACCGCCCCTACGCGGCTCGATCGGTCCAGGACTTCTGGCGCACATGGCACATGACGTTGTCGCGATGGCTCCGCGACTACCTGTACATCCCGCTCGGCGGCAGCCGCAAGGGCACCGTGCGCACCTACGTGAACCTGATGATCACGATGCTGCTGGGAGGGCTGTGGCACGGGGCGGCCTGGCACTTCGTCGTGTGGGGCGGGCTGCACGGAATCTACCTCTCGGTCGGGAGATGGAAGCGCGAACGTCGGGCGCGCGGCGTGCTCGCCGAACCGCCGCAGACACGCACCGTGATGTGGGGCCAACGGCTGCTGACGTTCACGCTCGTGTGCATCGCGTGGGCGTTCTTCCGCGCCGATTCGACCGAGACGGCGCTGACGCTGCTCGGCCGCGCGCTGACCGCGTGGGGAGAGCCCTCGGAGCTGGTCACCCCTGCGGTGCTGCTCGCCATCGCGGTGGGGCTCACGACCCAGTTCGCGCCCCGGGGGCTCGGGGTGCGCCTGCGCGCGAGGCTCGACACGCTGCACCCCGTGCCGCTCGGGCTCGTATCCGCCCTCGTCCTGTTCACGATCACCACGCTCGGGCCCCGAGGCGTGGCACCCTTCATCTACTTCCAGTTCTGATGCCATGACCGAGCCGACGACCGACCACGACGCACCCCGCGCCCGACACGGCATGCCCGCCGGGCAGGTGCTCATCGCGCTCCTCGTATGCCTGGTCGCCTGGTCGTTCCTCTACGGGCCCGAGTTGAAGCGCGCGGCCGAGACCCACCCCGAGGGAACGCGTCGCGACCTCTCGCTCACGATCCTCTCGCCGCTTGACTGGATCGCCCGGACGACGAGGCTCGCGACCGTGACCGACGCCGCCGGGTCGCTCGCCGGCCGCGACCCCGACGCGGCGCTGGGCGCGGGTGTCGACGTCATCGTGGACGACCTGCCGAGCATCGCCCCCGACCCGGGCGGCAAGCCCGACGAGCCGCCCGTGCGCGACACCGAGCTCCGCAAGCCGACGAACGACAAGAAGCTCCGTGTCGTCGTGGTCGGCGACTCGCTCGCCGTCGGCCTCGGGTACTTCGCCGACCGGGTGTTCCGCCCGGCGGTCGTCGATGTGCGCAAGCAGGCGAGGATCTCGACCGGGCTCGCGCGTCCGGACTACTTCGACTGGCCGGCGCAGATGCAGCTGATCGTCGACCGCTACCGGCCCGACCTGACGATCGTCATGGTCGGCGAGAACGACAACCAGCCGCTGCGGGGCGGCGGCGGCGGCATCGAGGTCGACATCGGCACGCCGGAGTTCCCACCGGCCTACGAGCATCGGGTCGAGCGGTTCGCCAAGATCGCGACCTCCGGCGGTGGCCACGTCGTGTGGGTGAGCATGCCGATCGTCCGCGACGAGGACCGCTGGGAGCTCCACCGTCGCCAGAACGCGGTCTACGAGGCCGTCGCCGAGCGGCTTCCCAACGTCGTCTACCTCGACACGTTCGACCGCTTCTCGAAGGACGGGCGCTACACCGCCTACTACGACGACGGCAGGGTGAAGCTGATCCGCGAGTCCGACGGCGTGCACTTCACGGCCGACGGCTACACGTTGCTCGTTCGGCTCGTCGCCGAGACGGCCGCCGAGGAGTTCGGTCTGGACCCCCGCGCGTTCGAGGAGTGAGCCCCGTCACAGATCCTTGGCGAGGTAGACGACCACGCCGGCCACGCCGAACCCGGATCCGTCCTCGGCCTCGAGCCGGGCGGCCGTGACGAACGGTCCGTGGACCTGGCGGTACCCGAGACGGTCGTAGACCTGGCGCGCCGCACCGTAGGTCTCCTCGAGACCGACCATGAGCCCGATCCGATCGTGACCGGCCTCGGAGGCCTCGTGCTCCAGACCGCGGATCAGCGCCGTGCCGATCCCTCGCCGCTGCCGGTCCTCACCGACGGCGAGGTCGCGGATCTCGGGACACCCCTCCCGGAGGGCCGAGGCCGACCACTCCGGATGACCAGGCAGGACCAACATCCCCCGGCCCGCGGCTACGTCGCCGATCCAGACCACGAGCTGCACGGCGAGCCCGCGGTCCTGGTAGCGCAAGCGCGTCGCGTACTCACGGGAGTTCCACGACGGCATGCCGTCCTGGAACCGGGCGAGGTCCGCCGCCTCGAGGCGGCGGACCTCGAAGACCGCGTCGCTCACCCCGGGAACGAGACCTCCGGGATCGAGGCCAGCGCCTGCTCCTCGGCCGCGGGATCGAACTCGATCTCGGGCAGGCGGCCGTTCAGATAGTCGTCGTAGGCCTGCATATCGAAGTAGCCGTGCCCGGACAGGTTCACTAGGATCACGCGCTCCTCGTTGGCCTCGCGGGCGGCCTCGGCCTCCTCGATCACGGCCTTGAGACCGTGCGCCGATTCGGGCGCCGGGATGATGCCCTGGGTGTTGGCGAACCGCATCGCCGCCTCGAAGATCTGGTTCTGCGTGTAGGCGCGGGCCTCCATGTGGCCCTCCTTCACGAGCAGCGAGATGGACGGCGAGTCGCCGTGGTAGCGCAGGCCCCCGGCGTGCACGGGCGCCGGCTTGAACGTGTGTCCGAGCGTGTACATCGGGATCAACGGGATCGTGGCCGCCTCGTCGCCGAAGTCGTACGCGTAGACACCCTTCGTGAGGGTCGGGCACGCCGCCGGCTCGGCCGCGATGAACCGGGTCGTCGTCCGACCCGCGAGCTTGTCGGCCATGAAGGGGTACGACAAACCGGCGAACGACGACCCGCCGCCCACGCAGCCGATGACCACGTCGGGGACGGGGCCGCCCGCGAGCGCCATCTGGGCTTCGCTTCGAGGCCGATCACGGTCTGGTGCAGCAGCACGTGGTTCAGCACGGAGCCGAGCGAATACTTGATCGCGCCGCCGCTCGTCGCCACGACCTCCACCGCCTCGCTGATCGCGAGCCCGAGCGACCCCGTGTGATCGGGATCGGCCTCGAGCGCGGCCTTCCCCGCCTGCGTCATCGTCGACGGCGACGGGATCACCTCGGCACCGAAGGTCTCCATGAAGATCCGGCGGTACGGCTTCTGCTCGTAGGAGGCCTTGACCATGAAGACCTGGCACTCGATGCCGAAGAACCGGCACGCCATCGCGAGCGCCGAGCCCCACTGCCCGGCGCCCGTCTCGGTCGCGATCCGTTTCGTGCCCGCCTGCTTGTTGTAGTAGGCCTGTGCGATCGCCGTATTGGGCTTGTGGCTCCCGGCCGGCGAGACGCCCTCGTACTTGAAGTAGATGCGCGCGGGGGTCTGCAGCGCCTGCTCGAGACGGGTCGCGCGATGAAGCGGCGACGGCCTCCAGAGCTTGTAGGCATCGATCACCTCACCGGGGATGTCGATCCACTCCTCGGTCGAGACCTCCTGCATGATCAGTTCCATGGGGAACAAGGGCTCGAGCAGGTCCGGCGTCACCGGCTCGTGCGTTCCCGGATGCAGCGGTGGGAGCGGCTGCATCCCCGCCTTCACTATCGACGGCATGAGGTTGAACCATGCGGTCGGGATCTGGTCCTGCGGAAGGTCGAACCGGGTCTGCTCGGTCATCGCGCGCCTCCTATGGGGTGGGCGGTGAGCCTAGCGCGGGCCCGGTTGGCAAGGGAAGGCCGGAGCGGCGAGTCCTCCACACGCTTCGTGCTGTATCGTGTACCTTACGGGGATGTCCGCGACCAACCGGCTCAACGTGACGCTCGACGACGAGCACGCGATCAAGCTCGCGCGGCTCGCTGAGCGGATCCACGTGCAAGAGGGGACCCTCGCGCGCTCGCTCCTGTCGCACGCCATCGACGAGGCCGACATCGAACCCAACGACATGGTGCGGCTCCTCGACGGGATCGACGGCGCGTTCGAACGGGCGACGCAAGGTCTCACGCAGGCGCGCGCCGCCAAGACGATCGACTTGGACGATCTCTAGCCCGTGGCGCGGGTCTCGCTCACCACGACAGCGGTCCAGGACCTGGACCGGCTGATCCGCTCCCACAGCCTTCCACGCGACACCCGGGAACGGTTCAGGCGCTCGGTCGCCGTGCTCGAGGCATCCCCCAGGCTCGGCGCCGAGCTGCCGGGGAGATGGTCGGGCTTCCGCTTCGTCCTCGGGCCCTGGCGATGGATGGTCGTCGTCTACGTCGATCTCGAAGAGGACGACAGGTTCGTGATCGTCACGATCCAGGACGGTCGTTCGTCGGCGTTCGCGCACTGACGGGTCTACGTCGAGACGGGTTCGGTTTCGCGGATCTTGCTTCCGGTCGGGTCGTACGGGGGCTCGGGCAAGATCCGGCAGGGCCGGGCCTCGCCGACGACGTAGACGGTGAGCTCGGGGTTCGCATCGATCACCTCGCGGTCGACGTACGCGAGCGCGAGGCTCATCCCAACGTGGTGCCCGTACGCGCCCGACGTCACGAAGCCCACCAGGCGGCCGTCGAGCCAGATACCGTCGTCGGCGCCCGCCTCGGCGTCGGTCGCGTCGACCTCGAGGACCACGAGACGCCGCGCCGACCCTTCGTCGCGCTCGCGGCGGACGGCGTCGCGCCCGACGAACTCGCCCTTGTCCCACGCGATGAAGCGATCGAGACCGGACATCGCGGGCGTGTAGGCCTGCGTGAACTCGGCGTTCCAGATCCCGTAGCCCTTCTCGAGGCGGAGACTGTCGATCGCGTAGTCGCCGATCAGCCGGAGGCCGCTGGGCTCCCCGGCCTCGCGCAGCTCGTGCATGAGCGTCCGGTGCCGGTCGGCCGGCACGACGATCTCGTAGCCCAGCTCGCCGGTGAGCGACAGCCGGCCGACGAAAGCCCGCGTCGAGCCGACGTCCATCGGGCGGACGTGCATGAACCCGAACGCATCGTTCGAGACGTCGTCATGCACCAGCCGCTCGAGGATCGAACGCGACGCGGGACCGGAGACCGAGAAGCCCATCCGATCCTCGGTGATGTTGCGGACCTCCACGCCCGAACCGGGCAGGTGCTGCACGAACCACCGCATGTGCCAGTCCTGCAGGTAGTACGACCCGGTGAGCCAGAAACGCTCCTCGTCCAGGCGCGTAACGGAGAGGTCGCCCATCAGCCGGCCCGCCTCGTTCAACATCGGTGCGAGACGCAGACGTCCCACCGCCGGCATCCGGCCGGCGAGCAGGTGATCGAGCCACGCCTCGGCCCCGGGGCCGCTCACCTCGTACCGGGCGTACTGCGCGATCTCGTAGGCACCGGCCGCGGTCCGGACCGCCTCGACCTCCTCTGCCACGATCGGGTGCGCGTTCGACCGACCGAGCGTCGGGGTCTCCTCGAAGCCGGGTCGTCCGCCCGCGAACACCAACGGCACCTCGAGCCCCCAGCTCTCACCGAACACGGCACCTTCGGCGCGGAAGTCGTCGTAGCACGGCGTCGTCTTCAGCGGACGCCCGGCCGGGAGCTGCTCGTTCGGGTAGGCGATGACGAAGCGGCGCGCGTAGAACTGCGCCGTCGTGTCGCGCAGATAGCTGTCGTCCGAGGCGTAGGGGCCGAAGCGAGCGACGTCCATCCCGAACACGTCATCGCCGGGGTCGCCGTCGACGATCCAGTTCGCGACGGCGAGTCCGATCGCGGCTCCCTGCGAGAAGCCGGCCATGCAGCCACACGCCGCCCAGTACCCGGGCAGGCCGGCAACGGGCCCGACGAGCGGGTTGCCGTCGGGCGTGAAGGTGAACGCCCCGTTCACCCATCGCTTGATGCCGATCTCCTGCAGGACGGGGAACCGAGCGAACCCGATCGAGAGCTCGGGCATGATGCGGTCGAGATCTTCGGGGAAGAGCTCGCGCCCGAAGTCCCACGGCGCACCTTCAGCCTGCCAGTGGCGGGGTTTCCGCTCGTAGACGCCGAGGAGCACCCCGTTGCCCTCGCGCTGGAGGTAGGTGAAGCCCTCGAGGTCGGTGACGGCGGCCATGTCGCCCTCGATCGCGGCGACCTCGGGCACGTCATCGGTGACCAGGTAGTGGTGGACCATCGGCGTGAGCGGGTGGTCCACACCCACCATGCGGCCGACCCTGCGCGCCCACAGCCCGGCGGCGTTGACGACGTGCGCGGCGGTGATGGGGCCCTGCTCGGTCTCGACGCGCCACTCGCCGCCGGCGAGCGGGGTGAGCGCCAGCACGCGGTCGTGCTGGATGACCTCGGCGCCGCGCTTGCGAGCGGCGTCGGCGTAGGCCCACGTCGCACCGTTCGGGTCGAGGTTGCCCTCGTGCGGGTCGAACAGCGCGCCTTCGAGACCTGCGGGGTCGATGATCGGGACCATCGCGGCGGCCTCTTCGGGCGAGAGGAGATAGGCGTCGGTGCCCATCATGTGGTGCCAGGCGAGCTCCTGCTTCAGCAGCCGCCACCGCTCGGGGGTGCCGGCGAGCTCGAGGCCCCCCGACATGTGCATCCCGACGCTCCGGCCGCTCTCCCGTTCGACCTGGTCATACATGCCGATCGTGTACTTCTGGAGCGCGGCGATGGTGGTGTCGGCGTTGATCGCGTGGAAGCCGCCGGCGGCGTGCCAGGTCGAGCCTGCGGTGAGCTCCTCGCGCTCGACCACGGCGACGTCGGTCACGCCGCGGAGCGTCAGGTGGTAGGCGACGCTGCACCCGACGATGCCTCCGCCGATGACGACGACCTGGTAGCGATCCTTCACGCGTCGACCACCTTCGAGCCGGGGAGCGAGCCGCGGCGGAGTGTAGCCAGGAGCGATGAGGCCGATGTGACCGGGGGTCGCGTCAGTGGCCGCCGCAGGCGCAGCCACCACCGCACGCGCAGCCACCGCTCGTGGCCGCCCCCGCGAGCCCCGTGGCGAACACCGAGAAACGGCGCCGCACGCGGTCGCTGCCGCACGACGGACACGCCAACGTGGTCTGGACCGATGCGGTGATCGAGCGGCGTTCTTCGAACGGATGCTCGCAGGATAGACACACGTATTCGTAGGTCGCCATCTGGCACAGGATACGCTGACAGACGTCCCCCGCTCAGCCGATCGGGTAGGGCGACACCTCGACCCAGCCATCGACCTCGCGAGCCACGTGCAGGCGCAGGGGATCGCGCGCCGACCCCTCCAGCGGCTCCCCCGTCTCGGCGTCGAACACGCACTCGCACGACGCGCAGGTGACCTGGTCGGTCCGATCGTCGAACGTGCCTTCCGAGAGGGAGCACCCGCCACCAGGGCAGGCGTCGTCGAACGCGAACAGCCGCTGCTCGTCGTGGGCGATGGCGACGCGGCCCGCCGGCACGTCGTAGGCGCGCATCTCACCTTCCGGGATCTCGGCGAGGGCGCCGACGCGGATCATGTCCACCGCTAGACCCCCCGGAGCGCCGCGTAGACCCGCTGCGCGAGGGTGACCGTGCCGAGCACGGCGAGCAGCCCGAGCATCGGCACCATCGCGCCCGGGATCGCGAGCCCGATCATCACGGCGAGCATCCGTTCGAGCCGCTGGAACAGCCCCTCGGTGAGCGCCACGCCGGCCGCTTCGGCCTCGGCGCGCACGTAGCTCACCGAGAGCGAGACGAACAGCGTGACGAGCGCGAGGATCGCGGGCACCTCCTCGCCGCGCTGCGCGTAGACCCAGAACAAGGAAGAGAACAAGATCGCGTCCGCGACCCGATCGAGCACCGAGTCCATGAACGCACCCGATCGCTTGACCTCGCCGCGGTGCCGCGCGATGGACCCGTCGAACACGTCGCAGAGGGCTCCCAGAAACAGCGCCCAGAACGCGGCGAACCAGTCACCGGTCACGATCAAGATCCCGCACAGCAGGATCAGGAACGGCGCGGCGAGAGTCAGCTGCCACGGCCTCACCCGGGTCCACAGCAGGAACGCCAAGATCCCGCGGTAAGGCCACTTGAAGATCCAGCCCATCACGCCGCCGGCGGCGCTCTCGCTCTGCCGGGGCGCCGGCATGTCGCGCACACGAGCGCCGCCGGCGGCGTCAGCCTGGCGTGGCTCGGTCATGGCATCAGCCGGCGAACGGCTCGAACGAGACGACGACGTAGCGGAAGGTGCCGCCGGGCGCCTCGTTGGCGACCTCCTGGCCTTCGGCCGCGCCGTTCAGCGCCGCACCGAAGGGTGAGGTCGTCGTCACCGTGCGGACGCCGGGCGCCTTCTCCTCGGCGTGCTCGGCGAGCAGGTAGGTCTCGTCCTCGGGGTCGTCGTCGTCGAGCGGACGGACGGTGACGAGCATCCCCGGCTCGGCGGCGTCGCCCTTGACGGGCGCCTCGACGATGTCAGGATCGCGCAGCATCTCCTTGATCTTGCGGATCCTCGACTCCATCAGCCCCTGCGCTTCCTTCGCCGCGTGGTACTCGGCGTTCTCGCGCAGGTCGCCGTGCTCGCGCGCCACCTTGATCTTCTCGGTGATGTACTCGCGGCCGGTCGTCGTGAGCTCATCGAGCTCGGCCTTCAGCCGTTCGTACGCGTCCAGCGTGAGTGTCGCGCTCGGCGGGTGACCGGCAGGCCGGGGCTGCCTGTTGCGGAGCTCGTCGGGAAGCTCAGGCATGCCGCGAGTCTACCGAGGGCTCGACCGAGGCTACTCCTCGGAGAAGTAGACGTTCTTGACCTCGGTGTACATCGCCGCGGCGTGCATCCCCATCTCCCGGCCGATCCCGCTCCGTTTGAAGCCGCCGAAGGGGGCCTCGGTGAACACGCTCGACGACGAGTTGACGCTCAGGTTGCCGGTTCGGATGCCCTTGGCGACGCGGATCGCGCGGCCCAGGTCGCGGGTCCAGATCGAGCCTGAGAGCCCGTACGGTGAGTCGTTCGCCAGGCGGATCGCCTCGTCCTCGGTGTCGAACGGGATGAGGCACACGACCGGGCCGAAGATCTCCTCCTGGGCGACACGCCACGTATTGTCGACGTCCGCGAGCACCGCGGGCCGCATGAAGTAGCCCGAGACGTCGGGCTGGTCGCCGCCGGTGACGTGGCGCGCGCCTTCGTCGATCCCGATGGCGAGGTAGTCGAGCGAGGTCTGCCGCTGGCCCTGGCTGATGAGCGGGCCCATCTCGGTCGCCTCGCCGAGCGGTTCACCGACGTCGATCGCATCGGTCGCCGCCGCGAACCGCTCGACGTACGCGTCGTAGACCCCGCGCTGGACGAGCTGCCGCGAGCGAGCGCAGCAGTCCTGCCCCGCGTTGTCGAACACCGACCAGAGCGACTTCGGCACCGCGACGTCGAGATCGGCGTCGTCGAACACCACGTTCGCCGACTTGCCGCCGAGCTCGAGCGAGACGCGCGTGATGTTCGCCGCGGCCGCCTGCATCACGCGGGTTCCGACCTCGGTCGAGCCGGTGAACGAGATCTTCGCGACGCGCGGGTCCTCGATGAGCGCGGAGGCTGTGATCGAGCCGGGGCCGGGAAGCACCGAGAGCGTCCCCGGTGGGAGCCCCGCCTCGGTCAGGATGTCGGCGAGTGCGAGCGCGGTGAGCGGGGTCTGCGACGCCGGCTTGACCACCGCGGTGTTCCCGCACGCGAGCGCCGGCGCGATCTTCCAGCTTGCGATCACGGCGGGGAAGTTCCACGGCGTGATCAGCGCGCACACGCCGACCGGCTCGCGGAGCGCGACGTCGAGGCCTGGCGGCACGATCGGGATGGTCTCGCCGAAGATCTTGTTCGCCGCGCCGCCCCAGTACTCGAACACGTTCGCGGCCAGATCGATCTCACCGCGGGCGGCGTTGATCGGCTTCCCGCCGTTGCGGGCCTCGAGCCGGGCGAGATCCTCCTGCCGTTCGCGGATCAGGAACGAGGCCTTCGTGAGGACGCGGCCGCGTTCGCGGGCGCTCATCCGGCGCCACGGACCCTCGTCGAACTGCCGGGCTGCGACGTCGACCGCGCGGCGGGCGTCTTCAGGACCCGCCTGCGCCACCTCCCAGCCCGGTTCGGCCGTCGACGGTTCGACCACGGAAGCGGTGGTGCCGTCGGCGGCCTCGGCCCGCTCCCCCGCCATCACCAGCAGCTCGGTCGTCATGGGGCGGATGGTAGTCCCATGTGCGAGGCTGCGCGCCGTGAGGCTCGACGCGACCAACCTCGAGGCCTACGCACGCGGCTGCGCCATCTTGGGTACGGGCGGCGGCGGCGACACCCACACCGCCGTGCTCGCGGCTCGCGCCGCGGTCGAGGCCCACGGTCCGGTCGAGGTGGTCTCGCTCGACGACCTGCCCGACGACGCCTTGGTGCTGCCGGTCGCCGGGTGGGGCGCGCCGACCGTGGGGATCGAGAAGTTCGAGTCGGGTGAGGAAGGGCCCGCGCTCCGGGCGGCCGCCGAACGGTGGTTCGGCCGGCCGATCGCCGCGCTCATGGCCGGTGAGATCGGCGGGGGGAACGGCGTGCAACCGGTGGCCTGGGCCGCGGACATGGGTCTCCCGCTCGTCGACGCCGACGCCATGGGCCGGGCCTTCCCCGAGGGCGACATGGCATCGATGCACGTCATGGATGTCGCGGCCGCGCCGGCGTTCTTCGCCGACGAGCGCGGCAACGTCGTGACCGCGATGCCGGCCGACGCCGTGTGGCTCGAACGGATCGCGCGGCACCTGGTGATGGCGTTCGGCGGCACGGTCGCGGGTGCCGACCACGTGATGGAGGCGCGGGTCGCTCGTGGCGCGACGGTGCGAGACACGGTGCCGCTCGCCCTCGCGATCGGCGAGGCGCTCGCGGCGGACGGCCTCGAAGGGGTCCTGCGTGTCACCGGGGGCCGGCGGCTCGTGACCGGCAAGATCGTCGATGTCGAGCGCCGGACGACCGGCGGGTTCGCGCGCGGCGTCGTCACGGTCGACGGGATCGGGGACGACATCGGCCGGACCGTCGCGATCCACGTTCAGAACGAGAACCTCCTCGCGACCGAGGGAACGACGACCCTCGCGAGCGTGCCCGACCTCATCACGATCGCCGACGAGGCCACCGGCGAGGCCGTACCCACCGAGCGCATCCGATACGGCCAACGCGTGGTCGTGCTCGGCATGCCGTCCGCCGCGGTCTGGCGGACCCCGCGGGGTCTCGAGATCGCGGGGCCGGAGCGGTTCGGCTACCCGGGACCGTTCGTGCCGATCGAGGAGGTCGCCCGGTGAGCGCCGCCACCCGGCGGATCGGGATCGACGTGGGCGGGACCAACACCGATGCGGTGCTCGTCGACGGCTCGGGCGCCGTGCTCGCGCGGTCGAAGACCCCGACCACCGAGGACCCCGCCGACGGGATCGAGCGCGCCCTCGCGGCGGTCGTCCCGGCCGATCCAGGCAGCGTGGCCACGGTGGCGCTCGGGACGACGCACGCGCTGAACGCCGTGCTCCGGCGGCGCGATCTCGGTCACGTCGCCGTGCTCCGGCTCGCGGCGCCGGCGACGCGGTCGGTGCCGCCGTTCGCCGGCTGGCCCGCCGACCTCCGGTCCGCGATCGACGGGGGCGCCGCCATCGTGGCCGGCGGCGTCGAGGTCGACGGTCGGACCCACCCGCTCGACCACGACGAGATCCGGAGCGCCCTCGAGCTCGTGGCGACGGGCGGAGCGGCGATCGATGCAGTGGCGATCACGGGACCGTTCTCGCTGCAGGACCCTTCACAGGAGCGCGAGGCCGCAGTGCTCGTCGCCGAGGTCCTCGGCGACGTCGCGATCTCGCTCGGCCACGAGGTGGGCGGTCTGGGCCTGCTCGAACGAGAGAACGCCGCGATCTTGAACGCGTCGCTCGGCTCGGTAGCAGCGAGGGTGATCGACGGGTTCACGACGGCGCTCGCGTCGCACGGCCTCCACGCCACGCCGTACCTCTCGCAGAACGACGGCACCATGATGAACGTCGAGCGTGCCCGCGCCCTCCCCGTGCTGACGATCGGCGGGGCACCGTCGAACTCCATCCGTGGTGCCGTTGCGCTCACCGGACTGACCGAGGCGCTGGTGATCGACGTCGGCGGGACGAGCACCGACGTCGGCGCGATCGCGCAGGGGTTCCCGCGCGAGTCGGCCGTCGGGGTCGAGCTCGGCGGCGTCCGCACCAACTTCCGGATGCCCGACGTGGTCTCGGTGGCCGTCGGCGGGGGCACCGTGATCGAGGCCGATGGGACCCTCGGGATCGAGAGCGTGGGACACCGGCTCACCACCGAGGCGCTGGTGTTCGGCGGCGCCACGCCGACCTTGTCCGACGCCGCCGTCGCGACGGGGCGGGCTTCGATGGGCGACCCCGCGTTGATCGCACAACGAACGTGGCCGGAGGCTATGGAGGAGGCCGACCGGCGCGTCGCCGATGCGCTCGACCGGATGAAGCTCTCGCGCGGCGACGCGCCGGTCGTGGTCGTGGGTGGTGGCAGCGTGATCCTGCCCGATCACCTCCCGGGCGCCTCGGTGGTCCACCGGCCCGAAGGGTTCGACGTCGCGAACGCGGTCGGCGCCGCGATCGGGCTGGTCAGCGGCGAGGCGGAGCACGTCGCCGACGTGGGAGATGATCGGGAAGCCGCCATCGCGTCGGTCGCCCAGGACGCCCGAGACCGCGCCCTGGCGTCCGGGGCCGATCCCGCACGGCTCGAGACCGTGTGGGTCGACGAGATCCCGCTCGCCTACATGGACCGTCCGCTCTCAAGGCTGCGCGTGAAGGTGGCCGGGCCGCCGCAGGCGTAGGATCCGAGCTTCACGCGAACGGGAGGTAGCCACGACGATGCGACTCGAGGGCAAGGTTGCGCTCATCACGGGCGGCGGCAGCGGGATGGGCAAGGTGGCGTCCGAGCTCTTCGCGACCGAGGGCGCCCAGGTCGTCCTGACCGACGTGAACGACGAGGCCGGCGAAGCGACGGCCGCCGCGATCGGTGATGCCGTGCGCTACGTGCACGCCGACGTCTCGAAGGAGGCCGATGCCGAGGCGATGGTCGCCGCGGCTGTGGAGCGGTTCGGACGCCTCGACGTGCTCTACAACAACGCCGGCGTGATGCTGCCCGAGGACGGCAGCGTCGACAGCACCGACGAACGCATCTGGGATATCACCCTCGCGGTCAACGTCAAGGGCGTCGCTTTCGGCTGCAAGTACGGCATCCCCGCCATGCTCGAGACCGGAGGCGGCTCGATCATCAACGTCGCCTCGTTCGTGGCGTGGCTCGGCGCCGCAACGAGCCAAACCGCCTACACGGCATCGAAGGGCGCCGTGCTCGCGATGACCCGCGAGATCGCGGTCGAGTACGCACGCAAGGGCATCCGTGCCAACGCACTCTGTCCCGGACCGATCGAGACGCCGCTGCTGCTCGCGCTGCTGTCAGACGAGGAGAAGAAACAGCGCCGGTTCGTCCACATCCCGATGGGTCGGCTCGGGCACGCCGAGGAGCTCGCGAAGGCCGCGCTGTTCCTCGCGAGCGACGACTCCAGCTACATGACCGGCTCGTCGCTCATCGTCGACGGCGGCATCACCGCGGCGTACGTGACGCCGGAGGACTGACCGGGCGGCTCCGGTCACTCGTCGGGGGTCGATCGCCCGTACTGGTCCGGGATGGCTCCCCACCCGAAGAGCGGGACCGGGGGCCGCGGGTTCGTCCCCGAACTCGGCCTGGGGGTCCACGTCGACCGCTCGGACCTCACATCGATGCAGCCACTCGTCGCCGAGGTCGAAGACATACTCGAACTCGGTTCCGAGTGCCAGCCTGAGAAGACCGAGACGGGTGAGCTCCGTGCTCGGGGTTTCGTCACCGTCCTCCCCGCCCCCCAGCATGTACTCGGCGCCGCCCGGCAGCCGGAACATGTGGAGGTGACCGAGGTCCCACCTGGCGAACCCCGTGTCGATCGCAACCGCGAACTGAAGGGGGGAATGATCGGACGACACCAGGAAGTCCCGGCCCGGTGAGGGATGGATCTCCTCGCCCAACCCGCTCACGAGCTCGACGCGGATGATCAGCCAGCTCTGCCTAGCCATCGGCGAACACCGGGCGCAGCGCGTCGTACACGGCCCGGTACCGCGCGTAGGACTCGTCGTACCGGTCTCGGGTCGCGGCGTCGGGTTCGTGGACCTCGGGCCGGAACGAGACGAACCGTTCCACCGCGTCGGCGACGCTTCCGTACAAGCCTGCACCTACCGCTGCGAGGATCGCGGCACCGGTGGCCGTCGTCTCGACCGACACGGGGACCCGAACAGGCAGCCCGGTCACGTCGGCCTTAATCTGTCGCCACAGCGGCCCCTTCGCGCCGCCTCCGACGATCGTCAGCTGCCGCACGTCCAGGCCCGCGCCCCGCATCGCGCTCAAGATGTCGCGGAGCGCGAAGGCGCTTCCTTCCAAGATCGCGCGTGTCATGTGGTCCCGTGTGTGTGCGAGCGTGAGCCCGTAGAACACGCCGCGGGCCGCGCCGTTCCACTCGGGTGCCATCGCGCCCTGCATGCACGGAAGGAACACGAGCCCGTCGGCTCCGGGCTCGACGTGGCTGGCCTCGGTCGAGAGGAAGTCGTACGCGTCGCCCAGGCCGACGGCCTCGGCGTCACGCTCGATCGGCGCGAACTGGTCGCGCCACCACCGGAGGTTCCCACCCGAGACGAAACCCGGGTTCTCGAGCAACCATGCGTCAGGGTCGGCGTGCGGGTGACACTCCACGAGCATGGTCGGGTCCTCGCGCGGCTCCGCGCTCGCGGCGCAGACCGGCTCTGCCGTCCCGACGACGTCGCACACGTCGCCGGGCGCGAACACCCCCGCGCCAAGTGTGGCGGCCATCTCGTCGCCGCAGCCCATCGTCACGACCGTCGACGGATCGAGGCCGCTCGCCTCGGCGAACGCCGAGGTCACGCTACCGACGGGCTGCGTCCCGGAGCCGAGGGCCGGCAGCATCGCGGGGTCGATCCCGGTGACCTCGAGCGCCGCGTCGGACCAGGCGCGCGTGCGTGGATCGAGCAGCGCCAGCGACGACGCGTTCGAATGGTCGACCGCGAGCTCCCCGCACACGTGGCGGAGCACGTACGACCCCGGAGGCATCAGGTGCGTCGTCCGTGCCCAGGCCTCAGGCTCCTCGTCGCGGACCCACAGGGCCTTGAAGACGGCATGCGACGAGTCGAGGTTGGCCCCCACGGCCCGGTAGAACTCCGCCGGCGCCATCCGCTCGGCCAAGGCAGCCGCCTGCGCCTCGGCCCGCCGGTCCATCCAGATCATGGCCGGGCGCACCGGTGTGCCCGCCGCGTCGGTCATGACCATGCCGTCGAGCTGCGCACCGAACGACAGCCCTCGCACGGCGGACGAGCCGCCGGGAACCTCGGCGAGGAGCCGGCGGCACGCGCGCGCCGCCGCGTCGTTCCACGCGTCCGGATCCTGCTCGGCCCACGTGGGCTGCGGGAACGACAACGGGTACGTCTCGTAGGCGGAGGCCACGAGCATCCCGCCGGCGGCGTAGAGCGCGGCGTTCGTTCCCTGGCTGCCGACATCGCAGCCGATCACGTAGCCGTCGGTCACGGCACGATCACCATCTTCAAGCCCGTCCCGGCTCGGATCGTCTCGAAGGCTTCCCCGATCTGCTCGAGCGGCCACCGGTGCGTGACGACCCTCGCCAGCTCGTCCTGCTTGCGGTCGAGGTAGTCCATGGTGATCCGGTACTGCCGATGGGTGGCCCCGTACGCGCCACGGATGTCGAGCTCCTTGTAGTGGAGCTGGTTCATGTCGAGCGGGCTCACCGGGTCGTGCTTCGGCAACCCGGCGAAGTACACGACGGTCGCGCGCTTCGCGGCCATCTCGAGGGCAGCCTGCTGGGCGGGTTTGGCCGGCGCCGCGACGCTGACCCGTTCGGCCCCGTGGCCGCCGGTTCGCGACAGGACCTCCGCGACCCCGTTGTCGTCGCCTGCGACCCACGCGTCGTCGACCGCATGCCCGATGGCGTCGAGCGCGATCTTCAGCCGCTCGCCCGAGACGTCGGTCATGAAGACCTTCGACGCACCGCGGTCACGCGCCATCACGGCCTGCCAGCACCCGATCGGTCCCGTCCCGAGGATCACCACCGTGTCGCCGAGGCGGACATCGAGCTGCTCGATCCCGTTCAACGCGCACGCGAACGGATCGGCGACGGTCGCGAGGTCCGAGGGCAGCTCCGGTGGCAGTGGGATCAGGTTCTTCGTCGCGATCGGCGGCACGCCGGCGAGCTCCGCGTAGGCCCCCGGGAACGGGTCGTAGCCGTAGAGCAGGTGGTGCTCGCACAGGTTCTGGAACCCCTCGAGGCACCAGCGGCAGGTGCCGCACGTGAGGATCGAGCCCAGGAACACGCGGTCCCCCGCCGAGACACCCGGCGCCAACATCGCATCGGGCCCGACCTCCTCGAGCACGCCGACCGGCTCGTGACCGAGCTGCCAGGGGACCGGCGCCTTGGGGTCGCCGTTGAAGAACGTCCGGGCGTCGGTCCCGCAGATCCCGCACGCCTCGACGCGGAGCACGGCCCCGGCCGGATCCAGCACCGGCTCGGCCGCGTCCTCGCGGACCTCGACCGCGTTCACATCGGTCATGAACGCCGCGCGCATCAGGCGAGCTCCTCCCCGAGCACCGCGAGCGCCTTCTCGGCCGTCCAGCGCTCGCGGATGACCCGCGAGAGCGCACGCGTGATGGCCTCGGGGTTCGCGTGCATGAAGATGTTCCGGCCGACCGAGCACCCGATGGCTCCCGCGGCCATCGCCTCCTCCATCCGCGTCAGGAGCTCGGCATCACCGAGCCGCGACCCGCCCGCGAGCACGACCGGGATGCCGTTCGCCGCCTCGATGCACCTGCTGAACGAGTCCTGGTCGCCGGGCCAGTTGGTCTTCACGATGTCGGCGCCGAGCTCCGCACACAGGCGGACGTTGCGCCTCAGGTACTCGAATCCGTACTGCTGCTTCAGCTCCTCGACCGTGGCGTAAGTGGTGGGGAACTCGGCCTCGGCGATGAACGGCATCCCGAGCGCGGCGCACTCGCGACCCACCGAAGCCAGGATGTCGATCATGCCCGCCTCGGTGTCGCCGCCGAGCGCCGTGAACAACACGACGGCGTCGGCGCCGAGGACGAGGGCCTCCTCGACCTCCCCGATCTGCACGATCTGGGGGCGGTCGCCGTCGGGGCTCGCGCTCGCCGACAGGAGCATCGCGAGCGAGGTTGCGGGCGAGAACGCCTCGTGCGCGAGCCGGATCATCCCCTTGCTCATCATGATCACGTTCGCGCCGCCGGCGACCGCCTCGCGCGTCCTGGTCGTGATGTCGGCGAGCGGCTCGAGGAACGTCGGCGACGTCATCCCGTGATCGAGCGCGCAGATCACGGAGACCCCCGCCGCGTCGACAACCCGCTTCATCCGCATGGCCTTGCCCACGCTCATCCCGTGCTCCTTCCCGGTCCGCGCCTGACGACGGTGAACTCGAACGCCTCGGCGAGGTGATACTCCTCGGACAGCAGCAGCGGCTCGCCTTCGGTGCCGTAGTCCACCTGCCGCAGGTATTGCAGCAACTCACCCGCCTTCACCTTGAGGCGCTTCCCCATCTCCTTGTCCGCCCGCTCGGGCGCCACCGTCACGATGCCGTGCGCGACCGGGTGCCCGTGCCATTCGAGGATCTCGTAGAGCGACCCGTCCAGCGGCATCGCCGCGAGCTCCGTGGCGGGCAAGCGCGTCGCCGAGATCACGTCACGAGAGAACACGACCGGGCGACCGTCGGCCGTCCGCACGCGCTCGAGCACGACGACCGCATCACCCGGATCGAGATCGAGGGACGCCGCCTGCTCCGCCGAGGCAGCCTGCGTGTGGATGGCGCTCTGTGTGGTGCCCGGCCGCATGCCGGCCGCGCGGATCGCCTCGGTGACGCCGAAGTTGACGTCGAGGTTGTTGCGGAGGCGCGGCCGGTGGGTTGCGTAGGTCCCGGCACCACGCGTGCGCGTGACGAATCCGTCCTCCTCGAGCGACCGGAGCGCCTCGCGCAAGGTCGCCCGCGACACCCCCATCTCCTCGGCCAGCTCAGGTTCGGGCGGCAGTTTCGTCCCGGGCGAGAACCGACCGCTGGCGATCCGCGACACGAGCTCGTCACGGACACGGAACGACAGTCGTTTCTTCAACCGGCCTCCTCTCGGACCCCACGGTACCTTTGTCAGACAAAGTCCGTCAAACGCACCGGCCCCTTTCGCGGGACCGGGATAGGGTGAAAACATGATGTCTGCACTTCCCGTCGCGCCGCTCGCCGTCGGCGCCCCCGCATGGCCCTCGACGTCGGGCGGCTGGGACTGGTGGCTGATCGTCGGCATCCTGGTTGCAGTGGTGCTGATCCCGAGGCTCCTCGGCCTGCGCCGGTCCCCGGGCGTGCTCGTTACCTGTCTGCTCGCCGCGGTCCTGCTGGCCACGACCGTGGACGTCTGGGGCGTCCCGGCCGCGGCCGCCCTCACGATCGCCGCCTCTCTGGCCCTGATGGGTTTCACCGCGGCGCAGCGACGACGCCCCCCTCCCGTTTGACAGACAAACCCTCGGTGTGGCTCGATACGCGCCGAGGCCGGAGCGGGCCGGCTCAGATAAGGGGGTCGCATGTCCGAACGCAAGGTCGGATCGGTCACCTACCAAGAGGTTGGCGACGACTACTTCAACCAGCGCGGGCTGAAGCGCCACGCCGGCGTGTGGTCGCTGTGGGCTCTCGGCGTGGCAGCCGTCATCTCCGGAGACTTCTTCGGATGGAACTTCGGGCTGGGCGCCGGTGGCTTCGGCGGCCTGCTCATCGCCACGATCTTCATCACGGTCATGTACTACGGCCTGTGCTACAGCATCGCCGAGATGTCGCCGGCGTTGCCGCACACCGGTGGCGCGTATTCGTTCGCAAGGTCGTCGATGGGCCCATGGGGTGGGTTCATCACGGGACTGTCCGAGAACATGGAGTACGTCATCACGCCGGCGGTGGTGGTCGTGGCGATCGGCGCGTACATGCAGGCGATCATGACGACGCTGTTCGACCTGAACCCGGACGCGCAGCCGTTCTGGAACACACCGCCGTTCTGGTGGGCCGTGTTCTATCTGGTGTTCGTGGGGATGAACATCATCGGCATCAAGACGACCATGCGATTCACGGTGATCATCTGCTTCCTGGCGCTCGGGATCTTGGTTGCGTTCTACGTGATGTCGCTCAGCAAGTTCAGCATGAACAACCTGTTCGACATCCCCGACGGGGGTGGCGACACCCTCGGGGAGGGAGGGGGGCCGTTCCTGCCGTTCGGGCTCAGCGGCGTCTTCAAGGCCATCCCGTTCGCCATCTGGTTCTACCTCGCGATCGAGGAGCTGCCGCTGGCCGCCGAGGAAGCGACGGACCCCAAGAAGGCGATCCCGAGGGCGACCATCTGGGGCATGACGACGCTCGTCATCTTCGCCGGGCTCACGCTGTTGCTGAACACGGGCGTGAGCGGTGCGAACGCGACGGGGGCGACGCTGGAGCCGCTGTTCGTGGGCTTCACCACGATCTTCCCCGACTCCGACCTCGGCGCCTGGCTGTCGTTGATCGCCGTGATCGGGCTGGTGGCCAGCTTCTTCACGATCATCTTCGCCTACGGCCGCAACATCTTCTCGCTGTCGCGGGCGGGGTACTTCCCGAAGTGGATGTCGGTCACCAGCGGCCAGCGCAAGACCCCGCACGTCGCGCTGATCCTGGGCGGCGTGATCGGGTACATCCTGGCCTACGGCATCTACAAGTACGGCTACGACGAGGCAGGGGCGACCACCGCGCTCGGCGGCGCGTTGCTCACCATGGCCGTCTTCGGCGCGGTGATCTCCTACGCGATGCAGTCGCTGTCGTTCATCGTGCTGCGGCGCAGGATGCCGAACATCGAGCGCCCGTTCCGGAGCCCGCTCGGGATCCCGGGTGCCGCGATCGCGGGCATCCTGGCCGTCATCTCGTTGGTGTCGCTGTTCTTCTTCCGTGACTACCGCTACGGGGTCATCGGCACGGCGATCTGGTTCGTGCTGGGGATGATCTACTTCGCCGTGTCCGGGCGCAACCGCCTGGTGCTGTCCCCGGAGGAGGAGTTCGCGCTCACCGAGGGTGAGAAGGGCCACCCTGAGCGCGGCGAGTACGGCGAGGAGAAGGCCACGACCGAGTCCTGATCGGACGTAGGGGAACGGTGTCGGGGCGGCGGGCGGGAACGCCCGCCGCCCCGGCCGTCTGCGAGGAGGAGGCAACCGTGCACCAGCAAGGTCTGTTGAGCGTCGAGCAGCTGCGCGACCTGGCCGAGCGCGGTGACATCGACACCGTCCTGTGCATGTTCACCGACCTGCAGGGACGCTTCATGGGCAAGCGCGTGCTGCCGGACTTCTTCCTCGAAGAGGTGATGGTCGAGGAGGGTCTGCACGCGTGCCTGTACCTGCTGGCCATCGACATGGAGATGGAACCGCTCCCCGGGTACGCCTACGCGAGCTGGGACACCGGCTACGGCGACTTCCGCATGGTCCCCGACCTGGCCACGCTCCGCCGCTGCCCGTGGCTCGAGAAGACGGCCATGGTGATCTGCGACATCTACGAGGAGGAGGAGCCCGAGAAACGGGTCGAGGTCGCGCCGCGCACGATCTTGCAACGGCAGATCCAGCGCGCGGCCGACGTCGGCTTCCAGATCAAGACGGGCAGCGAGCTCGAGTTCTACCTGTTCCAGGACTCGTTCCGCGAGCTCGCCGAGCGCGGCTACCGCGACCCGCGCCCGTCCTCGCCCTACATCATGGACTACCACATGCTGCAGACCACCCGCGACGAGTGGCTGATCCGCCAGATCCGCAACCACATGCGCGGCGCGGGCATCCCCGTGGAGTTCAGCAAGGGCGAGTTCGGCAAGGGGCAGCACGAGATCAACATCACCTACTCCGACGCCCTGTCCAATGCCGATCACCACGCCCTCTACAAGAACGGCGTGAAGGAGATCGCCGAGCTGAACGGCGTGGCCGTCACGTTCATGGCGAAACCGACGATGGCCGAGGCCGGTTCGTCGTGCCACGTGCACTCGAGCGTGTGGAGCGCCGACGGCGAAGAGTCGCTGATGTACGACCCCGACGGCGCGCACCACATGAGCGACACCTACCGGTGGTACATGGGCGGGCAGATGGCGACCGCGCGCGAGATGGCGTGGATGTACGCGCCGTTCGTGAACTCCTACAAGCGCTACCAGCTGGGATCGTGGGCCCCGACCGCGATCGTGTGGAGCCGCGACAACCGCACGTGCGGGTTCCGCACGGTGGGCGAGCACCGCGGGGCGCGCGTGGAGAGCCGCCTGCCCGGTGCCGACGCCAACCCCTACCTGGCGTTCGCGGCTACGATCGCGAGCGGCCTGTGGGGCATCGCCAACAAGATCGAGCCGCCCGAGATGTTCGTCGGCAACGCCTACGAGGCCAAGGACGTTCCCCGGGTGCCGACCAGCCTGCACGAGGCCATCGAGGCGTTCCGCGGCTCGGCGGTTGCCCGCGAGGCGTTCGGCGACTTCGTGTTCGAGCACCTGCTCAACACCGCGGAGCAGGAGCAGATCATCTTCGACAACCAGACGGTCACCGACTGGGAGCTCGCCCGCTACTTCGAACGCGGATGAGCGACGCGTTGCTGGAGCGGGTCGTCCGCTCCGTGCCCGGGTGGGAGCGGGTGGACTTCCACGCGGTGCCGCTCGAAGGCGGCATCACCAACCGGAACTACGTGGTCACCGTCGAGGGAGTCCGCTACGTCCTGCGGGTACCGGGCGCCGACACCGAGCTCCTCGGCATCGACCGCGCGAACGAGTACCGCGCGGCGACCGCGGCCGCCCAGGTCGGCGTCGGGCCCGAGGTCGTCGCGTTCCTGCCCAAGACCGGCTGCTTCGTGACCCGGTTCGTCGAGGGAACGCACATCCCGATGCAGGACCTGCGCGACGACCACGTGCTGGGGCTCGTCACGCGGTCGTTGCGCGCCTTCCACGCCGGTCCTCCGATCCCCTCGTCGTTCCCGGTCTTCCGGATCGTCGAGCAGTACCGCGAGGTCGCCGAGCTCCGCGGGGTCGACGCACCCCCCGCCTACGACGAGGCGCACGCGGTGGCGACCCGTATCGAGGACGCGTTCGCCGTGAACCCGTCGCCGCTGACCCCGTGTCACAACGACCTGCTGAACGCGAACTTCCTGCGCGACGGCGAGCACGTGTGGATCGTCGACTACGAGTACGCGGGCATGGGTGACCCCTTCTTCGACCTCGGCAACCTGGCGGTCAACAATGACCTGGACGACGTCGCGCAGGAGGCCCTGCTGCGTCACGTGTACGGCGAGGTCCGCGACCGTCACCGCGCCCGCCTCGCGCTGATGCGGATCATGTCGGACTATCGCGAGGCGATGTGGGGCGTCGTCCAGCAGGCGATCTCGAAGCTCGACGAGGACTTCGACGCCTACGCCGACCGCCACTTCGCCAGGCTGCTCGGCAACGCGGCCGCGCTGCCGTTGGACGAGCTGCTCGAGGCCGCCGGAGCACCCCCGTAGTGGCCGAGTCGTTCCGCGCGGTCATCATCGGCGGCGGGGTCGCCGGGGCCTCGATCGCCTACCACCTGGCCGAACGCGGATGGGGTTCCGAGACCCTGCTCGTCGATCGCTACGAGCTCACG